>NZ_REHJ01000010.1:0-141134 GCF_003692825.1 Lactobacillus sp. ESL0228
AAATAAAAGCTATTACTAAATGCGCTTAAGTTTATGATATCTCAATTTGCGGGATCGTACAGAGTATATAAAAAAAAAAAAAAAAGTAATATAGAATTACCGTTATTTGAGAAAATAATAAACCTTAAAAAAAGCTGAACTTAGTTAAAGCTAATTAGCTATTAGCATGGGTTTAGCAATTACTAAATAAGCAAAAAAGAATTAATAAAATAAAGCAAATAAGTCAAAAAAAAGTAAACATTAATTCTTAGATAACGGTAGTTATTAATAACAGATTAAGATTTTGTTATGCTTAAAAGCAACAAAAAAAGGCATTAACTGCCTTTTTTTAATTTCATATTTAAAACTTCATTCTAAAATTAGTAATCAAAAAGAAGATGACAATTTTATCTTTTTGAAATGATAACTTTACTATACTTTTAATTCTTCAAATTAAAAACGTCGCTAATTAGCGACGTTTTTTTACCAAATATGAAGCAACCTATCTGGTTGTAATTTACTTAAATTAAATTGATGTACATGTTGCGCTTGACTTGGAGGAAATGGTTCCACAAAATCAGCCAAATTAACCAATCCTGTAGAATAAGTCCACATACCCTTAACTTTTTTAATCGGATCAAGCATTTCATTTCTAATCGGGTATGCCGAAATTAAAAAGTGTTTATGATGGAACTTAAAAACAAAGTATGGCAACCGAAATTCATTAATAATTTCCTCTTTTGTTTTGCCAATCGTGACAACATTACGATAAGTACCATACTTTGCCGTAAAACGATCATTAAAGGAAAAATAAAAATTAGAAATATGGACATGGGGAAAATCTTCTTCCCTCATTTTATCGGGGACCGCCATTACGTGAGTATAATAATCTAAATTACTTTCCCTTTGTGATAATGCTTTACCCATCTGATTAGGACTAATAACATGAGCCCATTCTGGAAGTTGAGTATTACTCTGATAAGATAAATACATTTCCCTAACCACATTAGGCTTGACCCAGTCATACTGTCGCCGAATTTCATTGCGTTCAAGCAGACTTCGCAAATTCCTATGATACATCAAGTCAACCACAAATAATTCATAACGGTATCTTTCAACCCACGGTTGATAATGCTCGACATTTTCGGCAAGAATATGGGTACTGTCGACAATCACCGTTTCGCCACGTTTCATCTTTTCTTCTACGAGGTAATCCACCACTTTCTCCGTTTGCTCATTTGCATAGCGCGGAATAACTTGATGTAAACAATCGGTATCTTCTTCATAGTAATAGGTTAAATTTGCCAACAATAATCTAATTTGATCACGGCTAATCGCGTACGGTTGTAAGTGATGACGCGAAATGAAAGAAGATTTACCGGAGCCGGGGGCGCCTCGCAACAAAAATATTTTACGCATGCCTTCTACTCCAAACTAAGAATGTAAATATATTTAGTATCGTCTTAAATTTTAACATATATCTGGCCAATTCCACTCTTATAACTAAAAAAGCCAGACAAAAAATCAAGATAATACCTGTTTGTCCCTTATATGTAAGTATTTATCAAAAGTGTATACGATGGGCTCGGCATTATAAACTTCCAGTTTAGTAATAGCGCTATCATCAATTTGTTCAAGTTTCTTGATTAAAGCACGTAAAGTTGAACCATGTGCCACAATTAGTTGATCCTCGCCTTTAAGTAGACGTCGTGCTACTTCGTTATGATAGTAGGGTAATACTCTTTGTTGCGTTTGGTAGAGACTTTCAGCTCGCGGTAATCTTTGGCGATCACAATTAACATAACGCCGATCGGTAATTCGATCACCAGCGGGTGGAACAGAGTAAAAGCCCCTGCGCCATTCTAATATTTGCTTTTGACCAAAAATTTCTCGTGATAAATCTTTATTTAATCCCCGAAGTTTGCCATAGTGACGTTCATTTAGTCGCCAAGTTTTAGTAATTGGCAAATATAAAAAGTTGGCAACTTCTGCAACAATGTTTGCCGTTTCAATCGCTCGCACAAGAATAGAAGTATGCACATGGGTGGGAGCAAAATTAGGGATCTTGCTAATTAATTGACCAGCCAATACAGCTTGTGTCCTGCCACGAGACGTTAATTTAACATCATTCCAACCCGTATAAATATTAGCATAATTAGCGGTACTTTCACCATGCCGCAAGAGCACTAACTTGACCATTTTTAATTCATCCAATGCATAAACAAAAGTGCAACACCTGCAACCGTAAAGATTAAACCAAGAATCATAAAGGCTTTATTACCACGACGGTGATTTTGGCGTCGATTAAAAGCATAGGCTAGATCATATAAGCCAACGATTAATACAATAATTGCCGTATATACATTAACTTTAAAATTCACTTTCTTTACTCCTCATGTTCACGATCTGATACAATCATTTGATAGTTTTTACCACGTTCACATTCTACCTGAAAATTAATGTGATTAATCCCTAAAGTTGCCAATTTTTGACTAATTTCTTGTGTTAACTGTTCGAATTCGCCTGCCGTTAATTTTGCATCAACGTTAACATGAGCATCCAGCATAATATATTGATCACTATAGCGCCAAACATGGACGTGGTGAACATTTTTAATTTCTGTAAAAGATAATACGATCTGGTTTACTTTGTCTAAATCAATATCAGGATTTGACTCCATTAAAATATTAGCTGCTTCATTAGTTAATACAATTGCTTCACGTAAAACGAACAATGATACTAAGATTGTCATTACTGGATCAAGCCAAGCAACATGCCAAAAATAAATACAAATAGCTCCAATGACAACAGCAACACTCGAAAGAGCATCACTTAGCATATGGATAAAAGTAGACCTTACGTTAAGGTTATCTTTATTATTTTGATGCATAACAACCATCGAAACCACATTCGCAACTAGTCCAATAATGGCAACAACCAGCATAATACCACCACTAATTTTGGTCGGTTGCCAAAATCGTTCAATTGCCTCAATAAAAAGCACTATACTGATTAAAATTAAAATGATGCCATTAGTAAAGGCTGCCAAAGTCTCTGCACGTTGGTAACCAAAAGTCTTTTCCTGATTGCTACGTCGATTGCTGATTAAATGGGCAACAAACGAAATAACAATTGCACCAACATCACTTAGATTGTGAACCGCATCAGATAATAATGACAATGAGCCAGAAATAAATCCTCCGACAAATTCACTAATCGTGATTATCACATTCAGCGCTGTAACATAAGCATACCGCTTTGTAGTAGGATCTTTCATTTGCTTTTCTCCTTTGCAGTTAGTGTAACAAAAAGTCCTACTAAAAGTAGGACTTTAAATATTTTCAGCATCAACATTATAATCAACAATTTCAAACTGACCATTATTATGCAAGATACCTCGGCTAACACTACCATTATTAGGAAAAATAATGTCATGTTTACCATCACTTTGATTCCAATACTTAATTGCTAAGGTTTTAATAAAATCACCATGAGAAACAATCAATATTCTCTGTTCTTTTGTAGTTAAATCACGTAAGACAGAAATTGCCCGTACCATTCGCTGGTCAAGTTCCTGTTTATTTTCGGCTAAATGCCTTGGGTCAGCTTTTTTCGTTGCCTGCCGAAATTCATCGATGCCCACTTGATTAATTATATTAGTAATGTTTTTTTCGGGTAACATCCCTGCAGCTAGTGATACTTGCTCCCAAGTGTCAGCAATGTCATCACCTTCAAAGGACCCGAAAAACACTTCGCGAAATTCAGGTAATTTTTTTATCTTTCCTATCTCGGAAACCTGATTAACATCTTTCATTAAATGAACAGTATCAATTGCACGTTTAAGGTCGGAAGAATACATATTATCAAAATGAACCTGTCTTAACGCTTGTGCCGTGCGCTTTAAGTCATTAATCCCATTGATTGTCAAAGGAGAATCGCACCATCCCTGAACCTTGTTCAACTGATTGAACATTGTTTCGCCATGTCGCACTAAATAAACTTCTGTTGCCACCTCTCATTCTCCTTTCCTTACTTTAAATAATGTGGAATAAACTATAACATATATGCTCGATAAAAGAAATACCCAGCTTGGATAAAGGCAAGAATTGCAATAAACAGCCGAACAGCATTAGCTGGAACCTTACGTAATATTCCCATTCCAAGATATCCACCAATAAACATCCCAATTGCTAATGGAATAGCTTGTAGCCAATAAACATGTGTGGTAACCGCAAACACAATTAAGGCTACAAGATTACCTAAACCACAAACAACATTTTTTATTGCATTTATTACGATGAATTTTTCATTAGTAATATATGTCAGTAAAACCAAAATAATGACCCCACCAGCAGCGCCAAAATAGCCAGTATATACTCCCATTACTAAAAGTGCAAAAATATATAGTAGTTCCTGCCATAAAGGACGTTTATGAGGCTCTAAATTATGATGCTTTCCAGAAGCAATCACCATCACCCCAGACCCAGCAATAAAAAATGGAACTAGTTTTTCGAAAATTTTCGCTGGAAACGCCAATAATAAATATGTTCCTAAAAGTGAACCAGAAACAGTGAAAATAGCATAAAAAGCCACCTGACGCCAATGCCCTTTTAGTTCCTTAGTAGAAGAAATTGTTGAACCAATACTAGTCCAAATCAACGCGGCATCATTAGTAATATTAGCATAAACGGGAGGAATCCCAACCGCTAATAAAACTGGGTAAGATGCTAGTGAAGCCATTGAAGCCACTGATGATAAAAGCCCACTTATAATTCCTCCTAGAAGAATAAATATTATTGTCAAAAATGTTGGCATCATTTCCCCCTTTTATCATCATATCGATTATAATGCAGTTAGTAAACCATTTAAGAAGGTAAATTTAAAGTGACAAAATTTGAAACATTAATCTTTATCCCAGAGGGTAGCATACTCAATGAATCTGCCGCTGAAAGAAGCGCACTCAAGTCCACCTTAAATGCCATCGGACAAGAATTTGGTTCAAGCCAACGATTAAAATATAATAATCTGCAAGCTCAAATCAAACTGCTTGGCTTTAACGAACGAATCAAACTGCTATTGCAAACGTTTGGCATCAGCCAAATAGATTTATTTATTCACGAATTACAAAAGCAACAACAGCTTGTAAAGGATGTAACCAACTTTTTAAACGAAGTTAAAAGTCAAGTCAAACTAATTATGCTTGCTAAAGAATCAAGAAAAACTATTATTTCTAGACTTGGCCCAAGTGAATTGTTATCGTTTTTTTCAGCCACTTATTTTATAAATGATTTTTCTCAAAAATTGCCTGACAGAAAAATTTTTGATCAGATTATCCGTGAACAAGCGCTTAACCCAGATTCATGTCTTGTTATTGGGACTGATCTAACTGATGAAATTCAGGGTGCCGAAAATGCTGGATTACAATCATTATGGTTAGCCCCCAAAAAAAGCAAAATTCCAATTAACCCTCGTCCAACCCTGCATTTAAATAAAATTAGTGACTTATTATTTTACCTTAACATGAGCTAGTCTATAATAATCAATAGAAAGAAGAGATGTTTTAACAATGAAAAAAGTTGCAGTAGTATTTGCTAATGGCTGTGAAGAAGTAGAAGGATTAAGTGTAGTTGATGTCTTGCGACGCTTAAGCATTCCAACTGACATGGTTGGTCTAACTAGTCCAAAGATCACTGGCGATCACCAGATTCAACTTATTTGTGATAAAGTGGTGGATGATAGTTTACTAAATTATGATTTAGTTGCTTTCCCAGGCGGAAAAATTGGTGCCGAAAATTTACGCGATAATAAAAAACTTCGCGATTTAATGGTTAAGCGTCACGAAGAAGGCAAATGGAATGCAGCGATGTGTGCTGCTCCAATTGCCTTAGCCCGTTATGGCATATTAGACAACGCTGATTATACTTGTTATCCAGGTTTTGACAAACAGACTAAGCAAGATGCTCCAACTGGTAAATTTAAAGAAACAATTACGGTTACAGACACCAAACATAAGCTTATTACTAGTCGCGGTCCGGCTACTGCGTGGGCATATGCATATGCAATTGCCGAAGCCCTAGGAGTTGAAACTAAAGAATTAAAGCAAGGAATGCTTTACAACTATCTAGCTGATAATATTCAAGCAAGTTTATAACTATTAAAAAATGTCTCATTTTATAAAAACGAGACATTTTTATTTATAAAATTTCTACTAAAGATCTTATCTTATTATGTTTTGCTATGAGCATACTCGACAATAACAGTTAAAGCTAATATAATCACCGTACTACTAAGCAAAACAATGATTCCTGAACTAAAATTCAATTGCGAATTTTGGTATAACATTCCTAATTTCCCCGAAACAGTATCAACCGCATTCAGATACGTCATCGGTAACCAAGCACTAACTTTTCTTAACATTGGGACAGCTATTACCGCCACGTTCACTCCTAATACTAACAATAGTGCAAGCAGCAATGTGGGCAGTTGAGCGCGAAAAATTTTGGCTAAAAATCTTACTAAAACTACTAAGAATAACAGACCCAAAAGTTGCAAAACAATAATTGGTAAAATCAAATTGCCACTAGCCACAAAATTAGTTATCATTCGACCGTTAACAAATTTATAGGTCAAATACGGAAAAGCTAAATTGCCAGAACCAGCAAAAATCGTAGCGGCAATTATCATTAACAAATTTATTACCAAAAAACTTCCCCCTAGTAAAATTAAACCTGCACTAATTTCTGTTAAGGCCTGACGCCATTTACTAATGGGATTGAGCCGAGTTAGATCAAGTTTTTGGTGATAAGGTTCTGTTAATAATAATGTTAAGATAAACAAAGCCACCAAAGTAAATAGATACGGTAGATACTGCTCGTTAAGGTGCAACCAAAATTGGATTCCCGTTACTGGCATATCTTGACTTTCATAAGCAAGTGGTTTGCGTTTAAGATAGGCAAAAAATTTTAGTTTGTTATTAGTCTCTGTCACTTGTGCTGGATCAATCTGATCAGCGATATTTTCTAAATGTTTTTTTTCATGCTGCTTTTTTTGCCACATAAGCGTATAAGCTAACTGCCACTTAGCAGCTTGAGCAGCTTTTTGTATTTGATAATCTTGGTTGGCAATTTTTTGGTTACTGTTAATATCTTGTTCAGTTTCTTGATAAAGGTCACTATTTTTCTTTTGTTGCTTCAGATTTTGTTTTAACTTAGCATTTTCTGTTTGGTAATAAGTGCCTTCTTTTTGGGCTCCTGCCTGCAAGGTAAATTGAGGCGTAGTACGTAGATTCAGGAATAAAACAACGCCCAAAATTAGAATCAGGATAGAAAGACAAATTGGCATCAACTTATTTTTAACTACTTTTTTTAGTTGAAATAAGAGATAAGCCATTATAGTGCCCTCACTTCTTTGAAATGAGGAGTTCTAGTCCGTTCTAATAAGCAAATCAAACTGAACAATACAAGTGAACCAATTAGTAGGGTATCTACTCCACTAGCAAAATTAATTTGGTAATTATCGATGTTATAAGCAGCTACCCCCGAAACCACATTGATTGCATTAAAATAAGTGTTAGGCAGCCATTGGGCCATCTGAGACAGTGGTTCAATTACCGTGGTTGCTAATCCAATGCCTACTACTAAAAGTACCGCTAATAACAGTGTTGGCAACTGATTATGCAATAGTTTTGCCAGTAGCTGGATAAACAGTACTAAAAATATAAATTCCAAAAATTGTAAGATCAAAATTTGCGGGATTAAAGTCGCTAACGGGGCCACAGCAACTGTTTGCCGCCCATTGACCAAGTGATGAATAATAGTTGGGTATTGTAAATTACCTGTACCAAAGATTAAAGACGCTCCTGTAAAGACTAATAAACTAACTAATAAATATAATAAACAACTAATGGCTAACCCCACTAAACTATTAGTTAATAGCTTACTCATTACATTTATTGGTAAAACACTGGTGATATCTAATCCATTTTTATAAGTGTCAGTGTATAAATACGTTAGAATAAAAATTATCACTAAGGTAAATAAAATTGGCCAATAGGTTCCATTTAAATCTGACCAAAACTGAAGACCAGTAACGGCTGCATCACTTTCATAAGGCATCGGATGCTTAACTAAATATTGATAGCGTTTTTTTACGCCACTAACAAAGTCAAGGTTTCGCCCACTTAATCCAGTAGTTTTCATTTTATTACTCTCTTTGATTTTTTCCTTATAAACTGGTCCCCACTGCCTCTTATTGATATGTTCAATCAACGCTTGATTTGCTTGTAATTGCTTTTTTGTTTGCTTCAGTGCAATTTTAGTTTGTCGGTAACCTTCACCAGTCGGTGAATACTTTTTTAGTGCTCGCTTATCTTGGGCAATATTATTTTTTTGGATTACAATATTGCCTTGTATCTGCCCCTTGATTGACTCTCCGCTGTCAATCTGATTGGTATTAAGAAATAACACCCCAAAGGAAATAATTATTAAAATGCATAAGGCAATTATGGTTAAATTATGCTTAGTTATTTTTTTAAATTGAAAACCAAAGTACGACATCATTCTTGCACCTCACGCATCATTTGTTGTTCTAAAACTAAACGATGAGCGTTGACCATCCTTAGTTCACTGCTATAATGTGAAGTCATGATAATACATTTGTTTTTATGCATAACTTCTTGCGCTAAGCGATCATAAAGTTGTCTGCGACTTGCTTCATCCAAACCATTAGTTATTTCATCCATTAGATAATATTCGGCATCACTCACAAAATACATGGCTACCAGCAATTTCTGTTTCATTCCTAGGGAATACTTTTTAATGGGTACTTTTGCGTAATCTTGCACCCCTAAAAAGGCTAACTCGTCTGCTAAATTCACCTGTGAATGCCACATGTTTTTAATAAATTTTAAATAGTCTAAACTATTTAGATTGGGATTGAGCCAGTCATTACTTTCGAAGAAAAAAACTTTGTCCTTATTTTGTGCGTATGGCTTACCTTCTAAGCGAATTTTTCCGGTGGCAATCGGGATTAAATTAGTAATTGCCCGTAAAAAGCTGGTTTTGCCTAAACCATTTTCGGCAGCAATCTGATAAAACTGACCAGGTATAAACTGATAACTAAAATCATGCAAGATTGGTTGACGGGTTTTAATTGTAAGGTGATTGATTTCAAGCATAGCGGTCTCCTTAATAACAATGTGATTAAAAATGCTTTTATTTGATAATAGCATATTTAATTTTGTAAATATATCTATATTTATAAACCAAAATGGTTCCAAATATCACTGCGATATTTGGAACCATTTAAATTACTAAATATTATTCTTTAATATATTTACCAATTAATAAACTAGGAATATTGATATTACTATCATATTCTAACCAGTGCATTAATTCACGTAAGGAAACTTCGCCAATTTGTTTGTTGCGCGGCGACAAATTCTGAATTTCTTTTTGAACCTGGGGCAATTGTTTCAAAGCGATTTGTTTACCCGCATTATCTTTTAGCCGCATCAAATTTAGTTCAACTTCAACTAAAGGCTTTAAGCCCTGCTTTAATGCTTTAATATTATAAAGATCTGAAACTAAGTTAACCCAGCCATGATGTTCACCGCTTTGATCAATAATATGAGCCATGACCGTATTATTGATTGTCTTAATAGCTATTATTTTAAATAGTGTTTTTTGTTCAATTAGCTGTTCAACATCCTTTTTTTCAAAGGTTGATTGTTTTTCAGCTTGTTGATACATTACTGCATGTGGAGAAAGTTTAAAAGTATAACCCGCTCGCGCTAATTGTTTACTAGCATGCTTATCTTGGCTTTGATCTTTTTTGGAAAAAGAATTAATTAATAAAGTAGCAATTGCTCCCGTGGCAACTGAGAACAAAGACACTGCTGCCGAAATGACTGTCATCCTCATACTTTTCTTCATCGTTAAGTCCCTCCAAATCTACACTTTATTTTTAATTTAACTGCGTCAGTAAGCAATGTCAATTATCTTTAACCAATCTTGAATTTTATTAAACAAAAAAGAAGCTCCCCATTGCTATGAGAGCTTCTTTTCTTATTTCAAAATAATTAAATTATCCTCCTTAAAAACTTCTCTTTTTAATATATTGATTATGACCAATTATGTAATACGCTTTACCATGAATTTTGACTGCATTACCATAAGTTCTAATCGTCTTATGCTTCTTTAACTGCTTGCCAGCTAAACGCTTACCATCTTTGTTATAAATATGACTAGCTACTTTTAACTGCCGTTTTGTACCAATAACATTCCCACTTGCCACATACTGGTTAGGAGCAATTTCTAGCAATTCACGACCGTTGACTACTTTTCTTTGTCCAATGGTAAATCTAGAACCTATCTTAAGAATAACTTGATTAATCCGCTTGCCTTCATCATTGTAAACATAAGAATTATGCTTAATCACTGCATTGGCCGTTACACCATCAGCTACTTGTCTATTTGGTCTAGTAATAGATGGGGCAAAGTTAGCGACTTTGACATAGTGATTATTAACTGTCAGGTAATAGGCTTTACCATGAATCTTGACAGGATCACCATAAGTAATAACTGCTGTATTCTTCCTAAGCAATTTAGAACTAATTCGCTTACCGTAGTGGTTATAAACAAAAGCATTATGAACCAAATTCCGCTTTTGTCCAACAACGTTGTAAATATCAACATATAAGCCATTATCAGTCAAGTAGAAATCATGACCATTAATCTTTTCTGTGCCATAAGTGGCAATGATTGACCCCTTCTTAGCAATTAACAGATTAGCTCGTTTGCCTTCTTTACTATAGAAGTAAGCATTGTGTTTTAAAGTCTTTTCGATGGCATTTGGAATAGGTTTAGGACTAGGTTCCGGCACTTTACTGTCACCTGGATTTGAGTTTGAACTTGAGTTGCCATTTCCAGCATTAGGGAGAGGAATATTATTCGAATTTGAATTATTACCATTGCCACCAGGATTAGTGTTGCCACTATTTATCTTAGTGTACTTAAAGGTAATTGTTGTTCCTTTTTCTCCTACAGTAACTGTTTGCGATTCACTACCGTCAATCTCATAACCTGCAATCTGTAGAGCATGAGCCGTATAATCCTTACCAACTTCTGCTTGTACTGTTGTCTCTGGACTAATTTCCTTACCAGTCGCATCGACATACTTAATTGTCACTGGTGCTTGTTTTGCTTCTTCCTTCTTAGCAACATAATTAAAGGTAATTGTTGCTCCTTTTTCTCCTACAGTAACTGTTTGCGATTCACTACCGTCAATCTCATAACCTGCAATCTGTAGAGCATGAGCCGTATAATCCTTACCAACTTCTGCTTGTACTGTTGTCTCTGGACTAATTTCCTTACCAGTCGCATCGACATACTTAATTGTCACTGGTGCTTGTTTTGCTTCCGCCTTCTTAGCAACATAATTAAAGGTAATTGTTATACCAGTTTTTGTGATGTTGACTGTTTTAGAATCATTTCCGTCTATCTCATAGCCATCAATTATAAGTGCGTGAGCCGTATAATCCTTACCAACTTCTGCTTGTACTGTTGTCTCTGGATGAATTTCTTTACCAGCTGCATCAACATACTTAATAGTGACCGCAATATTCTTATTTGGCTGATGATCGCCATCAATCTTCTTGATACCTTGGTCTTTGGCATCCTTTACGCCTTGAGCATTCTCTGCCTGATCAATGGCATCTTTGGCTGCGCTGGCATCGGTGTCAACTTGACCTTGTTGCGCTGTCTTAGCGGCATCATCAAGCGTCGGATCTTTTGCTATCTCGTCCTTGATCTTAGTAGCTTCGTTGTCTATATCTTTTTTAGCTTGGCTCTTTTGATCAGTTAGTGAAGTACTATTTGGCTGATGATCGCCATCAATCTTCTTGATACCTTGGTCTTTGGCATCCTTTACGCCTTGAGCATTCTCTGCCTGATCAATGGCATCTTTGGCTGCGCTGGCATCGGTGTCAACTTGACCTTGTTGCGCTGTCTTAGCGGCATCATCAAGCGTCGGATCTTTTGCTATCTCGTCCTTGATCTTAGTAGCTTCGTTGTCTATATCTTTTTTAGCTTGGCTCTTTTGATCAGTTAGTGAAGTACTATTTGGCTGATGATCGCCATCAATCTTCTTGATACCTTGGTCTTTGGCATCCTTTACGCCTTGAGCATTCTCTGCCTGATCAATGGCATCTTTGGCTGCGCTGGCATCGGTGTCAACTTGACCTTGTTGCGCTGTCTTAGCGGCATCATCAAGCGTCGGATCTTTTGCTATCTCGTCCTTGATCTTAGTAGCTTCGTTGTCTATATCTTTTTTAGCTTGGCTCTTATCTTCACTTAAGGCATGATAAACATATTTAATTTTGGTTGTACTATTAATAGTAATCTCGGTATCGTTAGCTACTTGTTGTCCATCTATTTCCACATGGTCAAAAGTATAATCTTTAATTTGAGGAGCCTTAGGAATAGCTACTTGTTTACCAAAAGCGCCTGTAATCTTTACGGTCTCAGTTGGATTAAGTACCTTACCATTTTTATCCTCATATGTTGGCGTGATTGTTTGTGTATCACCTTCTACATATATGTTAACTACTGGATTATTTTCTCCTACTAGCGTTGTTGTAGCTTGGTTTGGTGCATCTTTTACATCTTTTACATAATGATAATTCTCAGGCACATTATCTTTAGTATAGTAATCACTGGTCCAATCAATTGTATTACCATAGTTGGCTGGGACTTTATTGCCAACTGCTTCATTGCCTTCTTTTCCCGAAAGTTTTGAAGTCAGAATTTTATCTGGATTATTAATATCAATATATTGATAAGTTACTTTTTCCTTTACACCATAAACGTAAACTTTATAAGTATAATCCTGACCTTGCATTGGCACAATTCCAATTTTGGCCTGTCCAAATTCGTCCCCATTATCAGTCGTTGAAGTGCTATCACCACCACTTTGTTTATCAGTTTTTGCTCCAGCATAAACTTGGTTTCCGATTGCCCACATGTAATTTTTAGGCAATTTTGTAACTGCAATTTCTTGATTGTTAAGTGGAATAGACTGGCCAATATA
This sequence comes from Lactobacillus sp. ESL0228, assembly GCF_003692825.1. Taxonomy (NCBI): domain Bacteria; kingdom Bacillati; phylum Bacillota; class Bacilli; order Lactobacillales; family Lactobacillaceae; genus Lactobacillus; species Lactobacillus sp. ESL0228. Next base: position 13,066 of record NZ_REHJ01000010.1, read on the forward strand.
AGCATCTTTGTCAAGCGTAGCTTCTATAGGAGAACCAATATTTTTGCCATTTTGATCAACATACTGAATAAAAATTTTACCAACTGGAAGTGCATTAGTTCTTAATTCCCTTGTTGTTGATGTAACAATATTAGATGAGGCTATTTTCCCGTTTAAATCAGTAAGGGTTGCTCTTCCATTTTGAACAACCATTTTAGTAAATTGAGCGGTGTTATCTCCATTAGGAAACTTTATTGAAGAGGTGACGCCTGACCAAGTCGAAACATTTGAATTATTTAGGGTCACACTACCTGTACCTGCAATTATTCCCGTACTACTTGATGCAGGATTACCTGAATTATCTTGAACAGCCAAATGAAGTTGCTTCGGTGATGTAAAACTTACAGAAGAGCTACCATTTACTTGGATTACTGCGCCATTAGCTCTTTGATTAATATCAAAAACAGTACCTGCACCAAATTCAGCTATTTGATTATCTTCAAGGTTAATTGCACCCGGTTGAGTGGTAAATGGCGCCTTCAAATTAAAGTTTTGCCCAAATTTGAATTTTGCATCTGTGCTACTTCCTTGGGTACCATTAATAAAGTACTGAAAGCCACTTTGTTCCCACTTGACATTATCTCCAGCGGTTATCCCATTAATATTTAAATATACAGCAGGAAAATTAGCAGGACTACCATTATTAGTATAGGCAGTATTGGATGAGTCATCTCCCATCATGATTACATTGCCATAACCTGCAGTTCCTGCAATTGAGGGGACAGTAAAATAGAATTCTGAAAAGTGTATATCATTAGCAGTTCGCTGCATTGTCACATGAGCTTTATTAGAAAACATAATCTTAGTCACTGCACGAGTAACTTCATTTGAAATATTAAAATTATTATCGCCTGAAAAGTTAACTAGTGCATTGGGTGCATAAACCACATGGATCGGATTATTTTTATTTGCAGAACTTGCTGATAAATTAATCTTGTCGACGTTTACGGTAAGACCGTAACCAGAAGTTGCATAAACAAGACCATAAAGACCATCATTAACAGCGTATCCTTGTTGGTACTTTGTATTGGTCAGGGTAATCGTTGTCGGATTAGTACTTGGAATTACACCTAGTCCAAAATCTTGATTGCCCAAATCTACTGTGTGACCATTACCATTAATTACCACACTTGCTCCCGCAGCTCTATTTCTAATAGTGCCTCCAGTATAGCTTATATCTTTTGTAATATTAATATATGTAACAGTCCTATCAGCCCATGCTTTTGCCAAAGCACTAAAGCTATCTACATCTACGCTTTTTTGTTGATATTTATCAGGATTTAATATCTGATCTGGTACAGCAATATCTAAGGAAGTAGGGGATACATTAGTGGACTTACCAATGTTTTCTTCAAAATCTTTACGCCCATTGTCAACATCAGGTGATACAGTTATCTCCTTTGAATCAGTATCATCTGCTGCCAATTCTGGGTTCAATGGAAGTCCATCTTTTAAGACGGCACTCTTCGTACTTCTCTGATCCACCACATGATTATCTGAATCAGGTGTTATACCAGCAGACAAATTAATGGCTTTAGGTACATTACTAGAAGTAACTTCCTTAGGTGTTGTGACGGGTAGCCCAATATTCTTAGTTTGATTATCATTCTGTTGTGAAGCAGTTGAAGATTCATGCTTATCAATTTGTTCTAATTTAGTAGCAGACCTCACGGAACTGCTCTTTAAAAACGAATTCAGCCCAGAATACGATGTTACTTTGGCTTTCTTATTAGTTGTTTTATTAGTAACATTTAATTGGCGTTTCTTGGGTTTGTTAGATACTATTTTCTTATTTTTGACAACAATATTTTTATTGTGTGTAACAGTTGCTTGAGCAGTTGTAATTTTGTAGCAGGAATTTATATTCAAAGTTTCGTTAGCTACTAATACTTTAATGTCTACTAAAGTAGTCGCTTGATCAATTTTATCTTTAGCTTTATTAAAGATAATATCAACTGTCTTAAGCTGCTCCTGCTTTTTGCTATTACTCAAATTATTGTCAGAGCTGATTTCATGTTTTACTTTATCTGCTTCATCTTTTAAACTGAGCTGAGCATCTTCTCTTGCAGCAGAAATATCTTGGGAACTATTTTTAACGGTGATACTCTGTTGTTGGTTATTTTGTGATTCAATTTCCGAGGCTTTTACATTTTGTGTAAAAGAAGTGCTGTCAAAAAATAATCCTCCCAGCATTAAAGTTAGTAAAGAATAACTAACTACCCATCCTTTTTTGCTTTTATGCATTTTATAATTTGTGTTTTTAACGTCTTCGATTAGTTTATGCTTGTTCATAATATAATCTCACTTTCTGCTATAACATGTTTCGTATCTATTCTTGATTTTCTCACAATTTACAGTTAATTTCTATAGATATTTTTAGATTAATTATTAATAAAATACAAATAAAAGTGGTAGCGAATTAATATAAACATATTACGTGTTATTAGTTATTTATTGTACTTGAAGCTTTTTTAAATAACGTATATATTAAAAAAGCCAAAATTCACTTATTCTGCTTTTTATAGATTATTATAGCAATGAATATTTAATAACCTTTATATAAAATTTTGGATTTATTAAATCTGCATTTACTATTAATAATTTGATAATTAATTTATCTGTTGTATTATATTATCAAAATATTGCAATAAAAATTCAAGCTAAAATTGAAAGCGTTATTTTAATTATTTATCATAGAAAATAAAAAAATCTAGAATTTAAATCATTAATTTAGCTAAAATATAAAAAGGGTATGCTGAACGCATACCCTTTCTTCATACTAAAAATCCAATTCTTGTAAAGATTCAATCATATTATTAAAAATGATACATATTTTATGATTTAGCTCTTTAATATAATTAAATGCCAGTTTTTTAATTCAACTCTTTTAATATTCTCTTAGCCAAAGCAAAGTTCCCAACTGTGGCCGAGCCGTTATCAACAATTGCTGGCATGGATATATACTTGCTCAAGTCCGGCACAGCAATATAACCATTAAGCATTTGATTAAAGTCTTTTCGAACTTTTTCTAAAAACTTTTCACTCGTTACACCGCCACCAAAAATAATTTTATCTGGTCTTAAGATCAGTGTAGTTTGTAATGCAGCTTGAGCTGCATAATAACTCATAATGTCCCAAACATGATCGGATAAAGGAACATCTATGCCCTTTTTACCCGTCCGTGCTTCAAAGGTAGGTCCTGAAATTAATCCTTCCAAACAGTCACTATGAAACGGACAGATTCCGTCAAACTCTAAGTCATCAGGATGGCGCTTAACTAAAACATGACCCATTTCAGGATGACCTAAACTACCGATTAGTTTACCGTTAACTATGGCACCCCCACCAACTCCTGTGCCAATCGTGTAATAAACAAGTGAATTAATATCCTCGTTTGATAGAAGCGACATTATGTATTCCCCGTATGCTGAACCATTAACATCAGTAGTAAAAAAGATAGGGACATTGATTTCTTGTTTAAGCATCCCAACTATGTCAGTGTTTTGCCACCCCTTTTTAGGCGTTTTAGTGATATAGCCATAATTTGGTGCTGTTTTCCTGATCTCTATCGGACCAAACGATGCAATACTAATAGCATCAATTTGAAATTGTTTAAAATAAGAAACAACTTGCTTCATAGTTTTAGTTGGTGTAGTTGTTGGTATAGTAGTTTTATCTTGTATTTGATAATTTTCATTGCCAACCGCACAAACAAACTTTGTGCCACCTGCTTCTACTGATCCAAATAACATTTTAATCCTCCTCAATCACTAGTTTTAATCAACATGCTAATTGCATTTTAACTTCTTAAGCAGAAGAACTCTTATTAATTATTTTCCTAAAGGTTACAATAAAATCAAATAATTTTTGAATACTGAGATAATCATTTTTTGAAATAGCTAGCAAGAAATCATATTTCATTTTGTCTATCCCACTTAATAGCCTCAAATGAAACCTTTAAATTCTTTGTAGCATAGCCTCATGAAAGCGTAAGCGCAATTTTGGGAAAAATTTAATAATAAAATCTCACTATACAAAATGTTGGTTTATCGCGTCGGACTAACCCATGTACCTGAACCATGACCCAAAATAGTTTTTATGGCTGGAATAAATGTGGTAATGATTGTTATGGTATTAATTACCCATAAACACAGTAAATAAATGGGAGCAAATAAAATATATCTCAACTTATTTCCTCGCGTATCAATTAATAAAGCTGTTGTTAGTTGTAAAGTACCAGCAATCATTTCAAAGCAAATTAACATTAAAGTTGAGAATAGCAAATAAAACAACTGTGGCCAATTTTGCAATGTAATATAATTAATCACTAAAAAAACAAAAATTATTGATGAAATGGCAAAGAAAAATGACCAAAAAATACTAAATGTTTGATCAAAAAGTAACAGAGACTCACCCAAATTTTTAATCGGATGTTGCAAAACTTTTAATAAGTTAGTAAGCCAAACTTCCGTGCCGCCCTTAGCCCAACGCTTACGTTGATGATATAAATCCTTTAGCGTTTCTGGAACCAAGGTGTAAGAAATAATATCAGGTGCAAACACTGATAACCAATTATTTAATTGATGATCCCATGCAATACTAATATCTTCAGTAGCGCGGTCTTGACGAAATAAGCCCACATCCATTAAGGCGCTTTTACGATACATCGTATTCGCACCACTGTAAGCAAAAATACTACCAAAAACGCCCATCTCAGCTCTCTTTATAATACCAACAATACTAGAAAATTCGACAGTGATTGACTTCGTAATCAGCTTAGTCCGATTACGAACCTCGACATTAGAAGTCACCGCTGCTATATTTTGTCCTTCTGGACTATTGAAATAATTAACATAGCGTTTTAGCGCATCAGGTTCAGGAATTGTATCCGCATCATTACTAAGGACAAATTCTCCTTTAGTAAAAGCCAAGCCAACATTAAAGGCATGCGCTTTACCCTTATTTTTTTCAATATGAATGATCCGTAAGTTTGAATACTGTTTTTGTAAATCTTGCAGGATCTGCAGGGTACGATCTGTTGAACAATCATCAATTACCAAAACCTCATAATTAGTATAATTTAGCTTTGTAAGTAAATAAATGATAGTTTCTTCTAAAGTGGCTTCTTCATTATGTGCAGGAATCATAATCGTAATAAATGGTTCGTCACTTTCAGAAATATCAACAAAGTATTTTTTCTTATTTCTAAATACGAACCTGTAACATAAGCCACCGATGAACCAACCAAGACCACCGAGGATGGGATATGAAATTAAAATCAAAAACAATATATTTAATAAAGGCTTAATAGTTGACCAAGTTAAACTCATTATTAACCTCGCTTCTTAAATAAACGCTGCGCAAAATCTGTTTCAAGATTTTGTTCGGGTTTAACACTATAAAAATTTTGCTGTTGGCGCTTATCTAAGTCACCAAACTTTTGTCTCCAGCCTTCTTCGATTAATTTTTCGTGTTGCTCTCTGCGTTCTTGATTGACTACCCTTTTTTTAGTCCAAACGGAGATAAAATGACGATTATTGCGAAACGTCAAAAACAAATAAATTATTGCAATAAGTATGAATATAACTGCAAAAAATTTAATTAAAAATCCAATTGGTGTCACTATATCCGAATAATATTTAATATGAGCTAGTTTTGCAATTTTAGGTGATTTTAACGTTATATATACACAAACAAATGGTAAACAGACACCTATCCACCCAATTATTGCTATCGTTGTTTGTCTAGCCTTTAAATGCCAATTTTTTGAAGTAAAATAATCGTCATCGGCTAAAGCAGAAAAATGTTTCAAACTCAAATTAATTTTCCCCCTTAACTTATTACATTCATGAATACCTAATACTTTTATATTTACTTTATTATTATCACTATTTTAGGTCAAGAAAACAGAAATTATTAAATTGCTTTTAATTTTTCACATACTTAACCTATGATATACTGATATTTAATCATTTTATAATAAAAGGGAAGGCTAAATTGTGTTAGTAAAACCACATCAATTACAAAAAGGGGATCACGTAGCACTAATTAGTTTGTCTAGTGGTGTCTTAGGCGAAAAGCAGGTTCTTCATGAACGAAAATTAGGGGAAAAGCGCTTAAAGGAACTAGGTCTTAAATTTATTTATATGCCTAATTCCTTAAAAGGAACTACTTATCTAAAAAAACATCCCAATGAAAGGGCTGATGACTTAAAAGAAGCTTTTATGAATCCTGAAATTAAAGCAATTATTGCTGCCATTGGTGGTGATGATACTTATCGCTTGTTACCATATTTAATGGAAGATACAGATTTTATTAAAACAGTACAGACAAGCCCCAAACTATTTACAGGATTTTCGGACACGACAAATAATCACCTAATGTTTTATCGATTAGGGATGCAGAGCTTTTATGGACCTAATTTTTTAAATGATCTCGCAGAATTAGATGTTAATATGCTGGAATACACCCTAAATACTTGGAATCATTTCTTTATTAACCCACCTACAACTAATATTCCTGCAAGTCAAACTTGGTATGAAGAACGAACAGATTTTTCGCCTAAAGCAATCAATCATCCTCGAATTAGCCATCTCGATACTGGTTATCAAGTGCTTCGAGGAAATGGAGTTATCCAAGGTCGACTTTGGGGTGGCTGCTTAGACAGTCTCTATGATGACTTGACCCCAAATCGTTATTCTGATCAAGCCGAAATTATTCGACATTACCGATTAATTTTATCTCCCCAAGAAGCTCAAAACATCATTTTATTCATTGAAACTAGTGAAGAATGTCCCTCTCCTGCTTTATATGCCCAAATGCTTGACCAACTCGATCAAGCAGGTCTTTTAAAATTTGTTCGAGGAATCTTAATGGGAAAGCCACAGAACAATTGCTATGTTAACGAATATCAGACCAGGCTTTTAGCAGCCACTGCAAAGTATCAAACACCCATTTTGGCAAACGTTAACATTGGTCATGCCTACCCACACACCGCGCTTCCTTATGGCGCTCTTGCACAAATTAACTTTGATCAGTTTTCTTTAAAAATTTTAGAACCATATTTTTCTTAACTTAAAAGCGTTATTCAAAACATTGAATAGCGCTTTTTAAAATTACTACCTTTTTAATAATTAACCTTTCTTCTATATACCTGATCTACCTTAGTTTTAAACTCATTCCATTCATCTTTAATAACTTGTAGTTCCACTTTACCTGCCTCTGTTATTTTATAATAACGTCGATTCCGTCCCTGAAATGGTTCATCGTATGTTACCAAGTATTTTTCTTTTTTCAATCGCCGCAAAACAGGATAAATAGTTGATTCAGAAATATTAAATACAGCTTGAACTTGTTGTGTCAATACATAGCCATAAAGATCTTCTTGATTAATAAAAGCTAAAACAGTACCTTCCAGTAACCGAGTTTGAATTTGAATTGCCATTTTCATACCCCTTATATTACATTTCTTATAATATGGTATAGTTAGTCAAATTTCAAGCTAAAAAGCAAAAGTGAATGGTTTGATTTTACCATTAACTTGACAGTTCAATTAATAAAAAGTAGTTAATTAGAATTTTTTCAAACTAGCAAATAACATGGATAAAGTAAAACGTTCTATCATTTGGCATAGATTTTTTATATTTATTTAATAAAAAGCTTGAATTTAACTAATTTTGGTGTATTATGTATATATCACACTAAAGGAGATTAAAAATGAGCTTATTAGAAACTCGTAATGTAATCAGAACTTATGGTAAAGGTACAACCAAGTTTGATGCATTACGCGGAGTTAGTTTACAAATAAATAAAGGTGAATCTGTTGCTATTATTGGTAAAAGTGGATCTGGAAAATCAACTTTAATGCATATTATGGCGCTTCTTGATCAACCAACTTTAGGTAATATTTTATTAGACGGCAAACCAACAAGCAAAATTAAAGGACGTGCACTAAATAAATTGCGCAATCAAACTTTTGGTTTTGTTTTTCAACAATTTTTCTTAAATGCCCAAGATACCGTTCTTGAAAATGTAATGTTACCATTAAAAATTGCCGGTGTAACTGGAAAAAGGCGCCGTGAATTGGCTTTAGCTGCAATCAAAGCAGTTGATCTTGAAAGTAAAGCTCAAAATAAAGCAAATAACCTTTCTGGTGGTCAAAAGCAGCGTGTCTGTATCGCTCGTGCACTAGTTAATGATCCGCAAATTATTTTTGCCGATGAACCAACTGGTAATTTAGATTCAACTACTGGAGAAATGGTAGAAAACATTTTGTTTAAATTACATCGTGAAAAGGGAATTACCTTAATTATTGTTACTCACGACCCTGATCTTGCACAAAAATGTCAAAGACAAATCCAAATTAAAGATGGTTTAGTAGTTGAAGGAGGAGAATAATGAAGTTTCGCGATATTTTAAACTCAGCTGCAAGTAATTTATGGCACAATAAAGGTCGAACGTTTTTAACAATTATAGCCGTGCTAATCGGTTCCTTAACCCTGAGCATTACAATGGGAATTAATTCTGGTGTTAATAATTATTTAACTAAGCAAATCGGAAATGTTGGTAATACCGAGCAAATGATAATTTCTCCCGATTTTTCTAGTGGAAATAGTAACTCCGCACCAGAAAAATACAATGCTAATAAAAGCAGCAATAATGCGGACGGGATGTTAACTAAAAACGACCTCAAAAAAATCAAAACAGTCAAAGGAATAAAAGACATTAAGGCACTAAAGGATAGTAACGTTACGTATGTGCAAGGACTTAATAAAGTCAAATATGTCATCGATGCTCAACCAACCTTGGGAATCGCTTATGATTTAAAAGCAGGTCGCCAAGTTGCAACTTCAGGTAATTCCTCAGAAATTCTTTTAACTAAGCAAATGGTAAAAGCTTTTGGTTATCACAATGCTCATCAAGCCTTAGGGAAATCAATCACACTTGTGACTAACTCCCCTGTTACCAAAAAGAAGCAGAAGATCTCAGCGACAATTGTAGGAGTTCGTAACGATAGTATGGTCAGTAGCGGACAAAACGTCTACAGTCATGGCTTAAATCAAAAAATAATTAAGGCCAATCAAGATGGTATGCCAAAGGCGCTTCAGGATCGTTATGTTGAAATTGTAGCAACACCAACCAGTAAAAATCCTGACAAAATTTTAACGATTGAAAAGAAATTAGCCAAAAAAGGTTATACAGCTCAAACTTTAAAAGATGCGGTTAAACAACTCTTTCAAACTTTCAATATTGCAACTGGTGTATTAATTATTTTTGGAGCAATCGCTCTTGTAGCCGCCAGCTTTGGGGTTGTTAATACTCTTTACATGTCAGTTCGCGACCGAACACGTGAAATTGGTCTAATGAAGGCTTTAGGATTAGGTCAAGGTAAAGTCTTTTCAATTTTTAGTTGTGAAGCGATTCTAATCGGTTTATTCGGTTCACTTCTTGGATTGCTTGGTGCCATAGGACTAGGACAGGTATTAAACTCAGTTGCCAGAAAAACTTTCTTAAAAGGCATTGATGGCTTTATCTTAATTCAATTTAATTGGACTAGCAGTTTGCTAATCATTGGAATTATTTGTTTAATTACATTTTTAGCCGGAACACTGCCAGCTAGACGAGCAGCCAAGCTTGATCCAATTACTGCTTTAAGATACGAATAATTATTAAAAAAGACTCACTTACATGAGTCTTTTTTTGTGCTCATTAACCTTTATTTCTCTTAATAACTTGCTCAATTATAGGCGACAATAAGTTTTGCTCTATTTCTAAATTATCCGGATGATAGTTTCTATCTATACATTCATCCCAGTATTCTAAATGTTTTTTATCAATGTAGTTTTCAGAATCTTCAACAGCTTTACCACCCTCACCTTGAATCGAGTACCAGTAAAAATAAGTATAACCATCTAAACTTTCTTCCTTAAAAACTGTCTCAACATACATCTTTTCATCTGCCATAGTTGCCACCGTTGCTTCATGATGCTGATTAAGAAAATCCATCCAAGCTTGTGCCAATTTTTCTTTTCCTTTTTTGATTCTGAATCGTGTTAATTCCACTTTAACCATTTAAACCCTCCTTTTATACAATTAAACAAAAGATTCCTATTTAATTATAGTTTTATGTTCCACTAATTAGTTCTTTTTCAAATTTATTAAGCTTTTAGTTACTAATAAAATCAGCAGATTATAATTATTTAGTTAATAAGGACTTCTATTTTTTGTGTCCTCAATTAACATACACACTTACAAGTTAAAATTTGCTACAGATCATTTCTATTAGATTAAAAGTAACCCAGTATAATAATTATACAAAAACACTAAGCTCTAGGATAGTTTAGTGCAGTCTAGTTTTTTTATTATCAGTATTTACAAAAGAAGTTAAAAAAGCATCAGCTTTATTACTGATGCTTTTGACGCTACTAGTCGATTTTAAAAACTGACAAATTTAACGCTTACTAAATTGTGAAGCTTTACGAGCCTTCTTCAAGCCTGGCTTCTTTCTTTCAACCATTCTTGGATCACGTGTTAAGAACCCAGCCTTCTTCAGTGGACCACGAAAGTCTGGATCTACTTCTAGTAAAGCACGAGCAATTCCAAGACGAATCGCACCGGCTTGACCTGAAAATCCTCCACCATTAACATTAACATTAACGTCGTATTGACCATCAGTTTCAGTCAAAGTCAGTGGTTGTTTTAAATCCTTAACTAAGTTAGGAAATGGGATATATTGATTAATATCTTTATTATTTGCAGTAATTTTTCCATTGCCTGGTACTAAACGTACACGCGCAACTGAATTCTTACGGCGACCAGTACCTGCATATGCAACTTGTTGTGCCATTTATGTAACCTCCTAGATTAATTTGTTAATATCTAACGTTTCCGGTTTTTGAGCTTCATGCTTGTGATTAGCATCAGCATAAACATGCATCTTCATAAATTCTTGGTGTCCAAGAGTATTCTTCGGAAGCATTCCTTTAACCGACAATTCAACTAATCTAACTGGATTCTTTGCAAGCATTTCTCCAGCAGGAATGGCTTTGATACCACCACGAAAACCAGAGTGATGGTAATAAATCTTGTCAGTAGCTTTCTTCCCTGTCAACTTAACCTTAGATGCGTTAATAATAATAACGTTATCTCCAGTGTCAACATTTGGTGTATATTGAGGCTTGTTTTTACCTCTTAAAATAGTTGCTACTGCAGTAGACAGACGTCCTAAAGACACATCTGTTGCGTCAACAACATACCACTTATGTTCAATTTCATTAGGTTTAGCTAATTGTGTAGTACGCAATTTAAATTCCTCCGTTTATACGTTGTTTGAAAACAATAAGATTCCGGGGCCTATCGTGGACAAACATACTTTAATAGAATACGTCCTTTTGCTTTAATTGTCAATATAAATTCTCATCTTGACGATATTTTAAGGGAATATCCTCATAAAACACATGAAATAAGAAAAGTCCGTTTGCCTGTGCTGTTTCTCTTACCTGTTCGCGATCCTTAGCTAATATTACCCGGGGAATATCATTAATAGGACGTTTGCCGTTTCCAATTTCAAGAAGTGTCGCAACTAATATTCGAACCATATTATATAGAAAACCTGAACAAATAAAATCAAAAATTATTTCATTTTCAATGTCATCTTTTCGTATATTAATATAATACATTGTTCTAACTTTATTTTTGATTTGTCCCCCACTTGCAGCAAAACTTGTAAAATCATGTGTACCAATCAAATCTCTGGCTGCCTGTTGCATTTTTTTAACATTTATTTGATAGGGATAATGTCCAGTATAAAATCTTTTAAAAGGATTAACAAAGCGATCCAAGCTAAGTCTGTATCGATACCATTTTCCTTTAGCACTATATCTGACATGAAAGTCTTCATTAACAATTTCACAATCATTAAAAACTATATCCAAAGGCATCATTGAATTGAGTGCACAAAGCATTCTTTGAGGTGGAATTTTGTTTCCAGGATAATCAAAGTGAATTACTTGACCTAAAGCATGAACACCAGCATCAGTTCTGCCAGAACCTTCAATTCTTACTTGCTGACCTTTTGTCATTTTTTCAAGTGCAGATTCAATTGTCCCCTGTACTGTCCTTTGCTTGGGCTGTGCTTGAAAGCCATGAAATAGATGACCATCATAGGAAAGCGTCATTTTATATCTTGTTTTCATTAATGTGTCCTAAAAATAACTAACAATGCTGTCAATATCAGAAAGTAGCCGAGATTACATAAGTCGAACTTAGACCAATGTAAAACACGAAATCGTGTTCTTCCTTCATCGCCACGATAACCACGAGATTCCATTGCTGTTGAAAGATCAATCGCTGTTGAAAGAGAATTTATAAACAAAGGTATAAGTAATGGAGTAATAGCTTTTGCACGTGCAACCAATCCACCATTATTAAAGTCGGCTCCCCGAGATCTCTGCGCATTCATAATTTTAAAAGTTTCATCAAATAGGGTCGGCACGAAACGTAATGCAATCGACATTACTAAAGCAATTTTATCGACCGGAACCTTTACTAATTTAAGCGGAATTAACAGCCATTCAATTGCATCAGCAATTTCTAATGGTGTCGTCGTTACTGTCATAACCGTCGAAATTAAAACAATGACTGTAAAGCGAATAAAAATAAAAATAGCATTACTAATTCCATAACTGGTCAAAGCAAAAATACCCCAATGCCAGTAAACTGTTCCCCCTACTGTGAAGAAAAGTTGTAACAGAGAAGTAAACAAAATTAACCAAATTACAGGTTTAATGCCCTCCCAAAAGATTTTCCATTTTAGCTTGGTTGCCGCTACTGCCACCAAACTAAAAAAAGTTATAATTACATAAGTAAATGGGTTATTAGCTAGAAAAATTATAAAAATAAAAAGTACAGTGGCTAGTAGCTTTCCACGTGGATCCATCTTATAAATTAGTGAATCGCCCGGAAGATACCGTCCAATCAAAATTTTACTCATGAGTTACCCCTTTAAATTTTGCTTAATTCCTGAGATCAAATCCGGTAACCTTAAAGGCGGAGCAGGAAAATTATAATTTTTCAATTGGGCAGCAAAAACGGAAGACTTTGGCTCATCAAGATGATGCTCTTTCAACCAGGAACGATTTTTAAATACTTCGGTTGGCTGAGAATGTTTAATCAGTTTTCCGTGCTCCATTATTAAAACATCATCAGCATAATTGGCAACGTCATCCATATTATGGGTAACTAAAATAACCGTATGACCAGCGTTACGATAATCTGAAAAAAGCTCCATCATTTGCTTACGAGATCTAGGATCTAGCCCCGCTGCTGGTTCGTCTAAACAAAGAATATCAGGTTCATAAGCCAAAACTCCGGCAATTGCTACTCTTCTCATTTGACCACCAGAAAGTTCAAATGGTGATCTTGAACCAATTTCTACAGGTAAGCCTACTTTCTTCAACCATTTTTGTGCGCTTTGCTTTGCCTTGTCATCGTCATAGCCAAAATTTTTAGGTCCAAACGCAATATCATCTAAAACAGTACTTTCAAACAATTGTGATTCTGGAAACTGAAACACCAAACTTACATGACGACGTAAATTTTTTAAATGCTTATTATTAGTATCAGATTTTATTTTTATACCAGCAATTTCAACTTGCCCACTAGTCGGTTTCAATAGAGCATTAAAATGTTGCATTAAGGTTGATTTACCACTTCCTGTATGCCCAATAATAGCAGTAAATGAACCATCATTTAATTCAAAACTGATATTCTCTAAGCCTTTTTTTTCAAGTGGTGAACCAGGCGAATAAACATAACTTACATTTTCGAATTTAATTGACATAAATATTGGACCAACTCTTTTTCTGAACTAATCTCATCAGGAATATTGATTTTATTATTGCATAATTCATTTTTAATTTGTTGAAAAAATGGAACGTCTAATCCCAGTTTTTTAAGAAGATTAACTTGAGCAAAAACTTCTTTGGGACTGCCTTGCGTTATTAATTTCCCATCATCCATAACTAATACTTGATCCGAACTATTCGCTTCATCGATATCATGTGTAATTGCAATCACGGTGAGATTATATTTTTCTTTAATTTCACGAACTATTTTTAAAATCTGATTTCTACCTTCTGGGTCTAACATTGAGGTTGCTTCATCTAGAATAATGATTTCTGGTTTAATCGCAATAATTCCTGCAATTGCAACTCGCTGTTTTTGGCCGCCGGACAAAGTCGAGGGTTCAGAATTTGCATAATCACTCATGCCTACTGCTTCAATTGCATTAGACACAATTTTAATCATATCTTCACGCGAAACGCCACGATTTTCAAGACCAAATGCAACATCATCAGTTACTGTAGCACCAACAAACTGGTTATCCGGATTTTGAAATACAATCCCCACTTTATCTCTTATTTGCCAAACAGTATCTTCTGTTAAAATTGTATCACCAATCTTAATACGTGAAATATCAGGATCGTCAGGAACTAGCAACCCATTCATTAGTCTGATAATCGTAGATTTACCGCTTCCATTATGACCAATAATAGAAGTCCAAGACCCCTTTTCAATATTCAAACTAATATTGTCAATTGCTGGAGTGCTTGATTCAGGATACGTGAAACTTAAGTTTTTTATATTAACAATGCTTTCTTTTGTCATGTTATCACCATCCTTAAAAGTCTGATTTAATTGTACCAAAAAAAGGCAAAAAAAATCACCCATGAAGAGGGATAAATATGCATTATCTAAGCTAGACTAAACTTTCGTCATCATCTTAACGCTTATTCTCACTTTCATGGATAATTCTTAATAGCTATTAAGTTGTTGGGCTATTCCTAATTAAACTAATTCAAGAATAACCATTGGAGCGCCATCACCCTTACGAGCTGTAGCTAACTTCATAATTCTAGTATAACCACCATTACGGTCTTTGTAACGTGGTGCTATATCACTAAACAATTTTTGTAGTGCTGATTTAACAACAACTGCATCTTTTTCTTCATGGATATCAGCAACTTCATTTCGAACAAAAGCAGCTGCTCTTCTTCTGGCAGCTAAGTCACCACGTTTACCTAAAGTGATCATCTTTTCCGCTGTCTTGCGTACTTCTTTAGCACGAGTTTCAGTTGTAACAATGCGTTCGTTCATGATTAATTGAGTAGTCATTTCTCTTAGCATTGCTTTTCTGTGGGCACTATCCCAGCCTAATTTTCGGTATGCCATTAATTTACCTCCTTTTATTTTTCAGTTAATCCTCTTGACGAAGTGAAAGTCCCAAGTCAGTTAATTTATTTTTGACTTCCTCCAATGATTTACGTCCCAAGTTACGAACACGCATCATATCTGCCTCTGATTTATCAGTCAGTTCTTGCAGTGTATTAATACCAGCTCTTTTAAGGCAGTTATAAGAACGAACAGATAGATCAAGCTCTTCAATCGTCATCTCAAGCTTTTTTTCTGCCGTATCATCCTCTTTTTCAACCATAACATCGTTGAATTTAGTACTTGCATCAGCATTTTCAAACACTTTGAAATGTTCTACCAAAATTTTAGCAGCAAAACTAAGGGCATCATTAGGTTTAATTGAACCATCAGTCCAAATTTCTAAAGTGAGCTTATCAAAATCATCTCTTTTACCAACACGAGTTGACTCAACTTGATAATTAACTTTTTCAATTGGGGAAAAGAGAGAATCAACAGGAATGACCCCAATTGGCATGTCATCACTCTTGTTATCACTTGCTGCAACATAGCCTCGACCATTTTTAACAGCGGCTTGCATATGCAAGTGTCCACCATCAGCAATGGTACAAATATATTGATCAGGATTAAGTATTTGAACATCTGCATCAACTTTAAAGTCATCGGCAGTAACAGTAGCCGGACCTTCAACGTCAATTTCAATTATCTTTTGTTCGTCTGAAAAAGACTTTAATTCTAGCTTTTTCAAATTTAAAATCATTTTTGCAACGTCTTCCTTAACACCTGGAACGGTAGAGAATTCGTGCAAAACATCATCGATTTGAACATACACAAGGCCCGTACCTGGAATAGAAGTGAGTAATACTCTACGTAATGAATTACCTAAAGTAGTACCAAAGCCTCGTTCAAGTGGTTCAATAACAAATTTACCATAAGACTTTTCTTGGTCCACAACGGTAATATTTGGTTTTTCAAATTCAATCATTACTAGACCCCTTTCAAAACGCAACGTCTTTCAATAAGAACAAAATTAAACACGACGACGTTTTGGTGGTCTAGAACCATTGTGAGGAACAGGAGTAACGTCACGAATAGCAGTGATTTCCAAACCAGTAGCTTGTAGTGATCTTATAGCAGATTCACGACCAGCACCAGGTCCCTTAACAGAAACTTCTACATGTTTCATGCCTTGATCCATTGCACTTTTAGCAGCAGCTTCAGCTGCCATTTGTGCTGCAAATGGTGTTGATTTCCGGCTACCTTTAAAGCCCAATGCACCTGCTGATGACCAAGCAATAGCGTTACCTTGAGTGTCAGTAATCATGACTAAAGTATTATTAAACGTAGAATGAATATGAGCAACGCCTCTTTCAACGTGCTTCTTCACACGACGCTTACGTGCTGTTTTAGGCATCAATAAACCTCCTTATAATTTTTATTTATTCTTTTTGCTACCCTTACGTGTACGGGCATTATTTTTGGTATTTTGTCCACGAACTGGAAGTCCACGGCGATGACGCATACCACGGTATGAACCGATATCAATTAACCGCTTGATGTTCATGCTAACTTCTCTTCGTAAGTCACCTTCAACGCGGTATTTATCTACTTCTGCGCGAAGCTTTTCTTGATCATCTGGAGTCAAATCTTTTGAACGTATGTCTTCAGAAACACCAGCATCCGCACAAATTTTCTGAGCAGTTGGTTCACCAATACCATAAATATAAGTTAATGCAACAACTATTCTTTTATCTCTTGGTAAATCAACACCAGCAATACGTGCCATAAATTGCACCTCCTATTTTATTTTAACCTTGACGTTGCTTGTGCTTTGGATTTGCAGGACAAATAACCATTACACGACCATGTCTCTTAATAATCTTACAATGCTCACACATTGGTTTAACAGATGGTCTAACCTTCATGTTTCCCTCCGTTATTACTTTATAAACCGATAAGTAATTCTACCTTTTGTTAAATCGTAAGGAGAAAGTTCAACAGTAACACGGTCCCCAGGTAAAATCCGAATATAATGCATTCTAATTTTACCGGATACATGTGCTAATATTTCAGCTCCATTTTCCAATTCAACTTTAAACATAGCATTAGGCAAGGTATCAACTACTTTACCCTTTACTTCAATGACATCATCTTTTGCCAAAGCTGTTCCTCCGCATTTAAACAGTCATACTTTGAAATTATAACACGGAAATGTAAATATACAAATTATTGTTTATTACCCAAAACCGCATCAACGTTTTCAAAAACTTTTTCTGGAGTTTGCTCACCATTTACACTAGTTAACAAACCATTTGCTTGATAATAGTCCTTCAAAGGAGTATTCATCTTTTCATTTACTTCTAAACGATTCTTTACCACTTCTGGTTTGTCATCTTCACGTTGATAAAAGTCATGACTACCACAACGATCACAGGTATCCTTTAACTTAGGCATTTTTGTAATCTTATTGTAAGTTGCGCCACACTGTTTACACATGAACCGCGCTGATAAACGGTTGATTAAAATTTTTTCATTAACTTCTAAAGAAATTACTTTAGTTAATGGTTTATTCAATCGTTTAGTAATAGTTTCCAAAGCTTCTGCTTGAACAATTGTTCTAGGAAAACCATCTAAGATATATCCTTCTTTAATATCAGATTGGCTTAAACGTTCTTCAACCAATTTTGCAGTAACTTCGTCTGGTACCAAATCACCTTTATCAATATAACTTTTAGCTTCAAGACCAACTTTAGTCTCGTTAGCCATTGCTTCTCTAAACATATCCCCAGTTGAAATATGAGTTAGATGATATTTATCAACAATTTGTTCTGATACTGTACCTTTGCCAGCACCTGGCAGTCCCAAAAGAAATAAGTTAATCATTTATTCGTTCCTATCTGATGAATCCAACATATTCTCGTTTCATTAACAGTCCGTTAATCTGACGAGATAATTCTAAGACAACTCCGATAACAATTAAAAGACTCGTTCCACCAAGCCCAATTGAGCTTGGAAGATTCCAAAAATTAGTAGCAAGTTGTGGTAATAAAGCTACCAGTCCCAAAAATACTGATCCAACAGTTGACAACCTAATTAACAGCTTTGAAACAAAATCTTGGGTATCTTTACCCGGCCACACACTTGGAATATACGCACCCTGCTTTTGTAAATTCTTCGAAAGCTTCTCGGGATTAACCTGAACAAAAGCATAGAAGAAAGTAAACAAAATAATTAAAACAGTGTAAATTATAACTCCAGGCGTTGTTTGCATACTAAATATATTAGTCATTATCTTATACCATTGCTGATCGCCTTGAGATCTTTGAAAAGCCATTAAAATCGTTGCTGGTGTAATAATAAACGAACTCGCAAAAATTACCGGAATAACACCAGAAACATTAACTTTCAACGGTAAAAAGCTTTCAGAGCCACTAATAGTTGCTCGTTTAGTATATTGTATTGGAATCCGGCGATCTGCTTGCTCAACCCAGGTAACAATTTGTGTTATAAGGATTATCGCAATAATAATCGCAATGAAGAACATAATACCCTTCCAACGATCAGTCGCACTGTTATTGATAATTTCTTCTTTATATAGCTCCCATAATCCGCGTGGAAGCCGAGCAATAATTCCTGCAAAAATGATTACTGAAACACCATTACCTAAACCTTTATCAGTGATTTCATCACCTAACCAAGTAAGTAACATTGTTCCTGCTGTCATAATAATTGCAATTTCGATGTAAGTTTGTGGAGTCTGAGTTTTAACCAACCCCATCTGAGTCAAGGCATTAAAACCTAAAGTAATCCCAATACTTTGAACGAATGCAACAAATAATGAAAGCCATCTTGTAGCCTGATTGGTTTTACGCCGTCCGACTTCACCTTGCTTGCCCCATTCAACTAAAAATGGAACTATATCCATTTGAAGTAGTTGAATAACGATTTGAGCAGTAATATATGGAGAAACTCCAAGCGAAAAAATCGAATAATTATCTAATCCACCACCAGAAACGGTGTCTAGCATCGGAACTAAACCAGTTTGTGCAACTTGAGTAATCGCTTTTGCATTAACGCCGGGAACAGTAATATTAGACCCGATGCGATATAGCAAAAGGATAAAGAGTGTAAAATAAATTTTATTTCTGATTTCTTTATCCTTAAAGGCGTTCTTCAAAGTCGAAAACATTAGATCACCTCAACAGATCCGCCAGCTGCTTCAACTGCTTCTTTTGCAGCAGCGGAAACTTTATTAACCTTAACGTTTAGCTTAACTTTTAACTCACCTTTGGCAAGTAATTTTATACCTGATAATTCTTTCTTTACCAAGCCTTTTTCTTTAAGAACAGCAACTGTTACATCACTATTGTTTTCAAACTTGTTTAAGTCGTCTAAATTAATAATTGCATATTCTTTACGGTTAACATTCTTAAAACCGCGCTTAGGCATAGTTCTAAAGAGTGGCATTTGTCCACCTTCAAAACCTAAACGAGTGTGTCCTCCTTGACGAGCCAATTGACCCTTTTGTCCGCGACCAGAAGTTTTTCCGTGACCGCTTGAAGTACCACGTCCAACACGTTTTCTATCAGTACGTGAACCCTCAGCAGCATGTAATTCATGAAGCCTCATTAATTCGGCACCTCCTTAATTAATTATTTATTTGTCTCTTCTACAGAGATTAAGTGGGCAATTTTTAGTAGTGCACCACGAGTAGCAGCGTTGTCTGGTAGAGTAACTGTACTATTAATTCTACCTAAGCCAAGAGCTTTAACAACTTTTCTTTGTTCAGGCAGACGGTGCGCAGCACTTCTAATTAAAGTAACTTTTAATTCAGTCATTTACTCAGTCTCCCTAATCTAATTCTGCGTGACGAAGCTTGTCAACTTCTTCGCTAGTTCTAAGTTTCCTTAATCCATCAATTGTTGCACGTACAACGTTGATTGGAGTATTTGAACCAAGTGATTTTGAAGTAACATCAGCAATACCAGCCATATCCATAACGATACGAACGGCACCACCAGCTGCAACACCTGAACCAGCTGGAGCTGGTTTAATCAAAATGTTACCTGAACCAAAGTGACCATTTACCTCATGAGGAATAGTAGTACCCACTCTTGGAACAGTTATCATGTTCTTCTTACCAGCCTCAACAGCCTTACGGATTGCTTCTGGAACTTCTTGAGCCTTACCAGTACCAAAGCCTACACGACCTTTTTTGTCACCAACGATTACCAGGGCAGCAAATCTCATTCGTTGTCCACCCTTGACAACCTTGGTAACACGATTAATTGCTACTAACTGATCTTCGATGTCGTCTTTATTTCTGCGATTATTACGAGAATCGTTGCGGTTTGCCATGTATTTTTCTCCTTCCCTAGAAATCTAATCCGTTTTCACGAGCGGCATCTGCCAAAGCTGAAATACGGCCGTGGTATAGATAACCACTTCTATCAAACACAACATTTGAAATGTTTTTACTTTTAGCTGCTTCAGCAATTGCCTTACCAACAGCTTGAGCTTGTTCTAACTTAGTTGAATCCTTAGAAACGGAAGCATCTAAAGTTGAGGCACTTGCTAGCGTGACACCCGCTACGTCATCAATTAATTGAGCGTAGATGTTTTTGTTTGAACGAAAAACGCTTAAGCGTGGGCGCTCAGCAGTACCAGAAATCTTGCTACGAATACGTTTATGACGCTTTAAGCGCAATTTATTCTTATCTGGTTTTGAAATCACAATTTCACCTCAAAAATTATCTATTATTTACCTGTTTTACCTTCTTTACGACGTACGTATTCATCAACATAACGAATACCCTTACCTTTATAAGGTTCAGGTGGACGTACATCGCGAATTTCAGCAGCAAATTGACCTACATTTTGCTTTGAAATTCCTTCTACTTCAATTTCAGTAGCCGAAGTTGCTTTTACAGAAACACCTTCCGGAGCTGTCATTTCAACTGGGTGTGAATAGCCAACGTTTAAAGTTAACTTACTACCCTGAGTAGTTGCTCTATAACCAACACCGATCAATTTTAAGGTTTTCTTGTAACCACTAACTACACCTTCTACCATTGATGCCAAGTTAGCTCTTTCTGTTCCATGAAGTGCTTTGTCATTTTCACTTGAGCGTGAGAAATTGATTTTTCCATCTTCTTGTTTAAAAGTAATCTTTGGATCAAAATATCGAGTTAATTCACCCTTGGGGCCCTTAACAGTGATGTTGTCACCATCCTTGGTAACAGTGACGCTATCTGGGACTTCAATTGTTTTTAAACCTATACGGCTCATTGATTGTTCTCCTTTCTGTCAGAATTACCAAATGTAGGCAATAACTTCGCCACCAACATTTTTTTGTCTTGCTTCTTTATCGGTAATCACACCTGCAGAAGTAGAAACGATGGCAATACCTAATCCATTAAGAACTTTAGGTAAATTTTCTGCGCTAACATAATTTCTAAGACCTGGTTTAGAAATTCGCTTTAAGCCTGAAATAACACGTTCCCCATCTGGACCATACTTCAAGAAGATTTTAATAACTCCTTGCTTGTTGTCATCAGTAACTTCGTAATCACGGATAAAGCCTTCGCGTTTTAAGATTTCTGAAATAGATTTTTTTATGTTTGATGCAGGAATTTCAACAGAACTGTGTTTTGCCATGTTGGCATTTCTAATTCTAGTCAAATAATCTGCAATCGGATCTGTCATGACCATTTATGCTATCCTCCTCCGTATTACCAACTAGCCTTTTTAAGGCCAGGTATTTGACCCTTGTGAGCTAAATCTTTCAGACAAATACGGCATAAGCCAAATTTACGATAAACGGAGTGTGGACGACCACATCTCTCGCAACGAGTATATTCACGTGAAGAGAATTTAGCAGGACGATGATTTCTAATTTTTTGTGACGTTTTAGCCATTAGTGTCCTCCATTATTTTGCAAACGGCATGCCAAATTGAGTCAAAAGCTCACGCGCTTCTTCATCAGTATTGGCTGTAGTAACGATAACAACATCTAAGCCTCTTGTCCGATTAACTTTATCAAAGTCAATTTCTGGGAAAATCAATTGTTCTTTAATTCCCAAGGTATAGTTGCCCCGACCGTCAAATGAACGACTTGAAACACCACGGAAGTCACGAACACGAGGAAGTGAAACGCTAATTAATTTGTATAAAAAATCGTACATTCTATCACCTCTAAGAGTTACCTTAGCACCGATAGACATACCTTCACGTAAGCGGAAGTTTGCAATTGATTTCTTGGCCTTAGTAACTAATGGCTTTTGACCAGAAATCAAAGTTAATTCATCAACAGCCTCGTCCAAGTTCTTAGCATTTGATACAGCATCACCAACACCCATGTTTAAAACGATTTTTTCAATCTTGGGTACTTGCATAACCGAGCTATATTCAAATTTGTCTTGCAACGCAGGGATAATTTTTTCCTTATATTCTTGAGCTAAATAATTTGCCATTTGTATCCTCCCTTCTACTTGTTAGTTTCTTCTTTTTTGCTTTCAGACTTAGCAATAACCTTAACATTTGAAGCATGAATTGAACCCTCTGATTCAACCACTCCACCATTTGCGTTGGTTTGTGAAGGTTTTTGGTGTTTTTTAACTGTATTAACGCCTTTAACAACCACACGGTTCTTCTTAACGTTAACAGCCAAAACAGTACCTTCTTTACCTTTGTCTTTTCCGGCAATTACTTTTACTTTATCACCAGTTTTAACAAACATCAGTGCACCTCACTTAATTATAAGACTTCAGGAGCAAGAGAGACGATCTTCATAAAGTCGTGCTCACGCAACTCACGTGCAACAGGCCCAAAGATACGAGTTCCACGTGGGCTTTTATCTGCATTAATAACTACGCCGGCATTTTCATCAAACTTAATGTATGAACCATCTTCGCGACGTGCGCCTGATTTTGTTCTAACAATAACAGCTTTAACAACGTCACCTTTTTTGACAACGCCACCTGGTGTTGCTTGTTTAACAGTTGCTACTACGATGTCACCAATGTTACCAGTCTTACGCTTTGATCCACCTAAGACTCTAATAACTAAAAGTTCTCTGGCACCTGAGTTATCAGCAACCTTCAAACGGGATTCATTTTGAATCACTGTATAATCCTCCCCTCACTAAATCCGCAAGTTAAACAGATTTCTTGACAATTTCTACTAAACGAAAGCGTTTTGTACGAGATAATGGACGAGTTTCCATGATACGAACAGTATCGCCAACTTTAGCTTCATTATTTTCGTCTTGTGCGTAATATTTCTTTGAGTATCTAATACGCTTATTGTAAACAGGGTGATTCTTATAAGTATCAACAACTACTGTAATAGTTTTATCATTCTTATCAGAAATTACTCGACCTTGATATACGTGACGACTATTTCTTTCGATTGATTCGCTCAAGTTAATAACTCCCTTCCACTAATCGTTTTTTAAAGCTTTTTCACTAAGAATTGTTTTAATTCTAGCGATATTTTTGCGGACTTTGTTTAGGCGAGCGGTATTTTCTAATTGACCAGTTGCTTGTTGGAAACGCAAGTTAAAGAGTTCTTCTTTATATTGCTTTTCTTTATCTAACATTTGATCATTGGTTAGTGCTCTGATTTCCTTAGCCTTCATTAGAATTGCCACCTACTTCCGAACTTTTAGTCACAAACTTACATTTAATTGGTAATTTAGTAGATGCAAGTCTTAATGCTTCACGAGCAGTTGCCTCACTAACTCCACCAATTTCAAACATAATTTTTTCTCTCTTAACTACAGCTACCCAGCCGGCTGGTGCACCTTTACCAGATCCCATACGTACACCTACACCCTTAGCAGTGTATGACTTTTGAGGGAAAATTCTAATCCAAACTTTACCACCACGTTTCATATAACGAGTCATAGCAACACGGGCAGCTTCAATTTGTTGATTAGAAATCCAGTGAGATTCAAGAGCTTGCAAACCATATTCACCAAAAGCAATGGTTTTTCCACCCTTTGCAGCGCCACGCATCTTACCACGAAATTCACGACGGTGTTTTACTCGCTTTGGTACTAGAGGCATTATTTGTTTCCTCCCTTCACAGCTTTTTCTGGTTTTTTACCCTTTGAAGGCAAAATTTCACCACGATTAATCCATACTTGAACTCCAATTTCACCATAAGTGGTGAATGCATTTACCCAAGCATAATCAATATCAGCTCTCAAAGTCTGTAATGGAACACGGCCTTCAGTATGCCATTCTCTTCTTGCCATGTCGGCACCATTTAACCGACCAGAAGTTTGTACTCTGATTCCAGTAGCACCAGCACGCATAGTTCTTTGAGTAGCTTGACGAATTGCACGTCTAAAAGCAATACGAGCTTCAAGTTGGCTAGCAATGCTTTCGGCTACCAACTTAGCATCAAGATCTGGCTTTTTAATTTCAATAATATTTACTTGAACTTGTTTTTTAGTCAAAGCGTTTAATTCTTTTCTCAAAGCTTCAACTTCAGAACCACCTTTACCAATAACCATACCTGGTTTAGCGGTATTGATTGAAACGTTAATTCTGTTTGCTGCACGTTCGATTTCAATAGTAGAAACAGAGGCATCTTTTAATTTCTTAGAAATGAATTTTCTGATGCGCAGGTCTTCATTTAAGGTTTCTTTGTATCCTCTGTCAGCATACCATTTTGATTCCCAGTCGCGAATTACGCCGAGACGAAAACCATTTGGGTTAATCTTTTGACCCATTAATATACCTCCCTTAATCGTTCTTTTCTGAAACTACTACAACTACGTGACTTGTTCTCTTGTTAATTGGAGAAGCCATACCTTTTGCACGTGGTCTGAATCTCTTTAGTGTTGCACCTTCATTAACGTAAGCTTCTGATACGTATAGATTGGCACTTTCGAGATCGTAATTATGTTCCGCATTAGCAATTGCTGAGCGTAAAACTTTTTCAACGATTGGGGAAGCAGCTCTAGGCGTAAATTGCAAGATTGCCAATGCTTCGGCAACATCTTTGCCACGAATTAAGTCGACAACTAAACGCGCTTTTCTTGCAGCAATACGAACAGTTCTTGCTTCAGCCCTAGCTGAGCTAATTTGTTCTGCCATTTAAGTGTTTCTCCTCTCTTATCTTGTAGCCTTATCGTCAGATGTTTTATGTCCATGGAAAGTTCTCGTTGGAACAAATTCACCTAATTTATGGCCAACCATGTCCTCAGTAATATATACAGGAACATGCTTTCTGCCATCGTAAACAGCTATAGTCAATCCAACAAAGGAAGGGAAAATAGTTGAACGACGTGACCAAGTCTTAATAACCTGCTTTTTTTCTGTATCTGCTTGTGCATCAACCTTTTTTAGTAATGATACATCAGCAAAAGGCCCTTTTTTAATACTACGGCTCATTAATTAACCCTCCTTCTACTACTTGCTACCCTTACGGTGACGAATAATTAACTTCTCACTAGCTCTCTTACTATTTCTAGTCTTAATGCCGCGAGCTTTCTTACCCCAAGGAGTCATAGGTTGTGGACGACCAACTGGAGCCTTACCTTCACCACCACCATGTGGGTGATCATTAGGGTTCATTACAGATCCACGAGATTGTGGACGTCTGCCTAACCAGCGACTACGACCGGCTTTACCTAATTGAATTAATGAATGTTGTTCATTTCCGACAACTCCAATAGTTGCACGACAAGCTGATAAGATCTTGCGAACTTCCCCACTTTGTAGTTTAACCAAAGTGTATTTTCCATCATTACCCAAAACTTGAGCACTGGTACCTGCACTTCTTACAAGTTGTCCGCCTTTTCCAGGTCTTAATTCAATATTATGAATTGAAGTGCCTGTCGGTATGTCTTTTAATGGTAAGGCGTTGCCTGGCTTGATATCTGCACTAGAACCAGATTCAACAACATCTCCAACTTTTAAACCTTTGGGTGCTAGAATATAAGCTTTAATACCGTCAGTGTAATGAAGAAGAGCAATATTTGCTGTCCGGTTTGGATCATATTCGATTGCCTTAACTACAGCTTTTGCATTATCTTTATTCCGCTTAAAATCAATGATACGATACTTTTGCTTGTGACCACCACCACGGTGTCTACTTGTAATATGACCATATGAATTACGACCTGCAGTATGTGATTGTGATTCAAGCAAAGTACGTTCTGGTTTGCTTTTAGTAATCTCAGCAAAGTCGGAAGAAGTCATATTACGGCGACCATTTGTGGTTGGCTTATAAATCTTAATAGCCAATTGTCTGACCTCCTATTACTTATTCTCTTCTGTATTTTCGTCTTTAAAAATTTTGATGTCGTTTGAATCTTCAGTCAAAGTCACAATTGCTTTACGCGTACGAGCGGTTTTACCAGTATAACGCCCCACTCGCTTGTCTCTTCCACGAACATTCATGATATTAACTTTTTTGACCTTTACATCAAAAATTTCTTCAACAGCATTACGAACTTGAGTTTTGGTTGCGGTTAAAAGCACGTTGAAAGTGTACTTCTTATCATCCATTAAGTTCGTTGACTTTTCAGTAATGACAGGTCTTAAAATGATATCGTGTGAACTCATTTCTTTGCAGCCCCCTCAACATTCTCTTCAATCTTTTCAACAGCATCCTTAGTCAGGATTAATTTGTTGTAGTTAACAACATCCTCAACATTTAATCCGTTGATTGTGATTACCTTAACGTTTGGTAAGTTCTTAGCTGAAAATTGAACATTTCTATCCTCTGATACAACTAATACCTTACCTTCAACATTCAAACTGTCTAGCATTGCTTTGAATTCTTTAGTCTTAGGAGCTGACATTGTCAACTGATCTAAAACAATCAAATCATTGTCAAGTAGCTTTTGGGAAAGAACTGACTTAATAGCCAAACGGCGCTGTTTTCTTGGCATTGAATAAGCATAAGAACGTGGAGTTGGTCCAAAGACAACACCACCACCACGCCATTGCGGTGATCTGATGGAACCTTGACGAGCACGACCTGTTCCCTTTTGCTTCCATGGCTTTTTACCACCACCACGAACAGCGGATCTATTTTTGACTTTTGAAGTACCTTGACGTTTACCAGCTCTTTGTCTAATAATTGCGTCAAAAACTACACTTTCATTTGGGGTAATGCCAAAGATATTATCGTTTAAAGCAACTTCACCAGCATCTTTACCTTTTTGATCGATAACTTTTAAATTAGCCATTCTAGTCCTCCTTCCTAATCGTTATTCTTAACAGCAGATTTAACAGTAATTAATGAGTTTTTAGCACCAGGAATATTACCCTTAATTAGTAAAACATTCTTATCTGCTACAACCTTTTCAATTACTAAGTTTTCAATGGTAACTTTCTTTACACCCATGTGTCCGGGCAACCGTTTGCCTTTAGGCACACGATTTATGATTGAACCCATTGAACCAGGAATTCTATGATATCTTGATCCATGAGTCTCGGGTCCTCGTGATTGACCCCAGCGCTTAATGTTACCTTGGTATCCATGACCTCTTGTAATTCCAGTAACGTCTACTACGTCGCCTTCCTTAAATGTGTCCACAGTAACTTCTGAGCCGACTTCATAGTCCTTAAGCTCAACTCCGCGGATTTCACGAATGAAGCGCTTAGGCGAAGTCTTTGCTTTTGCAGCATGACCTTTTTCTGGTTTGTTGCTCAAAACTTCACGCTTATCTTGGTAGCCCAATTGAACTGCTTCGTAACCGTCTGATTCAACAGTTTTAACTTGCATAACAACATTAGGAGTTGCTTCAACAACAGTTACGGGAACAAGGATACCATCTTTGGTGAAGATTTGAGTCATACCGACTTTTCTTCCTAAGATTCCTTTGGTCATGATTACACCTCTTTCTCTTTAAAATTATAGTTTGATTTCGATGTCAACACCACTTGGTAGATCAAGCTTCATCAAAGAATCAACAGTCTTAGGTGTTGGATTTAAAATATCAATTAACCGCTTGTGCGTACGCATTTCAAATTGTTCACGTGAATCTTTGTTCTTGTGCGGTGAACGAAGAACTGTAAACAAAACCCTTTCTGTTGGCAATGGAACTGGGCCTGAAATTTCAGCACCAGTTCTCTTTGCAGTAGCTACAATCTTAGCAGCTGATTCATCGAGAATACCATGTTCGTATGACTTAAGTCTAATACGAATTGATTGACTTGCCATTAAATTACCTCCTTAACGTCTTCTTTAAAAGATGACTAGCTTCCGCAAAAATTCCCGGCATCATCTCTGTGGCAATGCAGCCTGGTGTGCCGCAACCTTTTGCATCAATGCTTTACAACAAATAAGTGTTTTAGAGCATAATATGCCCCAAATACACAAAGACTATTGTAACTAGTTTCAGCTTCAATATCAAGGGTTTTAGCACATTTTTTGTTTTTTTAAGCTAGACAAATATACTCTTTACTATTTTCAACTATTATTCTCTAAGTAATTAGAATACAAAAAGAGCTATTGGATTTACCAATAGCTCGATTATTTTTACTTTAATTACCAAAAACTATTCTGCGTTACCGCCACGTTTTTTAATAATTTCTTCTTGAATTGACTTAGGAGTAGCTGCATAGTGATCAAATACCATTGTGAAAGTACCACGTCCTTGAGTCGATGAACGTAAAGTTGTTGCATAACCAAACATTTCAGCTAATGGGACCATTGAATTCAATACCTTAGCTCCTGAACGGTCTTGCATATTATCCATCGTACCACGACGAGCAGTAATTGATCCCATTACATCACCCAAATATTCCTCAGGCGTAATTACCTGAACCTTCATAATTGGCTCAAGAATTACAGCACCTGCCTTAGGAGCAGCATTCTTCAATGCGATAGACGCAGCAACCTTGAATGCGGCTTCTGAAGAGTCAACTTCATGATAACTACCATCATAAAGTTTAGCTTTGACGTCGATCAATGGGTACCCTGCTAAAATACCATTCTTCATTGATTCTTGTAATCCAGCATCTACTGATGGGATAAACTCACGAGGAACAACACCCCCGACAATGGCATCTTCAAATTCGTAACCTTTGCCTCTTTCATTTGGAGTAAATTCAATCCAAACGTCACCGTATTGACCCTTACCACCTGATTGACGGACAAATTTACCTTGCGCTTGAGCAGCTTTAGTAAAGGTTTCACGATAAGCAACTTGAGGCTCACCAATCTTTGCCTCAACATGAAACTCACGTTTCATACGCTCAACCATGATTTGCAAGTGCAATTCACCCATTCCTGAAATTAAAGTCTGACCAGTTTCAGCATTAGTTTCAGCTCTGAAAGTTGGGTCTTCTTCAGTTAACTTTTGTAATGCAACATCCAATTTGTCACGATCTGCTTTTGACTCTGGCTCAATAGAAACTTGAATAACAGGGTCTGGCACTTCCAAACTTTCCAAAATTAACGGATGATCAGGATCTGTCAACGAATCACCTGTTGTAGTATTCTTCAAGCCAATAGCACCAGCAATATCACCGGAGAATACTTCAGAAATTTCGTTTCTCGAGTTGGCATGCATTTGTAGCAAACGACCAACACGTTCACGACCATTTTTGGAAGCATTCAAAACATATGAACCCGATTCTAATGAACCAGTATAGACACGGATGTAAGTCAAACGACCAACAAATGGGTCAGTAGCAATCTTAAAAGCAAGAGCTGAAAATGGTTTATCATCACCAGCAATTAATTCAACTTCTTCACCAGTCTTAGGATCATGAGCAACATAAGGCTTAACATCTAATGGTGATGGTAGATAATCCACAACACCATCAAGCATCATTTGAACACCCTTGTTCTTAAAAGCCGAACCAGCAAATACTGGGAATGCTTTCAGATCTAAAGTTGCTTTACGAATAGCTGCTTTCAGTTCATCAATAGAAATTTCTTCACCGTTAAGGTATTTGTCCATAATGTCGTCATCAACATCAGCAACTTGTTCAATCAATTCAGCACGACGTTTTTCTGCTTCTTCTTTGTATTCGTCAGGAACAGGAATAGTATCCCACTTAGAACCCAGTTTATCTTCATCATAAACATCGGCTACCATGTTAATTAAGTCAATAACACCTTCAAACGATTCTGCAGAGCCAATTGGCATCTGAACAGCTAAAGCATTGGCGTTTAAACGTTCATGTAAAGATGTAACAGACTTATCAAAATCTGCGCCTATCTTGTCCATTTTGTTAATGAAAACAATTCGAGGAACACCGTAAGTTTCAGCTTGGCGCCAAACATTTTCAGTTTGAGGCTCTACACCTGCCTGAGCATCAAGAACAGTTACTGCACCATCAAGAACCCTAAGTGAGCGTTCAACTTCAATAGTGAAGTCGACGTGTCCTGGGGTGTCAATAATGTTAATTCTATAATCATTCCATTGTGCAGTGGTAGCGGCTGAAGTAATGGTAATACCACGTTCTTTTTCTTCATCCATCCAGTCCATCTGTGAGTCACCTTCATGAGTCTCACCAATTTTATGAATTTTACCAGTGTAGTAAAGAATACGCTCTGTAGTGGTAGTCTTACCCGCATCAATGTGGGCCATGATACCAATATTACGTGTTTTTTCTAATGGAAATTCACGTTTATTAGCCATAAATTTTCTCTCCTTAAAAAATTAGAAACGATAATGAGCAAATGCACGGTTCGCTTCAGCCATACGATGAACATCTTCACGCTTCTTAACTGCTGAACCAGTATTATTTGAAGCATCAATAATTTCATTGGCTAAACGTTCATCCATAGTATGTTCATTACGTAAACGAGCATATGATACTAACCATCTTAAACCAAGGGTAGTTCTTCTTTCAGGACGAACTTCTACTGGAATCTGATAGTTTGAACCACCAATACGGCGAGCTCTAACTTCCAACACTGGCATAATGTTATTCATTGCTTCTTCAAAAACATCAAGTGGTTCCTTACCTGTCTTATCTTTGACGATATTGAAAGCATCATAAAGGATTGAAGATGCCTTAGCTCTCTTACCATCAATCATTAAATGGTTGATTAATTTAGTAACAAGCTTTGAGTTGTATACTGGATCCGCTAAAATATCTCTTTTAGTTACATGTCCTTTTCTAGGCATTATTTAACTCCTCCTTAATCTTTCTTAGCGCCGTACTTAGAACGACCTTGTTTTCTACCATCAACACCAGCAGTATCAAGGGCGCCACGAATAATATGATAACGCACACCAGGAAGGTCTTTTACACGACCACCACGAATTAAGACAACCGAGTGCTCTTGTAAATTGTGACCTTCACCCGGAATATATGCAGTTACTTCAATCAAGTTAGACAGACGAACACGCGCATATTTACGTAAGGCAGAGTTTGGTTTCTTTGGTGTCATTGTGCCGACACGGGTTGCAACGCCACGCATTTGTGGAGCAGGATTTGCAACTAATTCCTTTTTCATACTGTTATAGCCATAGCTTAAAGCTGGTGACTTTGATTTAGTCGTCTTAGTATGACGACCTTTTCTTACCAATTGATTAATGGTTGGCATTAAAATTTTCCTCCTAATAAATCGTTTATTTTGTTCACATACCCAGGAGTTTCTTTTTTATCCTGAACGATTCTTAAAAAATTTACATAAACTATTCTACTCGTTTTTAATAAAAAATCAAACTCTATTAACAAATAATTCTCTTTTTGGAGTATTTAATACTGAGGTGCTTAATATGGAATGGATTTTTAAATTAACTAATTATTTGATTGGAACTTGTTTAGCATCCCACGCAGCACTAATTTGTGATCGTTGGGATGATGGAAATTTTATTTTCACGCGTTCTCGCTGCTCATTTTGTCATACAGAACTCTGTTTACTAGACGAATTACCAATCTTTTCTTATTTCTGGCTACACGGTAAATGCCGATACTGTCATAACTTTATTCCACCTAAACTTGTGGTAATTGAAATCATTGGAGGATTTGCCTTTATTTCTTTTGATTTTAGTAAATTACTTGATATTTTAACAGCAATTTTTGTTTTTTCTCTTTTACTTGCAGCAATTTGTGATTATGACCAAATGGAATTTTATCTTATAATGATTTTGCCGGCAGTCATTCTTGCATTATGGCAAAGCCCCAAAATTTTTTCATATCAATTATTCGATTTCATTCAATTAATTCCGGTTTTAATTATATTGATATATTATAACTTAACTAAAAAACTAGGTTTTGGTGATTTTCTCATTTATCTCACTTTAGCACTTTATTTCAATCCAGAGTTTGCAAATCATGTTTTTCTTTTTGGAGCATTATTTTCACTTACACATTTTTGGTTAGATGAAACGCTTCGTTCTACAACATCTGCAACTGCTTTTGTACCCGATATTTTTTTAGGGCTAATCGTTCAATTATTACTAAGGTAACAAAAATAGCGTTCCTATTCTTGATAGTAAAACGCTATTAGTTAAACAGTATTAATTTTGAGGTTCCTTGGCTTTGTCAGCTTCCTTCATTCTCTTCTCAATATCTGCAATCGAGTATACTGATTCTGGTTGCTTAACATCCGCTTCTGGTTCCATATTACGATAAATTGGAAGACCTGTACCCGCAGGAATAATCTTACCAATAATGACGTTTTCCTTTAATCCAAGTAGTGGATCATTCTTACCTCTAATTGATGCATCGGTAAGTACTCGTGTTGTTTCCTGGAATGAGGCAGCAGATAAGAAGCTGTTAGTTTCAAGAGCTGCCTTAGTAATACCAAGAATTACACTCTGAGCAGTTGCAGGAATACCACCAGAAATAATAACTGATGTGTTACGCTCCTTAAACTGACCAATATCCATAATTTCACCTGGTAACAAGTTAGTCTCACCAGGATCAAGTACGCGAACTTTCTGTAACATTTGTCTAGTTAATACTTCGACATGCTTATCTGAAATATCAACCCCTTGCATCCGATATGCTTTTTGAACTTCAACTAAAATGTATTCTTCCGTTGTTAAGGTATCTGTAACTTGAATTAATTCTTTTGGATCAATTGATCCCAGTGTTAATTTGTCCCCACGCTTGACTTCATCGCCTTCTGCAATTGCAACTGAAGCAGTGTAAGGCACACTATAACTTCTGGTATCAATTTTACCCTTAACAGTGATTTCTCGTGTATGCTCTGCAGGATTTTCTTGGATAGAATCAATTATACCATCTACTTCCGAGATAACTGCGCGACCTTTCGGATTACGAGCTTCGAATAGTTCTTGAACACGAGGTAAACCTTGAGTAATATCTTCAGCACCAGCAACACCACCATTGTGAAATGTACGTAATGTAAGCTGAGTACCTGGTTCTCCAATTGATTGAGCGGCAACAGTACCTACTGCTTCGCCAACTTCAACTTCTTCACCAGTTGCTAAGTTCATACCATAACATTTACGACAAACACCATGAGGTGTATCACAAGTTAAAATTGATCGTATTTTAACATCTGTTACTCCAGCATCACAAATCTTATGCGATAAGTCTTCATCCATAATGACATTAGGCCCAACAATTACTTCACCGGTCTTAGGATCTTTAACTGTTTCTGCAGTGAACCGGCCAAGCAAACGATCATAAAGTGGCTCAATTAATTCGTCACCTTCCATGATTGCATGTACGTCAATTCCACGATCAGTATTACAATCATCTTCACGAATAATAACATCTTGAGCAACATCAACTAACCGTCGAGTTAAATAACCAGACTGTGCAGTCTTTAAAGCGGTATCCGTCATACCCTTACGAGCTCCATGAGTTGACATGAACAATTCTAGAACTGACAAGCCCTCTTTAAAGTTAGAAGTAACGGGGATTTCAAATAATCCTCCATTTGGTGTGGCCATTAAGCCACGCATTCCAGCTAATTGAGTAAAGTTGGAAATATTACCACGAGCCCCCGAGTCTGCCATGATTGTAATTGGATTGCGTGGATCATAAATCTGGGCAATTTCATCCTGAACCTGATCCTTACATTTGTTCCAAATACTAATTACTCGATCATGACGTTCTTGTTCAGTAATTAATCCTCTTCTAAATTGCTTCGAAACAATATCAACTTGCTTATGAGCAACAGCTACTTTTTCATCTTTATCATCAATTTCAGGAACATCAGTCATACCAATTGTAATTCCTGAAGTAGTTGAACTAGTATATCCTAAAGTTTTTAAATCATCTAAATATTCAGAAGTTCTTTGAACTTTATAATACTTGTAAATGGTCGCAATAGAGTCTGACAAAAATGATTTCTTGAACGGTGTTGAAATCAATTCACCGGCTACATTATCAATTTTTTCATGAATATCTTCCCCTGGTTCCAAAAAGTACTTGTTTGCAAGCGGATGATTTAAATTTTCTTCAGTCGGTTCATTAATATAGAAATAATCTTCTGGAAAAATTTGGTTAAAAATCACACGACCATATGTCGTAATAAAAATACCATGTTCCAACCCCTTAGGCCAAGCTTTTCTTGGCATTGAGTCAGCAGACATCCCAATAATAGTATGATAATGAATGTCGCCATTGTTATATGCAACTGTAGCTTCATCGGGTGAATTGAATATCATTCCCTCACCTTCGCGACCTTTTTCAGCTTGTGTTAACCAGTAATTACCCAAAACAATATCCTGTGATGGAGTAACAATTGGCTTACCATCCTTAGGTGCTAAAATATGGTGCGCAGCTAACATTAAAAGTCTTGACTCTGCAACAGCTTCATCTGATAAAGGCACGTGGATAGCCATCTGGTCACCATCAAAGTCAGCATTGTATGCTTCACATGCCAATGGATGTAATCTGATTGATTTACCAGGAACTAAAACAGGTTCGAATGCTTGAATACTCAAACGGTGTAAAGTAGGAGCACGGTTTAATAAAACTGTTCTTTCTTTAATTACATCTTCAAGTACATCCCAGACTTCATCATCTTCACGATCAATCTTTCGCTTAGCACTCTTTATATTTGAAGCTATTTTGCGATTTACTAATTCATGCATGACAAACGGCTTAAAAAGTTCAAGTGCCATAGGTCGCGGAACACCACATTGATAAAATTTCAATTTTGGTGAAACATCAATAACAGAACGACCAGAATAGTCAACACGCTTACCTAGCAAGTTTTGACGAAAACGTCCCTGTTTACCCTTCAACATATGTGAAAGTGATTTAAGTGGACGATTCCCCGGACCGACAACTGAACGACCACGACGACCATTATCAATTAAAGCATCGACAGCTTCTTGCAACATTCGTTTTTCATTTTGGACAATAATATTCGGGGCATTTAAATCCAATAAGCGTTTCAACCGATTATTTCGATTAATTACTCGCCGATATAGATCATTTAAATCAGATGTAGCAAATCGACCACCTTCAAGTTGAACCATTGGACGTAAATCCGGTGGGATAACTGGAACAGCATCAATTACCATCCATTCGGGTTTGTTTCCTGAATCTTTAAATGCATCTAAAATATCCAGTCTTCGGATTGCACGCGTTCTCTTTTGACCAGTAGCTGTTTCCAACTCTTTCTTTAAATCGGTTACTTCTTTAGTTAAATCAACTTTACGAAGTAAATCGCGAATTGCTTCTGCACCCATCTTTGCTTCAAAACGATTGCCATATTTTGCTTTTTGTTCACGATATTCAACTTCAGTTAGTAGTTCTTTAAACTCAAGATCAGTGTCACCTGGATCAATTACAATATACGCTGCAAAGTAAATTACTTCCTCAAGTAAACGTGGAGACATATCAAGAATCAATCCCATTCTTGACGGAATCCCTTTAAAATACCAAATATGAGTCACTGGTGCAGCTAATTCAATGTGTCCCATGCGCTCTCTTCTAACTTTAGAAGAAGTAACTTCAACACCACAACGATCACAAACGATACCGCGATATCTTACACCCTTATATTTACCACACGCGCAAGACCAATCTTTAGTTGGTCCAAAAATTCTTTCATCAAATAACCCATCTTTTTCCGGCTTTAGAGTACGATAATTAATCGTTTCTGGCTTTTTGACTTCTCCATAAGACCAACTACGGATTTTATTAGGCGATGCTAGTCCAATTTGCATGCTTTCAAATTTATTAACGTCAATCAAAAGTTTAACCCCCTACTTACTTAGAAATCTTATCGTCATTATTGGATTGATCAACTGGAACATCTGTTTCTTGAGGTTCATTAGTTTCTTCATCCTCAGATTTTGCGGTTTCTTCGGCTAACTTCTTCTTCTGCTGCTCTTCTGCCATCTTAGATAAGGTATCAATATTCAAGTGCTCACTTGAGTCATCATCCATGTCACGTAATTCAACTTCGTTATGATCCATATCAAGTACACGAATGTTCAAGCCCAGCGATTGCAGCTCCTTAACAAGAACCCGGAAAGACTCAGGTACACCTGGTTTAGGAATTCTTTCTCCCTTAACAATTGCTTCGTATGCTTTAACACGACCAACAACATCGTCTGATTTATATGTCAAAATTTCTTGGAGAGTATATGCCGCACCATATGCTTCAAGTGCCCAAACTTCCATTTCACCGAAACGCTGACCACCAAACTGTGCCTTACCACCAAGAGGTTGCTGAGTAACTAACGAGTATGGCCCAATTGAACGTGCATGAATTTTATCATCGACCATGTGTGTCAATTTCAAATAGTGCATTATCCCAACAGAAACCCGATTGTGGAACGGCTCACCTGTTCGACCATCATAAAGAACTGTCTTTCCGTCCTTATCAATTCCAGCTTTATGAACTGTATCCCAAACATCATCTTCGCTAGCACCATCAAATACTGGAGTTGCAACATGTATACCCAAACTATTAGCAGCACGACCTAAGTGTAACTCCAATAGCTGACCGATATTCATACGAGAAGGAACACCCATTGGATTCAGACAAATATCTACCGGAGTACCATCTGGCAAGTATGGCATATCCTCTTCAGGAACAACAGCAGCAACGGTACCCTTGTTTCCATGACGTCCAGACATTTTATCTCCAACTTGAATTTTTCTCTTTTGGGCTATATAGACACGAACTAAAGTATTAACACCTGGTGAAAGTTCATCACCATTTTCACGTGTGTACACTTTAACATCACGAACAATACCGCCGCCACCATGGGGAACACGTAAAGAAGTGTCACGAACTTCACGAGCTTTTTCACCAAAAATTGCGTGAAGCAATCTTTCTTCTGCTGAAAGTTCAGTCACACCTTTAGGCGTAACCTTACCGACTAAAATATCACCATCATGTACTTCAGCACCAAC
The DNA here is from genome assembly GCF_003692825.1 of Lactobacillus sp. ESL0228. Taxonomy (NCBI): domain Bacteria; kingdom Bacillati; phylum Bacillota; class Bacilli; order Lactobacillales; family Lactobacillaceae; genus Lactobacillus; species Lactobacillus sp. ESL0228. Next base: position 50,601 of record NZ_REHJ01000010.1, read on the forward strand.
GCGAACAATACCATCAGCATCAAGATCTTTAAGAGCATCCTCACCAACATTAGGTAATTCACGTGTAATTTCTTCAGGACCAAGCTTAGTGTCACGAGCTTCTGATTCGTAGTCCTCAATACTGATTGAAGTATAAACATCATCTTTAACTAAACGTTCAGAAAGCATGATGGCATCTTCATAGTTATACATATTCCAAGTCATAAAGGCAATTACCGGATTTTGTCCTAGGGCTAATTCTCCATGATCCATCGTTGGACCATTAACGATAACTTGCCCTTGCTCAACTCTATCGCCTAATTTAACGTTTGGAGTTTGATTATATGATTTAGAATTGTTTGACCGACGATATTTCTCAAGTGTGTATTTATCTAAAGTACTATCATCACGACGAATCCTAATTGTATTTGCATCAACATATTCAACTGTTCCTGGAGCCTTGGCTAACATAGCTGCACCAGAGTCATGAGCAGCACGATATTCCATCCCAGTACCTACAAGCGAACTATGTGGATTAATCAATGGAGCAGCCTGACGTTGCTGATTAGCCCCCATCAAGGCACGATTAGAGTCATCGTTTTCCAAAAATGGAATACATGCTGAAGCAACCGAAACAACTTGCTTGGGAATAACGTCCATATAGTCAATTTTATCAGGACTAACTTCGACATTATCTTCCTTATGACGTGCCAAAATCAAGTCGTCTTTAAATGAACCGTCTGGATTCAGATGGGTGTTAGCACCAGCAATAATATAATCATCTTCAACGTCAGCCGTTAAATAATCAATTTTATCAGTAACTTTATGGGTCTTCCAAGAAACACGCCGATATGGCGTTTCTATAAATCCATATTTATTAATCACTGCATACGTTGCAAGAGAGTTGATTAAACCAATATTAGGACCTTCAGGAGTTTCAATTGGACATAAACGTCCGTATTGAGTGTAGTGTACATCCCGCACTTCATAACCTGCACGGTCACGAGTCAATCCTCCTGGCCCCAATGCAGACATCCGTCGTTTATGTGTCAGTTCTCCCAATGGATTATGTTGATCCATGAACTGTGACAATTGTGATGAGCCGAAAAATTCTTTTAAACTGGCTACAATTGGACGAATATTAATTAATTGTTGTGGAGTAACAGTTGATGGATCTTGAATTGACATTCTTTCACGGACAACACGTTCCATTCTTGCTAAACCAATTCTAAATTGGTTTTGTAATAATTCGCCCACACGACGAATTCGACGGTTTCCCAAATGGTCGATATCGTCAGTATTTCCAATCCCATCTTGTAACAATAAGAAGTAATTAATTGAAGCCAATACATCGGCTGGTGTCAGATATTTAACATCTTTGTCGATATGCCCATTAGAAATAATCTTAACTACACGTTCTGGATTAACTTTTGAATAGACTTTAACTTCTTGAACAACAATCGGATCTGGTAAGACTCCTTCACTTGAAGGTTCATAAGTTACCATCTTAAAATCGTCACGATCAAGGTATTTTTCTAATGTTTCCATTACTTCATGAGTGACAATAGTACCTTTTTTAGCAACAATTTCACCAGTATCTGGATCTGCCAAGGTTTCAGCTAAAGTTTGACCATATAAGCGATTCTTTAAAGATAACTTTTTGTTAACCTTGTAACGACCAACAGTTGCTAAATCATAACGACGAGGGTCAAAAAAGCGTGCATAAAGTAGGGAACGAGACGAATCAGTCGTCTTAGGTTCACCAGGACGCAGACGCTCATATACGTCCTTTAATGCTTCGGCAACACGGGAATCTGCCGGATTCTTATGAACATCCTTGTCTAAAGTAAATTGCAAAGTATCACTTTGACCAAAAATATTTAAAATCTCATCGTCTGAGCCAATTCCCAGTGCACGAATTAAAACAGTCAATGGCAGTTTACGTGTCCGATCTACACGAACATAAGAAACATTTTTCGCATCTGTTTCATATTCTAGCCATGCACCCCGGTTAGGGATTACAGTTGTACCAAAAATTTGCCGACCATTTTTATCATAATCACCTGAATAATAAACACTAGGTGATCTAACAAGTTGCGAAACAATAACTCTTTCAGCACCATTAATGATAAATGAACCTGATTCTGTCATTAATGGTAAGTCACCAAAGAAAACATCTTGGGTTTTTATTTCACCAGTTTTTTGATTAGTTAACTTTAAAGTAACATGCATGGGAGCTGCATAAGTAGCATCATGATCACGCGCTTCATCAACAGTATACTTTGGTTTTTGTAATTTATAACCTAAGTATTCTAAAGAAAGCTTACCTGAAAAGTCACTAATGGGCATAATGTCATCAAAAACTTCTTTAATTCCTTCATCCAAAAACCATTTATATGATTCTGTTTGGACATCAGTCAAGTTAGGCAGTTTCAATACTTCTTTAATGCGTGAAAAACTGCGTCTTGTTCGATGTTTACCAAAATTAACTACGTGTCCATTTAACAAGGAGAAAACATCCTTTCTATCAGAGAAAGCTAGTATTACATTTTAATTACAAATTCAAAAAGCTGGCATTTTAAGCATAAAAAAGACAAAAACAACTGTTGTCATTTTTGTCCTTTATTATTCTACTGGACAATATATCAGTAGAATCCTGAAAATCAGCTATTAAATCAAAATTAATGATATCAATTTTCTTTATTATTGTCAACAAACTAGTTTGATTTAACCATGTGCTTATCAGCAGCCCTATTAATAGTAAATTTTAATTTATTGTAATTACAACCAATTTTTAACACATCGCCAGCTTTAATTTCACCGTTAATTAACATTTCTGCAATTTTATCCTCGATACTACTTTGAATCTCTCTTCTTAGTGGGCGTGCTCCCATTTCAGGGTTATAACCATCCTTAGCAATTTTATCCATTGCTGCAACCGAAATTTTTAATTGAACACCTTGTTTCTTTAATCGAATAATCAGTTTATGCGTAAGTAATGTTACAACTTGGCGTAATTGTTTTTGATTAAGTTCATCAAAAATAATTGTATCATCAATCCGATTTAAAAATTCTGGTCTAAAAAATTGCTTCAGTGCTTGACGAACACGGTCTTGTCTCATTTTGGTTTGACTAGTATTATCCGCATTAAATCCAACAGCCTTTGTCTCAAATAATGACCTTGAACCTAAGTTAGAAGTCATAATAATAATTGTGTTCTTAAAATCAACCTTGCGACCTTTAGCGTCTGTCAAAAAGCCATCATCAAGTACTTGTAACAATAAATTAAAAACATCTGGATGTGCTTTCTCAACTTCATCAAGCAAAATAACTGAGTATGGGTGTCGCCGTACCTTTTCGGATAATTGTCCACCCTCTTCATAGCCAACATATCCAGGAGCAGAACCAATTAGCTTACTGCTAGCAATTTGATCCATGTATTCTGACATATCAATCCGAATCAAGTTACGCTCAGAGCCAAAAATAGCCGCTGCAATTGCTTTAGCAAGTTCTGTTTTCCCGACACCGGTGGGACCTAAGAATAAAAATGAACCAATCGGTCTATTTTCATCTCTAATCCCACTACGACTACGTCGAACTGCTCTACTAATAGCTGAAACAGCTTTTTCTTGTCCAACAATTCGTTGATGTAAGAAATTTTCAAGATTAGCCAAATGTTTAGTTTCATCGCGATTCATTTGTGTTACAGGAACACCGGTCCAATTAGATACCACTTTAGCAATATCTTCTGGTTGAACAACTGCACTTTTTTGCGTAGTTTTATCTAAGGTAGTCAACAACTTAACCTGTTTTGTTTTTAACGCATTTTGCCTTTCTTGAAATTTAGCTGCTTCTACAAAGTTCTGATTAACAGCAGCCTGATTCTTTTGCTCAATCACTTTTTTTATTTGTTCATTAATTTGTAGTAACTGATTATTAGATCCTCTTCCCGATCTAATTTTAACTGCTGCACTAGCTTCATCAATCAAATCAATTGCTTTATCAGGTAAATACCGATTAGTAATATAGCGACTGGACAAGTCGACGGCATTTTTTAATGCTTGATCTTCAATTTTAACATGGTGAAAAGCCTCATATTTTGATTTTAAACCAGTTAAAATTGCATATGATTCTTCCGAAGTAGGTTCATTTAAACGAACAATCTGAAACCGCCGAGCTAATGCTTGATCTTTTTCAATATACTTTTGATATTCATCAAAGGTGGTCGCACCAATCATTTGAATATCACCACGAGCAAGCGAAGGTTTTAAAATATTAGCGGCATCAATTGACCCTTCTGCACCCCCTGCACCAATCAGTGTGTGCATTTCATCAACAAAAAGTATAATATTACCATCATTAGTGATTTCTTTAATGATTTTCTTTAAGCGATCCTCAAACTCACCACGGTATTTAGTTCCAGCGACCAATCCACCTAGATCAAGCGAAATTACTTGCTTAAAAAGTAAGTCATGTGGGACTTTCTTGGCAATAATTGCGCTTGCAATTGCTTCTGCAACCGCAGTCTTGCCAACACCAGGTTCACCAATCAAAACAGGATTATTTTTATTTCTACGTGATAAAATTTCAATTACTCGAGAAACTTCTTGATCACGTCCGATGACCGGATCAATACGACCATTTTCAGCACGCTCATTTAAATTGACAGAAACTTGATCAAGGGTAGGAGTTGTACTAGAATCATTCGCTCCGCTAAAATCAGATTCGTTAATATTAGACCAACCATTATTATCAGCAGAGCTATCTTCAGCATCAGTTTCCTCACCTAGGCTGTGAAAAACATCATCCTTTAAGCCATTTAAATCAATATTTAAATTTTGTAAAATCACTGAGGCTAATACTTGCTTATTTAATATCAATCCCAACAAAATATGACTAGTCGTGATTTGAGATGAATTTTCACGTTCAGCTAACGTACCCGCGTAAGCAAGCACCATACTCAACCTCGGTGACATTTCCATATACGTAGCTTTACCAGCTGAACCATATCCAGTATAACGTTCAATTTCTTCACGAATTGTGGTTGGTGTTGCTCCCCAAGAACGCAAATTTTTACCAGCTTCACCATCTGATTCAATAACCATCGCAAGAAGTACATGCTCAGTACCAATTAATCGATGATGAAAACTTTGAGCTTGTTCACGTGCAATTTCTAAAACTTGATTTGCACTTCTAGTATAAGATTTTTTCATCATAGCACCACCTTTACAAGTAACGTGTATCAACTATAAACTTTTTTGCTGAAATGTAAAATATTCTGTTTCAAGTTAACTTAATTCATGCCAAAAAACATTGCTATTATTATAACAAAGACTCCCTTGAGATGCGAATATCCTACTCAAATCATTTGCTAATTAATACTAATCACTTTGAATATTATTAAGAAATTTACTTACATATTCATTATATGATTTTCACCAACTTTTCTAAAATAACAAAATACCTTTATATCAACATTAATTGTCGATATAAAGGTATTACGTAATCGGGAAAACAGGATTCGAACCTGCGACCTCTACGTCCCGAACGTAGCGCTCTACCAAGCTGAGCTATTTCCCGTTAAATAAAAAATCCCATCATAGTGGACGGGATTTATCTGAAGCGGAAGACGGGATTCGAACCCGCGACCCCCACCATGGCAAGGTGATGTTCTACCACTGAACTACTTCCGCAAGACATTTATTATTATAGCAGACAAATATAGTTTTTCAACCTTTTTTTCAAAAAATCTAAATAGCTAGTTATTTTATAAGACAAAAGATTATTACATTAACAAAAATTCGGTATATTTGTACAAATAATAATAAAAGGAAAAGATCTATGCAAAATGAATCAGAAAATTTATTGCACTTATTCAAAAATCAACTATCCTTTACTGATCAACATGTATGTATACTCTTAAACAATCTTGAAAGTATCGATCCACATTTTTGCGATAAACTTAGTTATAGTCTTTTAGCACGTGGTTTTCAGGAAAATTCTTTTAGTAAAAGCAACTTAGAGTGATTATCAATTTTTTTATTAATAAAAACCCTGTTTTATCAAATTACTAAACCTGAGAATAATGCTGCTTTTTTGCAATTATTTACTGCCCTATTGGGAAAGCACTAATTTTGAAAATGGATAGTGACCAGACTATTTTAACCACCGATTAACGTCAAATAATGTTCAATTGAAGTATTGCCTACTTAGAATTAAAAAGGGATTATCGCAGCTTTGTAAAAAATAAAGGTTGGTCACATAATATCCACATGGTAGTGACTTTTTAGCTGCAATATTGCAACATCCCAAATTTATCATTCAAGACCAAATAGATCTTTTAAATTTAATCCTTACGATTTTTAACAATATGCAAACTTTCTTTGTTGATAAAGAAGAAAAGCGATTGGCTTATGCTTTTTTCAAGGGCTTAAAAGTCAGAAATTTTCTACTTCCACTTTTATTGAATTCATTAATGAGCGCTACCCAAAATTAGCTAATGACAATTTACTCGAGTGACATCAACTGAGTTCCTGGTTAACAATGCTTCAAAGTTGCTATTTTTTCCTAAAAAGGCCTGAGTTACAAGTACCAATTGCTAATTTAATTAAAAAATATTACACAACTATGTTTAATTAATAATAAACGTTGATATATAAAAAACAGGTAGCTGATGATATGAACCCCAAAATTAGGATACTCTATTAGCTGCTAACTGAGGACTAACTGTCGATATTCAATCGGAGTTAGTCCTTTTAGTTTGATATTAATTCTTTTCTGGTTGTAATACTTAATGTAGACCCTGATTGCGTCTTCTAGTTCATTAATATTTTTAAATTGCTTTTCAAACACATAAAACATTTCCCGCTTGAGTATGCCAAAGAAGCCTTCCATTAAGCCATCATCAAGGAAATTGCCTTTGCATGACCTTGATTGGCTAATGCCATGGTTTTTCCAGCCATGCTTAAAACTGAGCATTTTGGTATTGCCAGCCTTGATCGGTGTGGAAGATCAATCCGTTTGCCGGATGCTTGGCCAGCGTTTACTGACCATGCCAAACAGTTTCAATTTGTTCATTAAGCGCTGCACCTCTTTATGATTAACTAATAAACCGCGACATTTTAATTCCCAAGTAATGCGACATAGCCATATCGGTGCTTGTGTTCTTCATAAATAGCTTTGATTTCAGTCATTGTTGCCCCGATCTTTATCCTTCTTCAAAGTGTAGTAATAGTTACTGCCATGACAGATGGAGCAGCTGCGGATTGGCATTGATAGTACCAAGAATGAAAGTTACGCCGACTTTAAGTTCGCGTCTTAGTTGGGTAACTGCATGGGCTATTTCCGTGGCTTGCGGTTCATGGTCTGCTGGTCGACTAAGACGCTTAATTTTTTTACAAATTCGTTCTCGCTTTCCAGCTTTAAGTTCTACTGGCGTAAGTGTTCGTTTTCTTGCTTGAGTCGGTGATTTTCCTGCTTGATCAGCTGTTGACTTTTGGTCATGGTGCGGTCGTCCTCTCCGGTGATTAATGATATTATAACCATTTTTGCGGTATTCGCACAGCCAATGTGTAACGTGCCACAACTTTTCAAACCTAAATCTAGTGCTACTTGATAGCCAGGCTGACGTGCAATTAATGCCAGCAAATAATCAATATTAGACCTTCTAACCTGGTAACACCAACTTAATTCAGTAGAACTAATTTGATAATCATGCCAAAGATGATAGCTTGTAATTTTATCTTGTTTAGATAATTTAGACATAAAAATACGACCTCTGAAATTATCTTAGTTTCGGGGGTCATATCATTCGTTAATTAATGGTGCCTTTTTTTGCTTTGGTATATTAAATAATATTTTTATCTTAATTCGGCGACTAAAGAACCATATGTGTAAGTTGATGAACCATTACCAATAAAAATTCCAACGCCTATTTCAGAATAATCAGAACTTAATAAAATTTCTTTGTGTTCCCAATTTGCACCTGCATCATTTTTCATAAATTGATTGTAAGCAAATGAAGGAATATCATCTTCATTTGAAAGCATTGTACATACTTCTGCGTTTGAATCATCAGGCATAAGATCATTTCCATTTTCATCGACATGATGATCTTCACGTCCTGTTTTAACTAAGCTCATACCATCGTGAATTGATCTTTGATAAGCTTCTTGACTCAATTCTCCATTTAAAGTCAAAGGTTTTCTGCCTAAAGCTTCTCTGTCTCTGTTTACCATTTCTACAAAACGTTCAATATATGTTTGCTTTTGACCTGAAGTTAAACTTGTTGGATTTTTTCCGTTAGTTTTTTTTGTTGATGTAGAGCTTGAATTTCTAATATTATTTTGTGATGAATTAGAAGTACTGTTAGTGCTTTGTACTATTGAATCAGTATCAATTTCATTTACCCATTGATCTTTACCAATTTCGTACATGTCATTTTCTTCTGCATATACATTGTAAGTACCATGTAAAGGAATTGAATTAATCCAACTGCCGTGTGGAATAGCATGAGAAGCACTATAAATATCAATATTATTGTTATCAATTTTTACTTGGAATTTTGGAGTACCCATACCATTAGTATTAATTTTTGTAGTAGAAGATGAATTAGTTAGCGAAGTAGTATTTGAACCTTTTTTTACTTTGTATGAGTGCATTTTGGCAACATTTGAAGCCTTAACGTAACGATTCTTACCTACACGGTAATACTTTTTACCATGAATATATTTTACTGAGTAGTATCTGTAAGAATGATGTCTGTATAACTTTTGTCTGCCAATTCTGTGTCCTATGTAGTTGTAGAGATATGCGTTGTGCTTTAAAGTGATTTTCTTAGCTGCGGCTTCTACAATAGCAGTTTGCCCAAATGGAACAATATTTGTGTTGCTTGCAATTAATGGAGTAGCAAGACCGACAGAAACAACTGTAGTTAAAATAACTTTTTTAAATGTAGTATTTTTCACTTTGTTTTCTCCTTTTCAAATTAGATCTTTTTTAATCATCTAATTAAATGCTACAAAATTTTGAAATCCAAAAACGAAAACTTGATATGACCCCCGAAATTGTCTTAATTTCGGGGGTCATATCGTGTCATACTTGTTTTTTGATAGGTTATTTATTTTTCTTCGCTAAGTCTTCTTCAACTTCACGTTCAATATCTTCAATTTTTTCTGGACGCATTGTTGGGAAGAGTAACACATCCCTAATTGCTGGGGCGTCAGTTAAGAGCATTACCAATCGGTCAATCCCGATTCCCAAACCACCTGTAGGCGGCATACCATATTCCATTGCACGTAAGTAATCTTCATCAATCATGTCGGCTTCATCATTACCTGCTTCACGCTCAGCCATTTGTGCTTCAAAACGTTCTCTTTGATCATCGGGATCATTTAATTCAGAGAAGGCATTACCATACTCTTCGCCCATGATGTAGATTTCAAAACGGTCAGTGAAGCGAGGATTATCAGCATTTTTCTTTGCTAGTGGTGAAATTTCTACCGGATGTCCATAAACAAATGTTGGATCGATGATGGTTTCTTCACAATACTTTTCAAAGAAAGCATTGATGATGTGGCCGACTTTCCAGAAACTTTCAACTTGAATATCATGTTCTTTAGCAATCTTGGTTGCTTCTTCAATGCTCATTTCTTGCCAGAAATTAACACCAGTCTTCTCTTTAATTAAATCAACCATGTGAACACGTCGGAAAGGTTTGCCTAAGTCAATTTCTGTTCCTTGATACGTAACCTTACCGTCATCTGTAACCACATCAGCAGCCGCACGAATAATACCCTCTGCTTCATCCATCACATCATGAAAATCCCAATATGCAGCATACGTTTCTAGTTCGGTAAATTCTGGATTGTGATGGGTATCTAGACCTTCATTTCTGAAAACACGGCCAATCTCGTATACGCGTTCCATATCACCAACAATTAATCGCTTTAAAGGTAATTCAAGCGCAATTCTCATATACAAATCAATGTCTAGTGCATTATGATGAGATATGAATGGACGTGCTTCAGCACCACCTGGAATATTATGCAAAACTGGTGTTTCCACTTCTAAGAAATCTTTTTTGTTTAGAAAATCCCTAATTGCCTGAATAATCTTAGTCCGGTTAACAAATCGCTCATAACTTTGGCGATTTGAAATAAGATCAAGATAACGTTGGCGATAAATCTGCTCTACATCCTTTAATCCATGATACTTATCAGGTAGTGGCCGTAAAGACTTAGACAAAAAAGTCACATGCGTTGCACGAATAGTCAATTCTCCTGTATCAGTTTTCATGACCTCACCATCAATTCCTAAAAAGTCACCAATGTCCGACTTTTTGAAAATTTGATAATTTTCTTCACCAACAATATCTTTTCTTACGTAAATTTGAACTTTACCAGTACGATCATACAAGTCAGCAAAACCAACTTTACCCTTACCTCTTTTTGCCAGCATTCTACCCGCAATTTTCGTCTTAGGCAATTCTTGATTTAATTCATCTTTGTCATCATCTACATACTTTTCATTTAATGTTTGAGCCAAATCTTGACGCTCAAATTTTCTCATGCCAAATGGCTCAATTCCATTCTCTCGCAATTCTTCCATTTTTTGGCGACGAACAATTAATTGGTCGTTCATATCATTTTTTGCCAATTATTTTTCCTCCATAAATTTTTCTTTTCTAGTAGCTTTTTGGGTTTGCCACTTGTTGTAATCTTCAACAAAATTATCTAATAAGTTGTAAACTTCTTGCGCCGTCCAAACTTCATTTATTTTAGCACGAGTTCTTGCCGAACGAGGAATTCCTTTCAAATAATATGCAGCTTGCTGTCGAAATTCTGGTACGGCAATTTTTTCACCTTTTAATTCAACTAACCCAGCTAATTGATGTTTAGCAGTGGCAACTCGTTCAGCAACACTTTGTGGCGGTAATTTTTCCCCTGTTTCTAAATAGTGAACCATATCTTTTAAAATCCAGGGATTACCTAATGCAGCACGACCAACCATGACAGCAGTACAGCCAATTTCATCAAGCGCTTTTTTAGCTAATTCAGGGGTAGCAATGTCACCATTAGCTACAAATGGAATATCCAAAACCTGTGCTACTTCATGAAGAGTTTCCCAATCAGCTTTGCCAGCATACATCTGCTTACGAGTTCTACCGTGCATTGCAATCATACTTGCACCAGCTTCTTGCGCAGCTAATGCATTTTCTAGAGCAAAAATATGCTTACGATCCCATCCAATTCTCATTTTAACAGAAACTGGTTTAGAAACGTTTTGCACAACTTTATGTACCATTTGATAAATCTTATTTGCATCAAGTAACCACTTCGAGCCAGCATCAGTTTTAGTCACTTTGGGTACTGGGCATCCCATATTGATATCGATTATATCCGCATCTGTATGCTGATCGATATATTGGGCTCCTTCAAGAAGTGTGTCTTCTGTACCACCAAAAATTTGGATGCTCATTGGATGCTCTCGCGGATCAACCTGCATCATTGACATTGTTTTCTGATTACGATAAATGATTCCATGATCAGAAATCATTTCACAAACAACCATTCCCGCACCAAATTTTTTACAAGTCATCCTAAAAGCAGAATTTGACACCCCAGCCATCGGTGCTACTACTACTCGATTAGGTATAGTTATATCTCGAATTTTCCAGCTATTATCCACCAAATCATCCTTTCAATACTTTAATATCATAACAAAAAGGATCGTTTAAAGAAAATCCACGATACCAAAACATTAAAAATGTTATGCCTTAGATCTTTTGCTTAATTAACTGTGTCAAAAAAATTACCAGGTGCTACCCGATTGTAATAACGTAAAAACGCTTTTTTACTTTGATCATCAACCGAGACTTTTGAAACGCTTGCATTTTGCGCTTCTCCTATTTTGGTTATGTCTGGGCTCTGCAAAACATTTTGAATCATTGAACGTGACGCTGTACCGTGAAAAACAATTAGAATCGATTTATTCACATATTTATCCACTAAATCATGCCAAAAATTCATCAACCGCGCTGCCAAATGTTCATAACTCTCGCCGTCACAATATTCTGCATATTTTTCATTAAAATAACCCAATTCATCAAACACTTGTGGATAGCGTGATCGAATTTCAGCTGCAGATTGACCATCCCAGTTACCATAATTCATTTCTTTTAGGCGATTATCATAGATAATATCGTGCTGCCCTTGATTCAAAATTTCAGCGGTCTGCTTAGCCCTTCTTAATGGACTAGCATAAACATAGTCAATATTTTTAATATTAAAATTGTCGCGTAAAGTTTCAACCTGCTTAACACCAGTCTCATTTAATGGCAAATTAGTTCCTGATCCGTTAATAGCCAAGGTCTTATTAGTATCTGTTTGACCATGACGCACAATATAAACATTTAGCATTAGCTACACTCCTTTACTTGTTTAATATAACTAACTCATTATAATCAAAATTATAATTCTCCGCATCTTTATTTTTGTAATAGAATTTTTCTAAACACGAGAAGTAGAAATATAAAACTAGGCTATATATTAGCCTTTTATTATTGTTTCTTAACTAAAATTGCCTTCAACTCATTTTCTGTAAACTGATACTTATTACCACAAAAATTACATGTTAATTCAGCCCCATGATCTTCTTTAATCATTTCTTGTAATTGGCTATTTTTTAATGTAGCTAAAATGTTGGTGTACTTTTTCTTTGAACAATCACATTTATAAGCGACATCATCTTTAGATAAAATTTTACAGTCGCTTCCTAAAATTAACTTAGCTAATTCTTCTGGCTTCATACCGTCTAAAAAGGCACTTGAAAGTGCTGGTAAATTATTAATTCTCTCAATTGTTGAACTAACTAGTTTGTCACTTGCTCCTGGCAAGGCTTGTAACATAAAGCCACTTGCTTCACCGATGGAATTATTAGGATTAACAAAAATTGATAAGCCGACTGCAGATGGTATCTGTTCAGATTTGGTCAAATAATATGCAACATCTTCAGCTATTTCACCGGAAACAATTGGAACTTGCCCTGTGTATGGTTTTTTTAATCCCAAATCTTTGGTTACTTCTAGCCACCCTTGTCCAACAGCTGTTTTAACATCAATATGTCCATTTTCCTTTGGCGGAAGTGCAATATGAGAATTTTTGACATACCCTTTAACCGTCAAATCTGACTTTGCAGTTACAACGGTTGGCCCAACAGGCCCATCACCAAGCAAGCGAACGGTTAATTCTTCTTTTTCAGTTAACTCAGCCCCAGCAAGAAGCACACCAGCAATTAACGTCCTTCCTAAAACGGCGGACGAGGCAGACCATGTATCATGCCGCAAGTGGGCTTCTTGAACCAAGTTTTTTGCTGTAATTGTTAATAAACGTAAATTTTTGGTTTTGTCAATTGCTTTAACTAAATAATCGGTCATTATATTCTCCTAAAAAAATAGAGCCTCATTAGGCCCTATTGATTATTTGGCTTGCGGATCATCATCCGAAGCCGATTTGTTTTTATCTGAATCAGTATTAGTAGACTTGGAAACTTGTTGATCATTTTCACTAAATTTAGAAAAATCATTTTTTTCAGGGTTTTCAGGATTCTTCGCTTCAATTTCCTTATTCTTTTCTTCGGGTGACTCAACATGATCATCAGAAGTTAATTTATGATTTTCTTTCTTTTCAGCTGCTGCTTTGGCTTCCTCATAAGTTAGTGCTTGCGACTCACTCGGATATTCTTGTTCACTTTTTTCTGGCATTTTACCTGTCGTATAAAGCGACATTATTTGTTTTTCATCTAGTGTTTCATATTTAAGCAGTGCCTCTGCAATAATGCGGTGCTTTTCGCGGTTGTTCTTCACGATTTCCACCGCTTCTTGATGAGCTTCATCAAGTAATCCTTTAACTGCTTCATCGATCTTAGCGGAAGTTGCTTCACTATATGGCTTCAAACCGTAAGCGTTAGTTTCTCCTTCTTTTTCAAGTTCAACCATTCCTAATGAGTCAGTCATACCATAATTGACAACCATGCTATGGGCTATTTGAGTTGCTTGTTCAAAATCATTGGATGCACCAGTTGATTGATCTCCAACAACAACCTCTTCACCAGCTCGACCACCCATTAAGCCAACAATTTGTTCCATTAACTGTTTCTTAGTTAATAAAAACTGATCATCTTTTGGCATCATTAAATTATAACCACCCGTACGACCATGCGGAACAATGGTAACTTTACGAACTGTTCGCGAATCACTTAAAACTAAACCACAAATTGAGTGACCAGCTTCATGGAAAGCAACTCTTTGTCTTTCCTTTTGTGAAATCATACTATTTCTCTTTGCAGGACCAGCAATAACTCGATCTTCTGCTTCATCTAAATCCAAAGCAGTAATTTCATTACCATTACGTCTTGCAGCCAATAGAGCAGCTTCATTTAATAAGTTAGCCAAATCAGCACCAACAAATCCCGGAGTTTGTCGAGCAATTTCCTTGAGGTCAACATCATCTGCAAGCGGCATGTTCTTAGCATGAACACGCAAAATTGCTTCACGACCACGAACATCTGGAGAGCCGACTAAAATCTTACGATCAAAACGACCTGGCCTCAATAAAGCAGGATCCAGAACATCTGAACGGTTAGTAGCTGCGATTACAATAACTCCTTCGTTGCCTTCAAAGCCATCCATTTCTACTAATAACTGGTTTAATGTTTGCTCACGTTCATCATTTCCGCCACCATTTGCATTTCCACCACGACGTCGACCTATTGCATCGATCTCATCGATGAAAATGATACTTGGTGCATTCTTTTTAGCGTTTGTAAACAAGTCACGTACACGGCTAGCACCGACACCAACAAACATCTCAACAAAATCCGATCCGGAAATTGAAAAGAACGGGACATTAGCCTCACCCGCAACAGCACGTGCTAATAATGTTTTACCAGTTCCTGGAGGACCTTCTAATAAAACACCTGATGGTATTTTGGCACCAAGTTTAGTAAATTTAGCTGGATTTTTCAAAAATTCAACTACTTCAACTAATTCCTGTTTTTCTTCTTCTTCACCAGCAACATCAGAAAATCGAACTTTATTTTTCTTTGGATCTTCAGGCTTAACATGCGAGCGTCCAAAGTTCATTATTCCGCCGTTGCCACCACGACCACCGCCACTTTGACTGATCATCATCCAGAGCATAACAATAAACAAAATTGTCGGAACAAGCATAACAATTGTCGAGATCCAGTTACCAGACTGTGATTCGCCCTGTGTTGTTACTTTGGTGCCATTTCTCTGTGCTAGACTCTGAACATTTTCTACGCTCGAATCATTTTGGAGCATAGTCGTAGAAAAGCGGGTTACATTTGACCCTGAATTTCCATTAAAGAAATCAAAGTTTTTTGACTGTGATTTGCTGCTTTTTGCTGTTTTATAGCTTCCTGAAACGTTATATACACCGTTTGCAGGCTGAACGTTAAAGCTTTTAACTTTGCCTTGACGTAAATCGTTAACAAATTCCGAATAGCTAATGTTCTCACTACTACCAGAATTATCCGATCCGCCAAGCGCCCAGTTGATTCCTCCTAGTAGTAAAAGGAAAACAACAATATAGAACAAGCCGTTTGAAAACAGCCGATTCCGGTTATTCTTCATAAAAAACCTCCGCAAAGTTTCTAGAGATATACGAATAAAAGTTTATCACAAATTTCATTAATGCTCTAATATTTTAAAATTTCTTATCAATTATTGAGATAGACATAATATTTTTGTGAATCTGCTAGAACAAATTGATTAGAATACGTTTGCTCAATAAAAATTGGCCTGCCTTCACCATATACTGTCAAACAGTACTGCCTTAACGCACTTGGAATTCCACTTTGAGCAAACTTTTTCTTACTTTTAACGTGTTGTCCACTTTTTAATAATAATTTTGTTCCATTAGTAAGCGAGCCAGCGCTTAAGACAATATTTTTAGCCGCATAAAATTCTCCTATTAGTGGATTTTTATGCCAACTTGTACTTATGAAAAAACTACGCTTTCCAAAAGAAAAACTCTGATCAAGTTGAATCAGCTTTGCCTTACTAAAAAAAGATACTTCACTTTTGAGTAAGTAAAAATAATCTTGATAGGTTATCAATTCAAAATTGGCCAAATTTTCATTTACACGAATATGCCAATTATGCCAAATAAAGGATTGCCAATAAAAAATTTTCTCTTGAGCAGATAAGCTACATAAAGAATCACGTGTTATCCGATATGCTACACCTAAAAACTTCTCTGGTTTATTTAATTGAGTAAAATGCTTTTCTATCAAGCTTGTCATTAAATTCAGCTGCTGACTAAAACGCAAAGCATTTTTACCAACCGCAGAGTTTTCTCTTTTTAAAAGTGGGACAACATTATGCCTTAACCGATTGCGCAACACATCATCTTGATTATTTGTCTTATCAATAATAAACGCAATGTTTTTTTGATGATCATATTCTAGTAATTCAGTCTTTTCGATAGTCAATAATGGTCTGAGTAATAAGACATCATGAAAACCACTCACGGCTTGTAAACTGTTCATTTCGCGAGGATTACCCGAACGGATCAATTTAAGCAAGATGTTTTCTAATAAATCATCACAATGATGAGCAGTTAAAAGATAATCGCACATATTATCGCGGGCGACTTGCAATAAAAAAGTATAACGGTACTCTCGAGCAGCTTCCTCTATACCAGACTCAGGATGCAACTTTGTAGGCCACTTTTGCTTTACTAATTTAATTTTTTTTTGATGACAATACTTGCTAATTATCTCTGTTTCGTGGAAAGAATCTGAGCGTAGTTGATGGTCTAAATGAGCAGCAACTAATTTGAATTGATATTTTTTTTTGATGTCATTTAACATATCAAGAAGTGCCATCGAATCTGGACCACCACTAACTGCAACTACAAGGGTTTTACCACTCAATGGCAAAGACATTTTTTTAAAAAAAGTATCAATTTGCATAATCAACCAATTCTTGCTGTAATTTTTTGATCTTTTTTTCCCCATTCACCACAGTTTGGTTTAAAACTTGCAAAAAGTCTTCCTCCTTAGTAGTGGAAAATTTATTCGTGCGATCAATTAGATCGGGATCATTGAGCCGCATCTTAGATAAATCAATTTTCCCTTTATAATTGTGTAAAATGACTACCCTAAGCGGTTCTCCAACTTTATATCGGGTCCTTTCACGAAACCAGTTATCACCAAAATCACTATGGTGAACCAGCCCTGAAATATTTGGGGGTAAAGTAACAAAAATACCCAAATCAGTAATTTTATTAATCACACCGGTTACGCGCTGTCCAACTTGATATCTCATTGACCTTGATCTGTTCCTTCTGGTAAATTATAAATTGTTTCATTAGGCTTAGAATATAAAAACTTCGAACGAATAAGTTTAGTTACATATTCTGGATCTTTCAAATCATCCCGCTTAACTGTTAAACTACGTTTTTCTTCATTAATTTGATTAAGGGACTTTTTAGAGGTCTGTACTTGCTGTTTTATTTGCTTGGTTTGAGCACAAGTTTGCACAATCTGAAAGCTTAAAATCGTAAATAAAATTACAAAAACAGCAACGATTCGATTACGCCGAACACGATGTATTTCTTTTTCTCTTTTTATCTGCTTTTGTTTTAAACGTGCCACCTGTTCTTCAGAACTAAGCGAGTTATAAATACGTGGTCCCTTCATGATTTTAATCCTCTATTACTAAAACAATACCTTTTTTATTATAACAATGCTAATAATAAAAGTCATTAAAGAATCCCATTTTTAATCAATTAGTTCGTATAGTTCACTAGCTTCTGCCTTTTTTGTCGTTTCTCTAATATTGCATACCTTTGCCTTAACTTCTCTTGAACCGTACCCAACAATTATTTCATCGCCAATTTTAACGTCATAACTTGACTTAACCACTCGATCATTAACTTTAATTCTGCCCTGATCTGCCATTTCTTTTGCAATTGGGCGTCTTTTAACTAGGCGTGAAATTTTTAAAAATTTATCAATTCTCATTTTTGCTTCTCCTATCTTTGAATAATATCTCTAGCAGCTTTCATAAAAACTGTGAGCTCGTTAACTAATTGCCGCTGATATGTTTTTTCTGATACTGTTAATAAAACAACTAGCCTTTTTTGAGGAGTTAAATTAATCCGTGCTTTTAACGAAACATGCTCGAGTGCTTTAAAAATATTCGGCCCCTCAAGTTCTTTACTTGCGAATTTTTGAAATTCGACTTTTACCTGTTGCCCTTGTTTAATAATCCGTGCAACTTGGGCTAAATCTGCTTCAAGTTTTAAGTTTGAAATTGCTAGCAAATTTTCAACAGGCTGTGGATAATCACCAAAACGGTCAATTAATTCATCTTTAATTTGTTCAATTCGATCTAGATCGGCCTCTTTTATTTTTTTATAAAATTCAATTTTTTCTTCTTGATCACCAATATAATCATTTGGAATATATGCCTCTAAACCCAAATCAATTTCCGCATTACTTTTTTGGATTTTCTTTTTGCCCTTTCGCACCTGAATTGCATCTGCCAACATTTGTGAATAAAGATCGTACCCTACACTATCAATAAAACCGTGTTGCTGGGCTCCTAGCATGTTTCCAGCACCCCGAATTGATAAATCGCGCATCGCAATTTTAAAGCCTGAACCCAGTTCAGTAAAATCACGTATTGCATCTAATCTTTTTTCACCAATTTCTGTTAAAGCTTTATTAGGTTGATACAAAAAGTAGGCATAAGCTAATCTTGCACTTCGTCCAATTCGTCCACGGAGCTGATAAAGTTGACTCAAGCCATAATGGTCCGCATCTTCAATAATCATTGTGTTAACATTAGGCATATCTATTCCAGTTTCAATAATCGTCGTTGTAACAAGTACATCAAATTCTCGGTTTAAAAAACGATAGAGAATATCTTCCATTTGATTTTTACTCATTCGACCATGAACACTCGCAATCTTAGCTTTCGGTAAAAGTTGCTGTAACTTTATAACAACTTCATCAATATCGTTAATTCGATTATGCAAGTAAAAGACTTGTCCATCACGTTGCATTTCACGCAAACAAGCATCCTTAACAACGCTTGGCAATTCTTCCATTACATAAGTTTGAATTGGAAAGCGATTTGATGGTGGCGTTTCCATTACTGACAAATCCCTTACTCCTACCATTGACATGTGCAAAGTTCGCGGAATAGGGGTCGCAGTAAGTGTTAAAACATCAATATTAGCCTTTAATTCTTTTATCCTTTCTTTATGTTTTACCCCAAAACGTTGTTCTTCATCTACTATTAAAAGCCCTAGATCCTTAAAGTGAACATCTTCTGATAATAATCGATGTGTACCAACAACCAAATCTATTTTGCCTTGTTCAAGATCAGATGTGATTTTTTTTGCTTCAGCAAGTGTTTGAAAGCGTGATAAAACTGCATAATTAACCGGAAAATTCTTAAATCGATCTTGAATAGTTTCAAAATGTTGTTCAGCCAAAATTGTAGTCGGCACCAGAAATGCCACTTGCTTATTACTTTCAATTGCCTTAAAGGCTGCTCGCAGTGCAACCTCCGTTTTACCAAATCCAACATCCCCTACAAGAAGGCGGTCCATCGGTTTAGCTTTTTCCATGTCTTGCTTAATTTCTTTAATTGAACGTAATTGATCTGCCGTTTCCACATATGGAAAAGCATCTTCAAATTGACGCTGTAAATCATCATCTTTAGGGTAAGCAAACCCTTTTTCTGATTCTCGTTTAGCGTATAATTCAATTAAATCATCTGCAATATCTTCAACTTTAGATTGTACCTTGCGCTTAGTCTTAGCCCATTCACTACCGCCTAATTTATTAATATGTGGCTTCTTACCCTCAGAAGCCACATATTTTTGCACTAACTTCAATTGATCAGCTGGCACAAAAAGTTGATCGCCATGCTGGTAAGTGATCGTTATGTAATCTCTCTTCGTACCGTTATTTTCAAGAGTCTTAATTCCTTCAAACCGACCAACCCCGTGATTAACGTGGACAACATAGTCACCAGGTTTCAATTCTGTATAGTTACGTAGTCGCTGAGCGTTTTCTAATGTCTTAATTCGCCGCTGTTGATGGATAGGCTTATTAAAAAGCTCGCGTTCAGTTAAATAGACCAAATTATTGTTAGGTAAGCTAAATCCATTAGCAAAATAATTAACTACAATTTGACTTTGGTGCTCAATCAAGTTATTACTGTCAACTACCGGAATATCCATACCAAATTCTGCTAAAGTTTGACTAATTTCACGTGCGCGTTGCGAATTATCAGCTTGTAGAATTACAGTTTGACCTTTCTTTTGATAGGTCTCAATCTCTGATTTAATAAGTGGCATCTGACTAAAAAACTGTTCAGGTTGCCTTGTAGGCCAATCAAAAAGTTGTCCCAGTTGTATATGACCAATACCCCTTTGAAAAAGTGAAAAGTAAAGATGATGATGCTTATCCTTTAACCAATTTTGGTAAAAATCTGTGCGCAACTCCTGTCCTGGCAACATTGCACCTACTTTTAACTCATCATCAATAAAAGCTGCATTTTGCTCGTTCACCGTCTTAAGCGACTGGTCAATTAATGCCCAATCATCAAGAACAATCACACCATCTGAACGTAAATATTCTAGTAAATTGCTTGGATGTTCAATTAAAAAATCCACTAAAAACGAATAATTTTGAGGTAGACTTTGTTTTAACAAATCATCCAATACTGGTTCAAAGTGATTCTTGACAATTTCTTGTGGCGCCGGTGCATCAGACATCGCTAATTCGATTTTACTTGCTGCATTCTCAAGAGCGGCTTGAGTAAAAACTCGATCCTGTGCTGGACTAATAGTTACACGTTCAATAATATCTTGGCTTCGCTGACTAGCCAAATCAAGATTTTTAATTGTATCAATTTCGTCACCAAAAAATTCCATTCGCAAAGGAAGTTCACGATCCAAAGGATAAATATCTAAAATATCGCCACGTAAAGCGAATTCTCCTGGTTTAGCCACTAAATTTTCGCGCTGATAACCAGCATTGCCTAGCCAACTCGTTAACGAAGTTAATTCAAATTCCTTGCCTGCTTGAAATTGACGCTTAGCAGCTGCATAATCGCTAGGATCTGACAACTTATATTGTAATCCTTGCGGTGTAGTAACCACTATTCCTTTTTTACGACTAAGCAAAAAATTTAAAGCCTGAATTCTACTACTTAATTCATCAGGCGAACTAACAGCAGATTGTGTTGCAATTGTAGCATCAAGCGAAAAAATTTGAACACTATTATCTGGCATAATTCTGCTTAATTCATTAAATATTTTTTGGGCTTTGTTTTCATTTTCTTCTATTAAAATTAATGGTTTATCAAGGTATGCTACAATCTGACATAAAAGCAGATTAAAAGCACCGGCATTAGCACCCGTGATTAAAGAGTTTTTTACTTTAAAAATTTTGATAATAAAATCTGTTAGCGATTGATCTTTCTCAATTAAATTGGTTAAATGCATAGTTAATTATATTTATTCATTAAAAACTGGCTGCTTTTTCCCATAATAAAATCTGTAATTACATCACAGCTAGAGGCAAAAGCAATATCCATAATCTTTCTTTGCTCCGCATTAAACGGTGATAATACCCAAGAAATAACACTTGCTTGCGTTGCATTATCGGGATGCTTAATTCCAATTTTTAGACGATTAAAATTAGTCGTCCCTAAATCTTGTATAATGCTCTTAATACCATTATGCCCCCCGGACTTTCCATTTGCACGAATACGGATTTTACCAAGTGGCATATCCATATCATCATGAATAATTAAAATATTTTGCGGCTCAATCTTGAAAAAACGAGCGAATTGTGCAATTGAGCGACCTGAATCATTCATAAAAGTTTGTGGTTCTAGTAAAATTACATCTTCACCATTAATTACCAGTTTGGTATATTTACCTTCAAATTTCTGTCGATCAAGAATCAGAGAATGCTGGCTTAAATAATAATCAATAGCCATAAAACCGGTATTATGTTTGGTACCATCATATTTTCTACCTGGATTGCCCAGACCTGCAATTATTTTCATTAGATATCCCCTTATTTTTAGTCGTAGTTAATAATAGCACATCCTAGTCTATTCAAATTCACTAACTATTTATACTTTAATATTACTAAGTAAAAAATACTTTTTTATTTGACTAGCAAGTGCTAAACTCTATTTATCAACTTTTTAATTTTAATGTTTATTTAATCCTGACTTATTATGATATACTAATTGGGATTATTCAATACTACTATGGAGGCAGTCTAATGCTTATCAAATCTTTAGTTATCAAAAAAGATTATCTGACAACGGTTAATGAACATGCTACGCTAGAAGAGGCACTAAAAATTTTGGAAGATTCTGGCTACCGCTGTGTTCCAATTTTAGATGATACTGGCACTATTTTCCGTGGCAATATTTATAAAATGCATATTTATCGCCACAAGTCACAAGGCAAAGATATGAATTTGCCAGTAACTTATTTACTTAAAAATGCAACTAAGACTATTAAGGTTAACTCACCATTTTTTAAAGTTTTTTTTACAATTAAAGATTTGCCTTATATTTCAGTTTTGGATGAAAGTGATAAATTTTATGGCATTCTAACTCACTCACGTTTACTTGATATGTTATCAGATGCTTGGAATATCAAAACCGGTTCATATGTTTTTACAGTATTAACCGATAATTCCCATGGTAATCTGGTTAAAATAGCAAAAATAATTGGTAAATATTCTAACATTGCTGGGACAATGAGTCTTGATGCTTCAGCTGCAGAAAAAAACAAAAACTTTGTACGTCGAATTTTATTTACTCTACCAGCTGGAATAACAGAGGAAACTATGCGCACAATTGTTAAAAAATTAGAGCATAAAGGGTTTGTTGTAGCAGAAATTGAAGATTTACAAGCTGGCATGACCATTATGAGCGATGAAAATCCAGGAGTTTACATTAATGGGACCGAAAATTAATTGATGTTGGTTATTTTAATAAAATAACCAACATCATAATTGTTTGCTTTACATTTTTTGAATTTTTACAGCTATAAATATAGCTTGTCTAATTTCTTCAAGCAAGCGGGACACAGTAATATACTTAGAAACTATACTAATTAAAACAAGATAAAAAACGTTGAGATATATTTTCTCAACGTTTTTTATTTATATATAATTTTAGCATAAAAACAGTCATAAAAGTTAGCTAACTTTCAGGGTAGACCTTTTATTATCACAATGTTTTAGCCAAAATCATTGGCCATTATAGTATTTACGCGGCAAGCGATCATCTAATAGACAGGCCACTTCATAATGAATCGAGTTAACATAATCGGCTGCTGCCTTAATATTGTTGGGAGCTTTAGGATTATTTGAAATGAGAACCACCTTTGTACCCACTGGCATTTCATGGGGCAAGCGTACCATTAACTGATCCATGCAAACTCGTCCAACGATTGGACAATATTCATCCCCTACTTTAACTTTAAAGCCTTGAAATTTTCGAATAAAACCATCAGCATATCCTACTGGTACCGTACCTATCAATTGGTCACTATCTGCAACATAGGTTGAACCATATCCTACTCCTTGATTTGCATGAATGGTATGTACCTGTACCAATTCACTTTCAAAAGAAAGAGCAGGCTTTAACTTGATTTTTATTGGCAAATCGGGACTGGTAGGATTAGATGAAGGATTCAAGCCGTAAATTCCAATTCCAAAACGAACCAAATCACTATGAATTCCCTTATCAAAGATACTTGCTGCTGTATTGTCAACATGAATCCACTTAGGTTTTAATTTAAGTAATTTTTTCAGATGATTGAACCGTTTGACTTGAGCCAAAAAATAGGTGTCATCACTGCTATCGGCTGAAGCAAAATGAGTAAACATGCCCTCAACAAAGAAATTTGCATTATTTAACAAAAAATCATTAGCCGCAGTGAATTCTTCATCCTCACTAAAACCAATTCGACCCATACCAGAATCAATCGCCAAATGAATTTTAAGAACTAAATCTACCTTCTCTTCTAGTAAAAATTTTTCAGCATCTTTTAACCATGCCAAACTAGGCACTGCAAGCGAGATATTGTTAGCAGACGCAATCGGAGAAAATTGGGCTGGCGTTACCCCTAATACTAAAATTGGCTGCACAATACCCGCTCTGCGAAGCTCTAGTGCTTCATCCAAAAGCGCAACGCAAAAGCCACTTACTCCAACTTTTACTGCTTCTTGAGCAACTCTGACAGCACCATGCCCATATGCATTAGCTTTAACAACTGCGAACAATTTTTGCCCCGGTTCTAAATGTTTTATTTCTTCTTTAATATTTTGCCTTATAGCTGCCAAATCAATACAAACAGCAGCTGGGCGATGTATTCCTGGAATCATGTTTATTTCTCCAATACAACTAATGTGACTATGTCATGATTATTATGTGTAATACTTGGCCATATCTTACCAGTAAATTTAGGTGACGTTGTTACTGGCTGCCCTACTTCATCCCATAAAGTTTCAACATCTTGTAAACCGATTTTCTTTCCTAAACCCGTGCCCATTGCTTTTGAAAAGGACTCTTTGATTGAAAATCGACCACCTAAATATTCAACTTTTCGTTTACCTTTCATTTTTTGATATTGCTCAAATTCTTTTGACGTTAATACCTTTTTAGCAAAATTATCACCCTTAGCAACAATTTTCGCAACGCGATCAACTTCTATGGCATCGATGCCTACCCCAACAATCATTTAGTTACCCCACAATATTTATCTCATATGCTCAACTTATAATAAAAAAATCCGCTTGTCCATTGCTTCAATTCATTTTTAGCAAAAAAGTTAGTTTTTTGTATCGTTTTCTTTATTAATAAAGCACTTTTGTTTGTTAAATACCTCTCATAGAACTATATTTAAGATAATATCAGATTAGAGGTATTAAAATGATAAATTTATTAATTTTAGGAGCAAGTGGGCAAATTGCTCAACTGGCTGAAGAGTTATTGCATAAACATCAAGAAGTGAAAGTAACATACTATTTACGACACATAGACAAATTTCCTTCCGCACGTAAAGACTGGGGTACAATTATTCAAGGCGATGTAATAGACACTACTAAACTAACACAAGCAATGACTGACCAAGATATTATTTATGCCAATTTAGCTGGTAATAACATCGAACAGCAGGCGAAATCCACCGTTAAAGCTATGAAAAAGCAGCATATTAAACGTTTGATTTGGATTTCAACATTAGGTATTTACAACGAAGTGCCTGGAAAGTTCGGTGAATGGAATAATCAAATGCTTGGTGAAAGTTACTTACCCACCTATGCCGCAGCAGCCAAAGTAATTGAGAATAGCGGCCTTAACTATACTATAATCCGACCAGCTTGGCTACAAGACAAGGACGAAATTGATTATGAACTAACACAAAAAAATGAGTCCTTCAAAGGAACCGAAGTGTCCCGCAAGAGTATTGCTAGCTTAATAACTGATCTTGTACTTAATCCATCTAAGCACGTAAATGAATCTTTAGGTGTTAATAAACCCAATACTGATGGTGATAAACCAAGTTGGTATTAATTAATAGTTATACTTAAATTTAAGAAATAATAAAAAGACGAGTCAATGACTCGTCTTTTTCATTCAATATAGCAAAGTTAATTTTTCTTGCTCTTAATTATAAAATTATGTCCACTGCTAGAACGATGTGGGTGATTCCCTCGGGAATGATCCCCACCACGGTAATTGCCGCGTCGATGATTACGATCACCACTATGATAATTGCCACGACCACGGTTTCTATTTCCACCGCGATAGCCTCCATTACCACCCTTATACGGCAAAGGCTTTTCTGAACTAATTTTGACTTCAACGTTAGAAGAATCTTTTGATAAGTTCTTTAAAAACGCTGAAACTAAGTCAATCGCCGAATAATTATCTAATAATTCACTTGCATCCTCAGTATATTTGGTTAGATCTTCTTTCAATAAATCTTCAATTTTAGATTTTGCAATTTTTAATTGACCACGAAGAGCTTGATCATCTGAAGGTGGACGCAATGGCGTCATTTTTTTCTTAGTTAATTGCTCAATTGTCCGCATATAACCAATTTCATTTGGCGTTACAAAAGTAATTGAACTTCCGTTTTGTCCGGCACGACCAGTACGACCAATACGGTGAACATATGAGTCTGGGTCCTGTGGAATATCATAGTTATAAACATGGGTTACTCCTGAAATATCCAAACCACGTGCAGCAACATCAGTTGCAACTAAGATATCCAATTTACCAGCCCGAAATCTTTTTAGAACACTAATTCTGCGCGCCTGAGATAAATCACCATGAATACCGGCGGCATTATACCCACGAGCCTGCAAGCCACGCGTAACTTCATCAACTCTGCGCTTAGTCCTAACAAAAATTACGGCTAAATCCGGACTTTCAACATCAATTAACCGGCACATAATGTCAAACTTTTCTGAATCCTTTGAGCGTACAAAATATTGGTCAATTAAATCAGCAGTTAACTCCTTGGCCTTAACTTGAACAATTTCAGGATTGTTCATAAATTTTTCGCTAATATTCAAAATTGGTTTTGGCATTGTCGCACTGAAAAGTAATGTTTGCTTGCGATTCTTTACATAGCTCAAAATGCTTTCAATATCCTGAATAAAACCCATATCAAGCATTTCGTCAGCTTCATCCAATACGATTGTGTTGACAGTCTCTAAATTAATGGTTTTCCGCTTTAAATGATCAAGTAAACGCCCAGGTGTACCCACTAAAATTGCAGGCACATGATTCTTAAGTGAACGAATTTGGCGACCAATATCCGCTCCACCATATACCACCTGAACACGTGCACGTTCATCTCGACCTAACCGAAACAACTCTTCTTGAGTTTGAATCGCTAATTCACGCGTTGGTTCAATAATTAATGCCTGAATCACTTTATCGTGATTATCTAAATTTTGCAAAATTGGCAAAGAAAAAGCGGCTGTTTTCCCAGTACCTGTCTGCGCCTGACCAATTACGTCCTTACCTGCTAAAGCAAGTGGAATTGTTTGTTCTTGAATGGGGGTTGCTTCCTCAAAGCCCGAACGTTTAATAGCCTTTAAAAGCTCATCATTTAATCCTAATTCCGAAAATTTCACTAAATTCTCCTTATCTAAGCCGCTCCACTACCTTTTCAAGGTGCATACCATGTGATCCTTTAAGAACAACAATGTCATGCGGCTTAATATCATTTTTCAAATCAGCAATCATATGCTGCATTTGATCCTGTGGGTAATAATGTAAATATTCTAACCCATATCTATCTTTTAGTGCATCAGCTAAGTACTTCATTTCTGAGCCAAACAGATACACTTCGTTAATCACATGTGGGTCAAGGCAATCAGCAAGTTGGGCATGTAAATCCGCCGAACGTTCTCCTAATTCAAGCATGTCCCCTAAAACGGCAATTCGACGACTTCCTGGTGTAATTTGAATTTGACCAAAACTAGCTAGTACAGCCCGAACAGCTGTCGGATTTGAGTTATACACATCACTCATGATATCTTCTCCGACATCACCTTTTTCCCACTCCATTCGATTAGCAGTTGGAGTAAAACTGGCTAAAGCTGCTGCAATTTCTTCATCTTTTTCACCAAAATGTTTTCCAACACATAACGCTGATAGTGCATTAGAAACATTATGCTTGCCAATCATTGGGATTGTGAACTTACAGTCAGAATCATTAATCATAAAGCTAGCATGATGTTTATAGCTTCTAAACTCCGTTGCATAAACACTATCAGTTTTGGCAAAACCAAAGGTAACCTTTGATTGATGAATTTTTTGAGCACGATCACATAAAAGAGGTTCATCACCGTTATAAATTAATTCCCCATCTTCACGTAAGAAGTCAGTAATTTCCATTTTTGCATCTGCTATTGCTGCACGTGAACCAAGAAATTCAATATGTGCCTCACCAATCATTGTAATTACAGTTACATCAGGATGAGTTAATTCGCTTAAATGATGCAATTGCCCAGAATGATCCATTCCCATTTCTAATACCAATATTTCTGTATTAGGTTTCATTTCTAAAATAGTCATTGGAACTCCAATTTCGTTATTAAAATTGGCAGCAGTTTTATGAACATTAAATCTTTTAGCCAAAACAGCAGCAGTCATATCCTTTGTCGTTGTCTTACCATTTGATCCGGTAATACCAACAACCGTGGGATTAACTTTATTAAGGTAATATTGTGCCAGTTTTTGCATACTATCCAATGGGTCCTCAACCTCTAGAACTGCGATACTGGTTGGCTTATCAGGATGTCCTTTTTCCCATAGTGTAGCACTTGCACCATTGTTAATCGCACTATTGATAAAATCATGACCATCGCGTTCCCCCTGTAAAGGAACAAATAAACCACCTGGCACGATTTTTCTTGAATCAAAGGCTACGGAAGTAATAATAGTTTGATCGTCGCCCTCACAGGTTGAATTAATTGCCTTGGCAATTTCTGCCAGTTGCATTTTCATCGATTTTTCTCCTAGCTAAAAAGAAATTTGCGTAAAGCAGACGCTGTATATAGTATACCAGCTAATTCAGCTTTACATAAAAAAGCAGCCCCAATGGGACTGCTTCCACCAGATAAAAGATACTACTTTTCGTTCATACCATACTTCTTGTTGAACTTTTCGATTCGACCGTCTGCCTGCGCAAACTTTTGCTTGCCAGTGTAGAAAGGATGCGAATCAGATGTAATTTCAACCCGAATCAATGGGTATGTCTTACCTTCGTAATCTACAGTTTCCTTTGACTTTAATGTTGAACCAGCTACAAACTTAGCTCCTGTAGCTGAATCCATAAAGACAACTTCTTGGTACTCTGGATGAATGCCTTGTTTCATTTTTATTACTCCTTTGCCATGACTTTATTGCAAGTCATAGATTAATCGATTAACGTTTAATACAATACCATTTTCAGCTAATAAATTCAAGTAATAATAATTAAATGCAGTAATTATCCACAAATTACTATTTCGCTTTACTTATTACTCTAAGCTTGAGACTTTTCTTTTATCGTTTTAGCCGATTGCTCAAGTAATTTTTCTTCTTTAGCAGTTAAGCGTAATTCGACTTTTGCCACAACTCCATCCCGACCCACAATTACCGGATAAGACATGTATGTACCATATTTTTCTTGATAGCTGGAAATCGGTAATTCGCTTCGAGAATCAGCTAAAATTGCCCGTACAATTCTGACAGCTGCAGCAGAAACCCCAAAGTTGGTGTAATGCTTGCCATTAAATACGGTAAAACCACCAGATTTAATCTCATCATCTAGATCAGTGGGATTCCATGACTCCGCTTTTGCCAACTCACTGATTGGTTTTTCCAGAACCTTAACCGTTGACCAAGCATTAAATTGTGAATTACCATGTTCACCTAATGTAAAGCCAGAAACTGATCGCGGATCAACGTTAAATTTCTTCGCAACGACTTTCTTCATTCTAGCAGTATCCAATAACGTACCAGTTCCTAAAACGTGCTCTTTGGGTAAGCCAGTTAATTGCTGATAAAGATTTGTAATGGCATCAACAGGATTCGAAATTACTAGCAAAATGCCATTAAATCCACTCTTTTTGATTGATTCAGTAATTGGACGTAACTGCTTCTTATTATATTCCAATTCCTCGAATCGATCGCCTTTAGCTTCAAGAGAAATTTTTCCCAAAGTACTAATCACAATTTGGGCATCTTTTAAAGCGGTATAATCGTTCATAATTAAGTTAATATGGTTAGGTAAATTAGCCATTGCATCTTCAAAGTCCACCACATCTGCTTCAAGTTTTTCCTGATTGACATCTATCATTACCAAGTCATTAACAAGGCCTGAAACAATTAATTCATGTGCAATAGTACAACCAACATGACCATCACCAATAATTCCAATTCTAGTTGTCATAATAATTATCCTTTCTGACTTAAAAAAATACTACTTGACCTGTTCAATTTTCTTACGATAGGGAATAGCTGGTTAAGCAACCTTACCGCCAGAAGCCGAATAATGTTCTTTTGTGTGAATGGTTTCTCCAAGTTGGACCATTCGCTTCACTCTAAGGTTAGTATCAAGGTTAATACTTCCAATTTTTGTTACCTTATTCATTTTGCTCCCTCTAATATCTAAGAAGAAATGTGAATTAATTCTCTATCTAACAAAATGATAGCACAATAACTAATGCTTTCAATATCACTGATAATTGTTTTCAAGAACTTATTAAATTCAATAATATCTCACTATCTTACTTTTTATTTTGTAAGGCTTGGCATATAATTTAAGTTAATCATTTTAATTTAATAAGGTAAAACAATGAAAAGACAACTAAACTTTTTCGCTGCCCTAGCCACTGTCATGGGAACCATGATCGGTGGCGGTGCTTTTTTTAAAATTGCTAACATATCGACACTTACGCACAATGCTTGGCTGAGTATTCTTGTATGGCCACTTGCTGGCTTTATTACATTGATGGCTGGCCTTAGTATTGCTGAACTGGCAGCAATTTTCTCAGAAGACGGCGGGCCAGTTAAGTATCTTGAAAAAATATACGGTCCTCAAATTGGTTTCCTGTTTGGTTGGTCATTAATTATCATTTACTATCCTGCTAATATCGGTGCTCTCTCCATTGTGTTTGCAACACAATTAGAGGAATTTCCAAGTTTTAAAAATTTTCCAATTACAGGCATTGCACTTATTGTCATGCTTATAATTTTACTAATTAACTGGTTAGGATCAAAACTAAGTGGACAAGTACAAAAAATTGCTTTAATAATTAAGTTGATTCCAATTGTTGCAATCATTGTTCTGGCAATCTTTAATAGTCAGAATCAACTAGCTCTAGCTCCTAAACCACAAATCTCATCCGCCAGAGGTGCAGCTGCCTTTGGTCAGGCTTTGCTTGCGGTATTATTTGCTTACGACGGTTGGCTAAGTATTGGCAATCTTGCTAGTGAAATTAAAGATCCAGCGAAAACTCTTGCCAAGGCTATCATTTGGGGATTATTTGGCGTAACTGTTATTTACACTTTACTTAACTGGAGCTTTATTAAAATTGTTCCTTGGAATCAAATTGTTGGTAATCAAGCAACTGCACTTCTGACTTCTCAAAAATTATTTGGAAATTTCGGCAGCATCATTATTAGTGCTGGAATTCTCGTTTCAATCTTCGGAGCAATTAACGGTCATTTGCTGTTAGGTTCAAGATTACCGTACGTTTTAGGTAAGGAAGGCAAATTGCCTAGTTCAAAATTCTTTGGTCAGCTTAACAAACAGACATCGGTTCCGACCAACAGCATGCTTTTTGAATGTGTTATTGCAACCATCATGATTTTTTCGGGAACCTTTGATTCGTTAACGAATATGTTAGTTTATGTTTCATGGATTTTTTCAATCTTATTGTTCATCGGTGTTTTGATTTTAAGACGAAGACAACCAGACTTAAAACGACCTTATAAAACGCCTTGGTATCCATTACCACCAATTCTAGCAACCTGTGGTGCTTTGTTTATTGTTATTAGTACTACGCTCACCCAACCAGTCTTAGCGCTAATCGGAATTTTGTTAACTTTAAGTGGTTTGCCAGTCTATCTTTATGTTCAACATCAAAATAAAAGTTAAATCTCAAGCGATTTATAATAGCAATTTTGATCTGAACCCTAAAATTAGGACAGATTATTAAACTTTAACTTAGGACTAGTTCCCGATATTTTATCGGGGCTAGTCCTTTTAATTTTATTTTTATTCTTTCATTATTGTAATAATCGATATATTCTCTGATCGCCTGTTCTAATTCAGTTAGATTCTTAAAATTTTTTTCAAACCCATAAAACATTTCTCTCTTTAAAATGCCAAAGAAGCCTTCCATTAACCCATCATCTAAGGAATTCCCCTTACGTGACATTGATTGCTCAACACCATGATTCTTAAGCCATGCCTGAAATGATGCGTGCTGATACTGCCAGCCTTGATCGGTATGAAAGACTAAGCCATTTAATGCTGGATGTTTCTGCCAAGCTAACTTTAACATGTCCATTGTTTGCTTTAAATTAGGACTGCGGGAAATCGTGTAAGAAATAATTTCCTGCGTGCAGCCATCAATAATTGGCGACAAGTATGTTTTTTGACCGTTAAGCTTAAATTCAGTCACATCAGAATACCATTTACGATCAGGTAAAATAGAGAAGAAGTTACGTCTAATTAAATCAGGCTTAATTGGACCTTGACTGCCGCGATAGCTGTTATACTTCCGCCAGCCCTTGATTCTAATACCATATAATTTCATTTTAGTCATTAATCTTTGGATCTTTTTATGATTAACTTTAATACCTAAATTTTGAATTGTTTGAGCAACACGGCGATAACCATAATGATGTTTGTTATCTTCATATATTTTGCGTATTAAGGTCATTAACGGTTGATTTTTTGCATCTTTATCTTTTTTATTAATGGTGTAGTAATAATTACTGCGTGATATGTGCGGCAGATCAGGATTGGCGTTAATAGTTTCAAGAATAAAAGTTACACTGACTTTAAGTTCACGTCTTAGCTGGGTAACTGCCGCAGCTATTTCTTCGGCTTTTGGTTCTTGTTCCTTTGGTTGACTAAGACGTGCAATTTTTTTACAAATTCGTTCTCGATAGTAAGTTTTAAGTTCGCTTGGCGTAAGGCTTGGTTTTCTTGCTTTAAGCGGTGATTTTCCTGCTTGATCAGCTTGTTTTTGGCTTTCATGACGAGGGCGTCCTTTCGGTTTAATAATGACATTATACCCGTTTTCTTTGTAAGAGCGCACCCAATTAAACAGTATACCTGGACTCTTAAGTCCTAAGTCCAGCGCAACACTGTACAAAGACTCATGATTAACTATGACACGTCTAATAGCCTGTTCTTTAAATTCTGCAGAATAAGTAATGTAGGATTTATTGAGGATACTAAAACCATGGCGATCGATTAAAGCAACTAAGTAGTTAAGTACACTAATATTTACATCATATCTGCGACTTAATTCTCCAGAACCAACCTGATAGTTTTTCCATAGATTATAGATATCAATTTTGTCTTGCTTAGATAATTTAGACATAATAAAAACCTCGAAATTAATTTGTCTTAATTTCGGGGTTCAGATCATTTTTTTACTTACTTTTACTTTTTTATTTATTAACTGATAACTAATCCAGATTACAAAAAAATCATAAAACTATTTTTAAAATTTAAAAAAGACCTAATTTTCACTTAATTCATGAAAATTAGGTCTTTTTACATATACTTTATCAAAACTACTTAACTACTATATCACCTGCACTAACTTGTGAATCATATTTAACAATAGGATTAACCTGCTTATCATAGCCTTTAGTAAATACAACTATCGTAGTTGGATCGTAACCATTGTCTATAAAAAACAAAAAAAGTAACATAAAATCAAAAAACAAATTTTACAAATAGTTATCCTGACAAAAATCAGGTTTATTTAAATACATTAAAAAAGCGAACCTAATTATTGTAAACACTTTATAAATATCTTTAATACTAAAATAGCATCATTTGCCATACAAAATACTCTATACCAAATAAAACTTAAAAATTATTCAAATATTATTCCGTCAGTTACCTTAAGTGCAATACTGAATGAACATAAATATTAACAATTAATTAATAATATTTTTTCGTTTCAATTCTTCATATATATTGCGACCATCATTAGTTGTATAGAATTTAACACCATACAAGCGTATATCTCGAGTTTCACCTATGATTTCTATATTTTCAGGTTTAATACTTTCAAGAAGGTCTTGCTTCCAGGCATCCTTTTCCAATAGTTGGTCTCCCTTGGGTTCCATATATACTTGATACATTACATCGTCATCATCTAATACAAGAATGAAATCAGGCATATATCCTTCATAATGTTTTACATCGCTATCTTCAAATTCATGTAATGACCACTTAGCAATTGTTTCTTCGTTTCTAATGAAATAAATATTTTTATGCTTTTGCTTTAGTTCATTTATCCAACTTCCAATTCTACTAATAAGCAATGATTCAAGCTTATCGGTAATAGCATAATCATATGGGAACCAATCTTCTTTAAGCATTTTCTTAGGTTCTATGATTTCAGACACTATCTTATTTGATAGTTTAGGAACTGCTTTATTATAATCTTTTACAACATCTTTAACTGCTATTGGAACAAATTTATTAGTCCCACGTTCTTTTTGATAATTTCTAACAACATTTCTTTGAATAATTTGTAAAGCCTTATCAAGAACATGTAATTTATCTATTTGCGTTAAATCTTTATCGTATTCATCTGGCACTTTAGCTTGAACTCTTAAGCTACCTAACCAATTACTTGAAGTCATAAACTCTCTAACTGATTTTATCATTGGTAAATATTTTTTCATTACCGAAAAACGATAAAACTTGTTTCTAGACATTGCTCGTTTTATTAATCTGTAGTCTTTAGCATTAGAAAAATCTGCTACTACATCATATCTAATATTTGACTCATTAATTCCACTATAAAATTTATCATGTAACTTACTTTCCGTTGTTGATAAATTATAGTTTATATCAAGTGTAGATTTCTTAATACCATAATCGCCAATAGTTTTATACTCACTATCTGGTACTTTTTTAACTTGATTGTAGTATAAGTTACCCTGTTGATAAAAATCCGTTCTTACAAATGACTTCTTAACTTTTGCTGAATAAACATTGTAGGGACTATCTTGATTAACAATTAAATCCATCTTGTCAAATGACTTATTTAAGTTATCAATATACTTAGAATTATTAATAGTATGGTAATACAAAGTTTCTAAAAGCTGTCTTTCAAAAGAATCATTATCAAATCTTCTAGTATATGATTTTTTATTCTGATAAATAAATGGATAGTATCTTGCTCCTCGACCTACTAACTGCGCTTCTGCATTAGTGGAATTCAGCGTTAAAGATTCTTTTGTTTCGGACACTCTAACAATATCATATAAATTTAAAACATCCCAACCTTCAGTTAATTTGG
Organism: Lactobacillus sp. ESL0228; assembly: GCF_003692825.1. NCBI lineage: Bacteria > Bacillati > Bacillota > Bacilli > Lactobacillales > Lactobacillaceae > Lactobacillus > Lactobacillus sp. ESL0228. Next base: position 85,731 of record NZ_REHJ01000010.1, read on the forward strand.
CAACTGCGAAAATTATTCTAAATGGATTATCAATATCTTCTAGACTATTAAGATTTTTAAAATCTTGCTCATCTGAAAGAAGGCCTTTTTGCCCACCTTCATTGACATTAATTGTGGTTTGTAAATTAAAATCTTGTTGAAGTTCCGCTACTGCTTCAGTTAAGTCCTGTGTTAACCAATATTCATAAGTATTTCTCAGGGCTACACTACCTGAATTGAACTTTTGGTTTTCATCAATAAAGTTTTTTAAATATTCAGACGATAGCTCTTGCATCATATTTAAAAAATCTTGTTCTACTTGTTTAGAAGTACTTATCCGATTAGATTTTACAAGCATAACTGGTTTAAAATCAGCTATACCTAATTTGATTGCAATTCGTTTACGATATTCATTCAGTAGAACTGCGTTAAGCAATTTTGAATTGTTTTCAGTATTAGCTTGCAATCTGAAAACTTTTTTAGAATATCCTTCTTCCATAAATTGATCTAGGTCATATTTAAAAATGATCTTATTTTTATACTTTTCATAAACTTCTTGTTTATCAATATCAATAGTTGCTGTGAATTCTAACTGTCTGTTAGCTTTATTAGAATCTCTAATTTTATCTAATACTGATTCCCAAGAACGCTCAAATTTTGCTTCTTTGCTGATATTTTTAGTATTCACATTAAAATGATGCGCTTCATCAGCAATAATGGCTATTTTAAAATTAGCTAAATCTTCATAAGTTAAACCATTTTCTTCAGGATCGTTTAATTCGTTTGACAACGTCTGAACAGTAGTAAGCTTTAAATAAATAGTATTGTCTTCTTGTTCTAGAGGGAAAGATTCAACAGCTTTAATATCAACATGTTCGCCATCAATAATTATGGGTGAAGAAAATAAATATTTAGATGATGAAGCATTTAAAAAATTATCTCTAGTTTTATTTACAACTGCAGTAGTATTAGACACAAAAACGAAATTTTGAAAATTATGTTCATGAAATAGATATAAAATAGCTGCTGCCATTACATCTGTTTTCCCAGAACCTGTAGCCATATTAAACATTAACTGATTATAAATATTGTCAGCATTTTCTTGTATCTGTGACCAGTGCAAATGCAGTAATGCATTCTTTTGATAACCGCGTAAATCGTGCTTAAGATTATCTTGCAAATAACCAAAGTCTGGCAAGTCAAACATTAATCCATTAATTGAGTTTTTAGCTTTTTCAAGTAAAGGAAGTGGCTTAACTTCTTTGCTTTTCTTTGAAACCATTATTCTTCACCACTTTCGTTTGAAGAATAAAAACTCTTATTAAATTGATAATCTGAATCACTAATTAAATCACGAACATCGGCATCATCAATATTGGCATAATTATAGTAAAGCTGATTTTTGTCTAAAATATGTAATAATTCTTTTTTTACGTCATCTAAAGAAGTAAAATCATGAATCTCTTGCTCAAATTTATCTAAATCAACACGAAAGTCAAAATCAGTAGTTTCCTTCATTCGCCTAAATACATTTAAAGCTTCTTCAATTGTTTTAGAAGCTTTAATATCTCTAACATAACCGCCATTCTTTTCCATTAATTCAGCATAAACAAATGAGCCTCCACCTTGCCAATTAATATCTTTAGAAATACCATTTTGATCTTTTCCAGATATAACAACACTTAATCTATGTTTTTGAAGTTCAACTTGATGTGTTATTTGTTCTACACTAATCCATCTACGACCGAGTTTATGTGCGGTAGCAGCGGTTGTTCCTGAACCACCAAAAAAATCTAAAACAATATCATTTTTATTTGAAGCAAATCTAATAATTCTTTGGAGTAGTGCCTCTGGTTTTTTACCATTTTTGAAATTAACATTTCCTTCAGATTCTAATCCTGTTGTAGGAATGTCATTCCAAAAGTCTGTTATATATTCTTCTAAGTACTCATCTGCAAATAAGACTTGTACACGAGGACTAGTGCTAGTTGCAGAATAATCAGATTTAACTAAATATAAATTGTGATCTCTTTTAGAAATAACAGTGAAAAAAGGCTGTTCCAGTTTGGATTGTGCTTTTTTTTCATCAGTTAGTTTTTTAATACTAGAAGAAGCAGCAGTCCTAAAAATTCTCCAAGAATTGGCTTTTTTCCAATCATCAAAAGATAGTTTTGAATTATTTTTTTTATATGCATCTGCAACTGAAATTGTATTAACGTTCTTAAAAATAGAATCTAAAGAAAGAATATCGTTCTCGGAATATTCTTCTTGAGAAAGAAGTTTATTCCACTTTTGTTTATCAGAGAATGTCAATCCTTCAAAATATTTATTATATTCGTTATCCCAATTTTCTTTAGCTTTTTTTATTGGGTTAAATGAAGCATTATTTTTAGAGTAAAATAGAATAGATTCTTTTTGTTTTAAAAATCTTTTAGTAACATGTGACATCTTGACTCCAGATGCCTCTGCTGTTTTAACTGAGATCATATTTTTAAAATGTTCACGCCCAAATATATTATCCATTAACACTTTTACATAATGTATTTCGTTATCGTCCACATGTAAAAAAATGGATCCATCTTCAGACAAAAGTTTCCAAGAAATTTCCAACCGGTTTTTCATGAAGGTTAGCCAGGTAGCATGATTAAAAGAATCATTATACGGAAATTTATCAGAATTAGTGTTGAAAGGGACATCTATATAAATAAGTTTTATTTTACCTGCATATTTTTCTTCCAAGCCATATAGAACTATTAAATTATTTCCCTTAATAATAAAATTATCTTGATCACTAAATGAAGAAATTTCATGTTCGCCATTTTCATCATACTTTTTAGCATTAACAAATATTTTAGGCTCTTTAAGTTCATCAATTTCGGATTTAGCTAAAGTCTCATTTAAAAATGGTTCGTCTGCGTCTCCACTATTAACATCTTCTTTAGTCATTCCTGCTTTAAGTACAGTATCCTTATATGGAAAATCCAAAACAACGTCTGAAGAATCTACAATATATCTATCTCCAACAGTCAAGCCAATTTTATTGTTAAACTTAGTAAAACTATCTGACCAGTATTCTTTATACTTCAACATATCTACAAATTTATTAATTTCAAAAATTTCTACACCTGCAATTTTAGAAGTATATGTTTTATGCAATAACTCATCGCTTAGTAAAGCAGTCATTAAATCTTTATCATACTTATCCAGATCTTCAATAACATTAGTCCGTTTTAAAGCACCATCAGCAGTAAAATACTTATTACCAAATTGTTCCAATACTTTTCTGATATGATCCATTGCTTTTGATTCAACAACCATTGCCTTCACCTTTTCTTTTTATCAATATTTTAATTATATCTCAAATACACTACAAAAAACGCCTAATTCTAATAAACTAGACGCTTCTTTTTTGGCATACTTTCATGTCAATTAATGCCTTTTTAAGTAGTTTTCATTCTTGCTAAATGCTGATATATCGTCATTCCAATACTAACTAACATTGTCCCTTTATTCCCATTCAATGGTTGAAGGCGGCTTACTCGTTACATCATAAACGACGCGGTTAACGTTATCAACTTCGTTAATAATTCTCGTTGAAACTTTTTGCAAGACATCCCACGGCAAGCGCGCAAAATCAGCTGTCATCCCATCAATTGAAGTTACTGCCCGAATGCCAATGGTATAGTCATAAGTACGGCCATCCCCCATGACGCCAACTGATTTAATTCCTGGTAAAACCGTGAAGTATTGCCAAACTTCTTCTTCTAGACCTGCCATTTTAATTTCCGCACGTAAAATGGCATCACTTTCACGCACTAATTCCAATTTAGGCGCAGTAACTTCACCTAATACTCGAATACCAAGACCGGGACCAGGAAACGGCTGGCGCCAAACTAAGTCATGCGGAAGCCCTAACTCTTCCCCAAGCTGACGCACTTCATCCTTAAATAATTTTCGTAATGGTTCAATTAGCTTAAAGTGCATATCCTTAGGCAACCCACCCACATTATGGTGGGATTTAATTGTCTGCGCAGTATTAGTGCCGCTTTCAATTACGTCAGTATAGAGCGTTCCCTGCGCCAAAAAGTCAACATCATGCATCTTTTGCGCTTCTTCATTGAAAACTTCAATGAATTCCTTACCAATAATTTTGCGCTTTTGTTCGGGATCAGTTACGCCTTTTAATTTAGTCAAAAAACGCTCTTGGGCATTTACCCGCACGATGTTCACACCTAAACCGCGATTCAAAGTAGCCATCACTTCGTCGCCTTCATTTTTGCGCAACATCCCGTGATCAACAAAAATGGCAGTTAATTGATCACCGATTGCCTTATGTAACAAAGTAGCTGTGACACTAGAGTCCACTCCACCAGATAAGCCTAATATTACCTTTTTATCACCAACTGTTCGCTGAATATTGGCAATTTCCAGCTCAACAAAATCAGCCATTGACCAATTAGCTTGGGCTTTGCAGACCTTAAAAGCAAAATTACGCAAAATATTTAAGCCATATTCGGTATTGCGAACTTCAGCGTGAAATTGAATGCCATAAAACTTGCTTTGTTCATTAGCAATCGCTGCAATCGGACAATTTTTACTTGAAGCAATTGTCCTAAAACCACTTGGAGCCTGCTTAACTAAATCACCATGACTCATCCAAACATATTCTTTTTTGGGTAAACCATTGAACAAAATGGAATTAGTATCTTCAACTTGAATATTAGCCTTACCATATTCAGAACTGGTAGCTTTTTCAACTTTACCATTTAAATAATACGACATTAATTGCATCCCGTAGCAAATCCCCAAAATAGGAATTCCTAATTTGAAAATTTCGGGATCAACTTTAAGAGCATTCTTATCATAAATACTGTTGGGGCCACCTGAAAAGATAATTCCTTTGGGATTAATTTGCTTAATCTTTTCTAAGCTAAGATCATGAGGCAATAGTTCGGAATATATACCAAAATCACGCAAGCGCCGAGTTATTAATTGATTATATTGACTACCAAAATCTAAAACAATAATTTCATCAAAATTATGAAGATCTTTTTCTACTCCCATAATGCTCCTTCTCTAATCACACAACAAATCAAATAAACTTTACTAATAATTGCTATTTTGGTCAACTGTTTTTTATCCAGTAATTAAAATTATACGAATTATATCTTATATATGTATAATATAATTCGCTTTTAAAAAACAAAAAATAAGCTTGCACATCTGTTTTGAGTTTGCTAGAATTCATTACACAAGTAACTATAAATCTATATATTGTCGTAATCAGGTCGGCAGTCTCTACTCAGAACCGTAAATTCTGAACTATGGATCAAGTACAAATAACGCAGTGTCACTGTCTTATTGGTCTTTTTTACCATAGTTTTGGTAGAAAAGACCTTTTTGTTTTAGGAGGAAAAGTATGAAATTGCTGGAAGATCGTATTCGCAACGATAGCGAAGTTTTACCCGGAAATGTCCTAAAGATTAACTCATTTTTAAATCATCAAGTTGATCCTGAATTAATGATGGCCGTTGGAACAGAATTTGCTCATCTTTTCGAAGATGCCGGTATCACCAAAGTCTTAACTTGTGAAGCTTCAGGAATCGCGCCCGGGGTAATGACTGCCTATGAGTTACACGTACCTATGGTCTTTGCCCGTAAAAAAAAGCCCTCGACACTTAACGATGAAGTATATTGGGCGGATGTTTATTCTTACACCAAGAAAACCACTAACCAAATTTGTGTTGAACAAAAATTTCTCAATCCCAACGACCGTTTATTAATTATTGATGATTTTCTAGCTAATGGTGAAGCCGTTAAGGGCATGATTAATATTGCTCATCAAGCCTATGCGGAAATAGCTGGCGTGGGCGTAGTCGTAGCCAAGTCTTTTCAAGGCGGTAGCACTTGGATTAAAAAACATGGCTATAAGCTTGAAGCTTTAGCAAACATTGCTAGTTTAGCTGATAATCAAGTACATTTTGTAGGGGAAAATTAATGCAAAAAGAAGTTAGTCAACAAAAAGCAGCCGTCCTTGGGCTGCAACATCTGTTAGCAATGTATTCTGGTGCAGTTGCAGTACCACTTTTAATTGGGACAGCTCTAAAATTCAACGCTGAACAAATGACCTATTTAGTTTCAATTGATATTTTTATGTGTGGGTTGGCAACTCTTTTACAGTTAATTACTAATCGCTTTTTTGGTATTGGCTTCCCTGTAATTCTTGGCTGCGCTATTCAGGCGGTTGCTCCCTTACAAATGATTGGTCGCAAATTTTCAATTAATGATATGTATGGGGCCATTATTATTGCCGGCATTTTCGTAATTTTAATTGCTAGGGTTTTTGCCAAAATCAAAAAATTCTTTCCCCCTGTTGTCACCGGTACCTTAATTACCACAATTGGTTTAACCTTAATCCCAGTTGCCATTCAAAATATGGGCGGAGGAAATGCTACTGCTAAGGATTTTGGTAGTAGTCAAAATTTATTACTTGCCTTCTGCACTATGTTCATTATTTTAGCTTTAGAAATTTGGACAAAAGGCTTTTTACAATCAATTTCAGTTTTAATAGGATTAATTAGCGGCACACTTATTGCTGCGTGCCTAGGTCTAGTTTCATTTACACCAGTAATTACAGCATCCTGGTTTCATTTACCGCAACTTTTTTACTTTGGAACGCCTCATTTTGAATGGTCTTCAAGTTTAACAATGATCATCATTGCCTTAGTTTCAATGGTTGAATCAACTGGCGTCTTCTTTGCCACGGGTGATTTAATCAAGCATCAAGTTTCAGAAGAAGATCTTAAAAAAGGCTATCGGGCAGAAGGTATCGTCCAAATTTTGGGTGGTTTATTCAACGCTTTTCCTTACACTACCTTTTCCCAAAATGTTGGACTTTTACAGTTGTCAGGCATTAAAACTAAGCGACCAATTTATTGGGCCGCTGGATTGTTGATGACGATGGGGCTACTACCCAAAATTGGCGCTCTCGTCACCATTATTCCAACACCAGTATTAGGCGGTGCCATGCTAGTAATGTTTACCATGATTGCCGTTCAGGGCATTAAAACTTTAGTCCAAGTTGATTTAAGTAATAACCATAATATTTTAATTATTGCTATTTCAATTGGCCTAGGACTAGGTGTTACTATTTATCCACAATTTTTCCACAAATTACCTGCAACAATTCAACTTTTCCTAAATAACGGTATTGTGATTACCAGTTTGTCGGCTACTATTCTGAACTTACTGCTCAATGGTGCTAAGTCCGAAAACAGTTTGACTGCTAACCAAATTTAGTCACATCATAGTAAAGTAAAATAGTACTCTTGTTCTATTATAGGAAGTGAAGTTAACGCCCAGAGTTAGACGCTAACATTATTCATTTTCGTTAAGACCGTATTCCGATATTCAAGCGGGGTGCGGTCTTTTAACGTGTACCTAATTCTAGTTTGATTGTAGTATTTGATCCACTTTTCGATGACCTCCGGCAATGCCTTTTAATTTCCATTACTAGTTACCATAGACAAAAAGAATTATAATTTCTCCTAAAAACCAACCATTTTTTTGCAATTAATGTCTATTTTTTAATACAATATACCTTAAGAACTTTGAAAGGACAATATTTATGAAAAAAGCAGAATGTACAACCATTCTTGTTGGTAAAAATGCCAGTATTGATGGTTCAACCATGATTGCCCGCAGTGAAGATGGTGGTAGAACCATTATTCCAGAAGGGTTTGAAGTTATTACCCCTGAAAAACAACCTAAACACTATGAAAGTATCATCAGCCATCAAAAAATTGATGATGAAGACTTACTAGATAACCCGTTGCGCTATACTAGCGCACCAGATGTTTCAGGCGAAAGTGGTATCTGGGCTGCTGCTGGAATTAATTCAGCTAACGTTGCCATGACCGCCACTGAAACGATTACTAGCAACTCTCGTATCCAAGGAATTGATCCTTTACTACGTAAAGGTGGCTTAGGCGAAGAAGACTTTGTTACTTTGACTTTGCCTTACTTACACAAGGCTGTCGATGGAGTTAAACGAGTTGGTTATTTACTTGAAAAATATGGTACCTATGAAATGAATGGCATGGCTTTTGCTGACCACGATGAAATCTGGTACCTTGAAACAATTGGTGGTCACCACTGGATTGCCCGCCGAATTCCTGACGATGCTTACGTAGTTGCTCCTAACCGCTTAAATATTGATGAATTTCATTTTGGTGAAGAAGGCTTTATGGCCGATGAGCAGTTAGAAGATCTAATTGCCGCCTACCACTTAAATCCTGATCGTGAAGGTTATAACATGCGGCATATCTTTGGCAGCTCGACTATCAAAGATGCTCATTATAACAATCCTCGTGCGTGGTATGTACATAATTATTTTGATCCAGAATTTGGTGGCACACCAAGCGATCAAGATCAACCATTTATTTGCCATGCTAATCGTAAAATTAGTATTGAAGACATTAAGTGGGTTGAAAGCTCACATTACCAAGATACACCATATGATGTGTATGGTGATCAAGGTACACCAGAACAAAAGAAAGCTTTCCGGCCAATTGGTTTGAACCGGAACTTTGAAACTCATATTTTGCAGGTAAGAAATGATGTTTCTGAAGAATTAGCCGGTGTGCAGTGGCTTTGCTTTGGACCAAATACTTTTAACAGTATGGTGCCATTCTATACCAACATTAATGACACACCAGCTTCATTTAAGACCGGACCAAAATTTGATTTGAAGAAAATCTTCTGGCTTAACAAGTTAACTGCTCAACTTGGCGATACTAACTTTAAAGTATACGGCGAACTTGAAACTGATTTTGAACAAAAATCATTAGCTGAATGCCATTTCATTCAACACGAAACGGATGCTAAGGCCAAAAATCTTACAGGCGAGACGGCTACAGAATTATTAACTGCCGCCAACCAAAAGATGGCTGATCAAGTTTACAATAATACCATTGAATTACTTGGCAATATGGTCAATGAAGGTCATTGCTTAATGAACTTGAAGTTCGATTTATTAGATTAAATTTAAAAATAAAAGCGGTAAGTTAAAACAACTTACCGTTTTTTAATGTGGTTTTATTTATAATCCTTTGCATTTACTATAGCCCGTCTTGCTTACATGCAATTTTTACTACTTAAATGCGGTTTTATTAGCCAATTTACTAAGGAATTGCAGGAACATAGTTACTTACCTACTATAACAGTTGTTAGAAATAATTTACTCGTCAATTTTTGTAAATTTAGTTTCTAAATATTTGCTTCTCTTTTTAATTAAAATTCTTCATCTTCAACAAGTGATGAATCTTTACAGTAACGATAAATTCCTGTTTTACCTGCCTCAACTATCATATCGATTAATTTTGAAGAAGATACTTGACTCCGGTTAATGAAAAGTTCTAGTAACATTGGAATATTGACTCCTGTTATAATTTCCATATTAGGATATTTTTCTACTAACTTAATCAGCATGTTAAAGGGGGTTCCCCCTTTTAAATCAGTTAAACAAATAATAGAATTAGAAAGTAAGCCAATTTTTTGATCTAAATCATTTAGCAATTCGTCCAGTTCTTCACCCATTTCAAACTTAACAGTTTGACAATTATCCTGTTTTCCACAAATCATTTCTGCAGACTTGAGTAATTCTGTTGCAGAATTTCCGTGTGTACAAATTAAAACTCCTGTCATTAACTCAAAACCACCTAACATTAATAATCTAAAGCACGATAGTAACGTCGAATGTCCATTGGGTGTCGATTAATGTGTTCAATATGAACATCAATTCGGTTATTAATTGCATGGAAAACAAATGGTGATAAAGCTCCCCGATATTTTTCAGAGAAGCCAAGCAAATCATAATCCTTAGAATCAATGATCGTGTAATTTCCACAAATTTCTGGTAAAAAGTTGGCTACTCGTTCACTAAGTGGACGCTGAGAATCTTCTCCTACATACACAGTAACAGGGGTATCACGATCAACCACTTCAAACATACCATGGAAAAATTCAGCAGCTTCAATAGCACGAGTTCTAATCCAATGTTGTTCTTCCCAGTAGCACATTGCATATGAGTACGTTGCTCCCCATTGGTTTCCTGCACCAACAAAGTAATGAATTTTGTCATCATGGTGCTTTTCAGCGAATTCTTTTGCAAAGTTATCAGCTTTTACACCAATTTCAGCAATATCTTCTGCAAAATGATCATCCATCTCTTGATAAAATTCATTGTAATCAGAAAATTCGCCATTCAAATACATTAAGCGATCTCCTACCATAAAAAATTTTAATTGTTCATTTTCGGGGTAAGAGATACAATATGTCAAATTGGAAGCAAGTTTTGCCTTTGGATCATCCATGAAGCCCAAAATAGTAGCACCAACTTCATTTAACTTCTTAACAGCTTCAACCATTTCTTTCGTATTTCCAGTGACTGATGAAATAATTACTAATGTTTTATCAGTAATACGCTTGTTATCAGTAACCAAATATTCAGCAGCATTTTGGTAAAAAGTTTCTAAAGCACTTTTTTCTTTCATATGAATGTTGGCCTGCATTCCAGATGCATAGGTCCCACCAATTCCCAGCCAGCAAATATTTGAAATACCCTTTTCAAACAATGGATCAACTATTTCGTTAATTTTACTTCTCAAATTAAGAGCACCATTCATACTATCAATTAATTTTTGCTTATTAAATTTACGCATTTTTTCTCTTTCTTTAAACTTTAACTGTTATTAACTAAAACTTATATTTTCGACGCCGTAATTTCATCAAAATCCGAGTAAGCTGAATGTTGTAAATCATTGCCCTTTATTTTTGACAACCGATAGGCCAATAAATGTATTGGAACGGTCATAAATAACGCAACCAATAACTCGTCAGTTTTGACTTTGAGACTTAAATCATGACTTTTTTTATTTTTAGCATCATCTGCATAAATTGAATATACGTGATCAACATGCTTATTTAAAAACTGTTTCAGCAAGTCTGCACGCTTTTGTAATTTTCCGTTAGGCTCTAGGCAAATTATGAAGTCGTCAGACATTAATCCTAAATACGGTCCATGCATATACTCCTCTAATTCTTTTCCCCATGAACTGATTCGCACAGCTTCAGTAATCTTAGTTTCTCCTTCGCGGCTTATACCATAGGCCGAACCATATCCAATGAATATCAATCGCTTAGCAGCAGCAAACTCATTTAAATGCTGATCAACCCATTTACTTGCACATTCAATAACATTAGGCATCTTCTGCACGATTTTCGAAATTTCTTTAAAATATTGTTGATAATCCTCAACCGTAATTTTTCTAGTCGCTTTAGCAATTGTTAGTGCAAACAATAATAGATCCAAAATTTCAACGCTATAACCTGCACTAACATAAGGCATTTCTTCAACTGGCATTCCCATCCTCAGAATGTTTTTACCAACCTTAGCAACTGGGCTATCAAACTCACTTGTTAGTGTAAATACTTTATGCCCTGTGTCTTGCAATCGTTCAACAAGTTTAACCACTGAATAACTATGTCCCCCCTGTGAAATAGCGATACACAGGGTATTTTGCTTAACATTCAACAAATAATTCTCGGAAATAGATGGTTCTTCAATCTGAACAGGCATTTCCAATACTTTACTCATAAAAGGTAAGGCACCATATGCAGCGTTTGAGCTCGATCCCGTTGCGTAGATGACAACATTATCAATATCATCCAACTCGCCTTTAGAAAATTGATTACCAAAGAGGCTTTGATAATTATCTAAAACATTTTGATAATATTCAGGCTCTAAGTTGACATAATCTTCTATATTTTTCACCAATATACTCCTTAAAATATTAGCCTAATAAACCAGACCAAGCACCAAAAATACCGATAGCCGCAATCAATAGTAAAATATATTGCGACTTCCAACCTTTTCGGTCTAGCCAAAAGATAAATAAAGTAAATAACAGCGGCAAAATCCCTGGTACAATACCATCACAAATTTTTTGGACAGTTGTTGCTTCGGCGCCACTACCAATTTTCAACGGCATCTTTAAAGTAACCATTGACGCTACCATTGCACCTACTACAGCTAAGCCTAAAACTGATGCACCGTAGGTTAATTTATCCATTAGACCTGTTTTTTGAATTTTATCGATAAAAGATGAACCAACGTTGTAGCCAATAAATAAGCCGTAATATCGTGTTAAAAGAGCTGGGATATTAAAAATTAGCAAAAATAAAATTGGTCCTAGTATATTTCCTTGCATCGCTAGTGAAGTACCAATACCAGTTGCAATTACACGCAAAGTACCCCAAAAAAATGAATCACCGATACCACTCAAGGGTCCCATTAATGCAACTTTTATGTTATTGATTGATGCATCATCAAATTCAGGATCAAGCTCATTCTGTTCCTCCATTGCAATCGATATTCCTAATGGAAAAGTACTCAGCCAAGGAGTAACATTATAAAACTCGAGATGACGCTGATAAGCAGCCTTAAGCTTTTCTTTATTATTACCATAAATTTTGCGTAGCGCTGGAACCATTGAATAAGCATAGCCTAAATTCATTTGTCTCTCATAGTTCCACGCCCATTCCATCGTAAATGAACGCCAAAAGGTTTTCATTAAGTCCCTTTTCGTGAGTAACTTAGAATTCTTCATCTTCATAGTCAATGCCTCCATCTTCTACATTTGTTTTGTTGCTATTTGTGGTCATGTTTACAATTGGCTTACCATTAAATGCGGAATAACCAGTTAAGATTAGAGCTAAACAAGCACCAAAAATGGCTACTCCTGTAACAGAAATCTTGAGGTAAACTGCTAACGCAAACCCAATAATAAAAAAGGTTGCGTTTTTCTTATTGATCATCATTTTCATCAAAAGAGCAAACCCATAAGCTGGAAGTAATCCCGTCGCTATTCCTAACCCATTAATAATAAACTGGGGAATAGCATTTAGAATTACTTTAATTACAGGACTGCCCAAAATATAAGAAATTCCAACTACAAGACCAATTGGTAAGTTAACTGAGAAAAAGCCTCCAAGTACATTCATTCGACTGACTCCGCTACCATCACCAACTTCTGCATAGTGATCAGCGCGGTGAACAAAATATGGCAAAATAAAGATAAAACACAAGTTTTTAATAACTAAAACTAGTGAGGCAATTGGAATACCAAGTGTTAGGGCAACTGCTGTACTTTTTCCTGCACCAATAGCAAAGGCCGTTCCTAAAACACTACCAGAAATAATTTCGGGAGGAATCGCTGCACCAATTGAAAATGAACCAACAAAAGCAAGTTCCAAAGTTGCTCCCATAATAATTCCTTGTTGCAGGTTTCCAAGCACCAAGCCGGTCAAAGTACAGGTAACAAGCGGTCTTGATAACATCGATGAACCTAGAAAGTACTCACCATTTCCTAACATTGCAATCAAAGCTAAAATAATTGCCGTTAAATAAACATTCATAACTTAGCCCCCAATTTTTACTTATTAAATTTTTGTCTATCGTCACTTGGGACTTGTTGAATCCAAACGTCTACTCCACTATCTTCTAGTTTTGAAAGCTGATCGGCTTCTTCAGAAGTTAAGTTAATAGTTTTGGAATAGTTTTTAGTTCCTGGTCTCGGCTTGGTTCCACCCAAATTTAATGACTTAATCTTACTTTTAGTTCCTTCAATTAACTTAAAAGCATCTGCTACAGATTCAACCACGATAAGAATTTTGTACTTATCAGTTACCCCCGAATTAATTGCTTTGATACTATCATCAACCGACTTCATTACTAACTTTGAATTGTCAGGTTTAGCTAATCGAATAGCAGACTTTCGAAAATCATCTTTAGCAACATCATCATTTACCACAAAAATTGTGTTTACATCTAGACTATTAAACCATGAAACTGCAACTTGACCATGAACTAGTCGGTGGTCGACTCTTACAAGCTTAATCATTATTTATTATTCCTCCACTAATTAAAAATCGATTGAGTACTTTGTAGTTAAAGCATCCTGTAACCTGTACTCAACAGCTACAATTTTGCCACGTTTAGTTGAAAAAAGATTGGTAGTTTTAAAAATAGGACCCTGCTTCTTAATTTTAAGCTGCTTAGCAATCTCATCGGTTGCTTTAATAATCTGTAATTCTTGCAACAAATTTGCTGGTCTCAGTTTTCCTGAACCAACTGCCTCAATAATCGACATTACTTTTAAACAACTTGGATCAAACCCAGGAAATAACACCAAAGGAAGCAATAGTTTTTCCCACGTTAGCTGATCATTTATTACAGTAATAAATGAAATGTAGTATAAAAGTTCATTAGAACTAATATGAAAAATATTTGCGTAATAATAGCCAACTAATCTTAAATAACTATCTTTGAATTTTATCATATCTGAAGAGCCAATATATGATGGTTTAATAACACCGGTCATCTCTAAAATATTTTGCTTAGAAATTACTGGAGCTACAAACAATCCGCTTCCTTTTTTTCTAATCACCTTGTTTTCGGCTACCAGTTGATCAACAGCTTTCCGAACTGTTGTCCTACTAACTTTATAACGATGTTGTAGTTCAGCTTCAGTGGGTAAACTACTTCCTGGTGGATAATCACTTTTACTTATCATTAATTTTAAATCAGTATAAATTTCCTTAAAAAGCAATATTAATCCTCTCGATAATCATAAATATTGTTTGCATTAAAATGATATTTAAAATAACTACCAATCAAATATTGTGTAGTGGTTTCAAGTGGCTCATCATTATCTAAATAATTAAAACTATCAACCTTATAAAGGGGCATATTTTTCTGTATTTTTAGTATTTTACTGATTTTTTTATCAGCTAGGCAACAAGTAATATTTTCTTTACCATAAGTGGGCTTAATTCCGTACTTCTTCTGCAATAATTTATACAAAGATATGTTAGTAAAATCAACTTTGATTAAGTCTGCAAATTTTGCCTGATCAAAATAGACAATCTCGTAAGTAATTGGCTTACTTTTTCTCATGCGCATACGCTCTATTTTGATTAATTTATTAGTCTCTAAACCAAAAAAATTCTGCAAATTAATGGGTAAAGCGATTATTGTAGTTAATAAATGTACTATTGCTACCGAATCATCATTTAATTCACTTGACATTGATTTCATGCCGAGCATATTAATGTCAACTTTGGTATTTTTTACTATTCCCGTCCTTTCTTTAGACGAAATTAAATCTTCACTTTTTAATTTATCTAATGAATGCAAAACCGCATTCCGACTAATTCTTAATTTATCAGCAATCTCTCTTTGAGATGGCAAAACCTTGATATCAGGCTTAAAGCTAATTAAATCTTGAAGATACTCCTGTGCTTGAACGGCAGCACTTCTTTCTTTATATTCCATTTTATTTATTGGTTCTTTTTTTTAACTTGGTGTATTTTTTGCAAATAGAAAATAGCTACACAGACAATAAAATCAACTTTTTTGTCAAATCCAAATGATAGATTATTATTTTTTGGTACCAAAGATATAGTAATCGCTTTCACAAATTGTGTCAATACCTTTTTTATTTTAAAATCAAAAAATTGAAACAACTATTTACTTACAAAAAACAAAAAAGCTATATTTGCTCTTCATTGCAAAATATAGCTCTTTTAAATAAGTGATAAATACTTTAATGTTAATAATTAAGTAATCGACACATTTTCAGTTTTGGATATCGTAAACACTCTCTTACGCAATTGACCAACATTTCTTTTAAAAATCGTGTTATAAAAGCCCGATCTTTCAATTATTTGGTCAGAATATAGGCTAACAGTAATTACATTACTTTGCTTTTCTATTTCATTAGGTGTCAAATACTTCTTCAAATCAATTATTTCCAAGTTTTATACCTCTATCCATTTCTAAATAAAACTATCTAGTAGACATTATGTTGAAGTTTACCACCTTTTCTAATCTGCTCCAATCTAATAAATCTCTTTAAAATAAATCACACTAGAATTGCTTGATATTGTAGACAAGTATAAAAAATATACACAAATAAATACTGGATACAAATATTGATAAATTTCAATTTATGTATAGACATCTTAATGCCAACAATCTAATATTAGGATTAAATTTAAAGAAAAAATGTATACAAAAAACGTTGAGTTTCTTACTCAACGTCTCTTTTATTGGTTAATTTTAGTCTAGAACATCTTGAATAGTGACATCAGCGCCTAATAAACGAAGTTTTTCTTGTACTCTGTCGTAGCCACGCAGTATATTACCCGCATTATTAATCACAGTTTTTCCTTTAGCCATAAGCCCTGCAATCATTAAACAAGCTCCTGCACGAATTTCACCTGCAGAAACAGTTTCCCCATGAAGTTCTGTTGTGGGATGAATTAAGATAACATTGTCTTCAACACTAATGTTTGCGCCCATTTTGCGTAATTGTTCAATATGACCAACACGTTTAGGATAAATTCGATCAATTATTATCCCTTCACCTGTTTTTGCAGTTAACAAAAGTGGCGTTACTGGTTGCTGCAAATCCGTCGCAAATCCTGGGTAAGCATCGGTTTTAATCTGAGCCATTTTCAAATCACCAGCTGGATAAACAAACAGTGAATCCTCATCAGCATCAATAACTACACCCATTTCTTCTACCTTTGCTAGATAAGAATCAAGGTGTTCTTCAATAATATTATGAATGCATACACCATTGCCAATGCAACCAGCAAGTGAAATATACGTGCCAGCTTCAATTCGATCAGGAATAATTGTATGGGGGGTCTTTGCTTCAAGATGTTCGACACCCTCGATCCTAATTGAATCAGTTCCTGCACCTCGAATAATTGCACCCATATTGTTTAAAAAAGTAGCCAAATCAATTATTTCTGGCTCTTTAGCAGCATTATCAATTATTGTTTGACCATGAGCTGTAACCGATGCCATAATAATATTCATTGTTGCACCAACAGATGGCATTTCTAAGTGTATCGTTGCACCTTGAAGACCGCCAGCTGGAGCAGTAATTATTATTTGATCATTTTCATTTTTTACACATGCACCTAGAGCTTCAAACCCCTTAATATGCTGATCGATTGGACGGGGACCTATATCATCCCCGCCTGGAAAGCCCACTACAGCCTTGCCAAAACGCCCAAGAAGTGCACCCATAAAATAATAGGAAGCGCGCAAACTTTTAATCTTACCGCTTGGTAATGGGCTCATCTTAATGTTTTGGGGGTTAATATGTAAGGTTGTTTGGTGAAAATCACTTTCAACATCCATTTCGCTCAACAAATCCATTAAGTTGTCAACATCGGCAATTCTTGGGACACCTTCCAAAGTTACCGGTGTACGCGACAAAATTGATGCTGGAATTAAAGCAACGGTTGAATTTTTAGCACCGCCAATCCAGACATCACCCTGTAGGGGCTTTCCACCATGAATTATCATTTGCTTCATTGGCGAAAAAATCCTTTTCTATTTCGTTTAATCATAATTATGTTAAAGGAATTTGCTAGAAAAAACAAGGGAAGACCTCCGTCATTCCCGTTTAAATATCAGTTTTTTGTATTATTCAAATTCTCATATTAAAGTTCTTCTTCTGGTAAACCACAAGCAGCACCAATGAAGGCTTTGTAAAGACCTTCGGGTCTTTGTGGTCTACTCAAAAATTCGGGATGATATTGAGCCGCAACAAAAAACTTATTCTTTGATAATTCAATTACTTCAACTAAATGATTATCAGGAGACACACCAGCAAAAGTCATACCAGCTTTTTCAAATTCTTCACGATATTGATTATTAAATTCAAACCGGTGACGGTGACGTTCTTGAATTACCTCTTGATCACCATAAGCCGCAGCAGTTTTAGTTCCAGGTTTTAATGCAGTCGGATATAACCCCAATCTTAAAGTACCACCAATATTCTCTTCATCACGTTTATCTGCCATGATATCAATCACATTATGGGTTGTATCTGGATTTGCTTCAGTAGAGTTAGCATCCTGGTATCCTAAAACATTCCGAGCAAATTCGACAGTCGCCATTTGCATTCCCAAACAAACACCAAGAAATGGTATATCATTTTCACGTGCATACTTAATCGCCGTAATCATTCCTTCAAGCCCACGGGTTCCAAATCCTCCAGGAACAATTAAGCCATCAGAATTTTCCATAAAGTTAGCGATATTATCTTCTGTAATATCTTCAGCTTGAACTTTTTGAATTTCAACATTTGTATTAAAAGAATAACCTGCATGCTTTAAGGCATCAGTGACTGAAATATAAGCATCTTCTAGTTCAACATATTTACCAACTAAGGTTATTTTAGTTGAATACTTTAAATTCTTAGCCCGTTCATCCAAACGTTTCCATTCTTCCATATCGGCTTCTTTTTTCGGACTATCAATATGGAGAAAATCGCAGACTTTTTGATCCATTCCCTGCTCTTTAAAAGCGAGTGGCAAATCGAATAAGGAAGGTGCATCAATTGATTCAATAATTCGATCAACAGGTACATCGGTAAAGTTAGAAATCTTGTCTTTATGTTCTTGATCAATCGGCATTTCTGCACGCAGTACTAACATATTAGGTTGAATACCGATACTGCGGAGTTCAGCAACTGAATGCTGTGTTGGTTTAGTTTTCATTTCTTGAGCTGCATGCAAATATGGTACTAAAGTACAATGAATATACATCACATTCTCTTCACCAACTTCGCGTCGCATCTGTCTAATGGCTTCCATAAAAGGGGTCGATTCAATATCCCCAACGGTACCACCAATTTCAGAAATCACAACATCTGAATCAGTAGTCAAGCCAGCACGCATAATTTTTTGTTTGATCATATCAGTAATATGCGGAATTACTTGAACAGTCGCACCGTGATAATCTCCCCGACGCTCTTTTTCTAAAACTTCCTTATAAATTTTACCGGTAGTAACATTAGAATACTTGCTAGTTCGTACGTCAACCATTCGTTCATAGTGGCCTAAATCAAGGTCGGCTTCCGTACCATCATCAGTCACAAAAACTTCACCATGTTGATAAGGATTCATGGTACCAGGATCGATATTAATATATGGATCAAACTTTTGCATTGTTACCTTGAGCCCACGATTTTTTAATAACCATCCTAGACTTGAAGCGGTAATTCCTTTCCCTAGTGAAGAAACAACACCACCAGTAACGAAAATATATTTTGTCATTAGCCAAACTCCTTTTCGTAAAATAAAAATTAACCAAAAATAAAAAAAGCTCCCTTACGGGAGCATAATCGCACACAACGTGCCCAAATAAAATATTATCCATTTTAACTACTTAAGTCAAGAAAATAATTTGTCTTACAGCTAATTCGCTCTTCAACTAACCTAATTTTTACATTTAGCAAAGCCCCAGATTATTCTTAACCATTTTCTGTTAATTTTTACTTGTCTTACTGCTTGTCAAATGCTAAATCTTACTAGTTTTTGTAGTCAGCAATCAATATAAAAATATAAGAGCCACAATATAAATCATCAAAAAAGCGGAAAATAATCCCGCTTTATATAAAGATTGAAAATTTACTTAAATTACAGAAAATTATTCATCCTCTTCATCATCGTCATCATTTAATTCCGATAACTGCCCCTCAATACCATCTGGCAAGTCCTCATCTTCTTCGTCTGGAACAAAGTCTTCTTCATCGTCATCAGAAGCAAAATCATCGTCATCATCTGCTGGTGTTACATCTAAGTCTTCATCCTCAGGATCATCATTATCGTAGTCAATAATATCATCGCTGCCAGTAGCGCTTGCCAAAAAGGCATTGACTTTCTTATGATGAGTACGGGTATCTTCTTCATCCTCATCTTCAGGATGATTAACTTCTTCATCAACTGATTCATAGGGAAACCATGAGCGAAGTGCCCAGACATTTTCACCCATTGAAATAAATTCACCATTGGTGTTCATATCTGTATAAAATTGAGGCAAACGTTCCCTAATTTCTTCATCACTCACACCCAAAAACTTTTGTACAGCATTAACAATATCAGCAAAAGCCATTCTCTTATTGTTATCTTCCAAAATTGCGCGAGCAACTTCAATCATTGATAATTCATTGCGATTTTTGTCTTTAAAGTCGTTTAATCCCACAATTGCATTCCTCTCTCTTAACAATCCTTTTTATTTTACTAGGCGTTTAAGTAAAAATCAACGTGACAGTATAGTTTCCTACTAAGTATAGCCCACTAAAGAGGTCATATTCAATGCGAAGTTCTCGCGAGCCATCTTTTTTTGAAAAAAATTTAAGTAAATTTGTAGTACTTTTTAAATCCATCTGATAACCTTGTGCAACGTAACGACATTCTTTTTCTTTGCCAAGTACAAAATGTAGCTGTGAATAATTATCTCGATCATTACCACGTTTGATAATCACATCGTCCTGCTTAATTAAAATTTTAACTGGGACCACATCATCTTCCAAATAAGAAATTCTAGTAATTTCTCCTTGCTTTTGTATATCTCCAATTCCAGATTTTTTAAAAGTTTCACTTTCCTTTTCTTGAACAATTTTACTAGTGAAGTTAATTTTAACTCTTGTCATTACTGGTCTAATTTCTCCCTCATGAGCTATCATTAGTTATATCACTCATTTTTTACGTGGTTTAACAAGTAAAAAAGCTAACCATGAAGATTAGCTAATCCGGACAGTAGCAACACTTGCTCTATTAATCTTATTATAAAGTAAACTAGGATTTTTAGCCAGATATTTCAACATTTGCTATTTTTGTGTCTCCAACTTCATGAATTAAAACTTGCGAAATCTAGCTTGACGTTGATTTAACAACTCATCAACTGACAAACCATTAAATTCCTTCAATCTCTGAGCAAGCATTGCTTTTAATTGTATTGCTTCGTTAGCTAAAACTTTTTCTGGCAAAATCCGTTCAACGATGCCCTGCTGCTTAAGCCACTCTGGTTCAATATGCATTATTTCAGCTGCATCTTGAGCTCGTTTGGCATCCTTCCACATTATTGAGGCAAACCCTTCAGGTGATAATACAGTATACATGCTGTGCTCTAACATCCATATTTCATCACTACATGCCAATGCTAAAGCACCACCAGATCCTGCTTCTCCAATAATTACAGTAAGGATGGGAACTTTTAATTCGAGCATATTACTTATACTCTGAGCCAAGACTTGCCCCTGACCATTTATTTCTGCATCCGCTCCCGGATATGCTCCTGGGGTATTTATTAAGGTTATAATCGGCAAATTCATACTTTCAGCTGTTTTCATGATTCGCAAGGCTTTTCTATATCCTTGAGGTAATGGACTACCAAAGTTAGTCGCCATTCGTTCTTTTAATTCTTGTCCTTTATTAGTAACAACAACTGCAAGATTACTATCTTTAAGAGATCTTACCGTGATTAGTTAAAATTTATTTTTATAAATTTATAAAATACGAAATTAAAAAAATTATTTAAGACATGCGAAAACATATTTTAAGTTGCTATTTCTATCATTTCAACTTTCTTTCATTAATTTTGTTATAATCTATGTATATACTATAATATTGATTTAAAATACAAAACCTGAGGATGGATATGCCGAATTTTAAAAGTAACAAATTAACGAAGGAAGTTGTTTTACGTGACCCCGTTCACGATTACATTCATATTGAAGATCAAGTGATCCTGGATCTATTGACCACTAAAGAATTCCAACGCATGCGTCGCATTAAGCAACTTGGCCCGATTGCCTATGTTTTTCCAGGAGCAACACATACTAGGTTTGAACACAATGCTGGTGTTTATGAACTAACACGACGAATTTGCAACATTTTCGCCGAAAAATATCCCACTAAAACTCCTAGTGACGGACTTTGGGATGACAATAATCGTTTACTAGTTGAATGTGCCGGATTGCTTCATGACATTGGTCACGGCCCATACTCGCACACTTTTGAACATCTTTTTGGAACAGATCATGAGAAAATTGGTCAAAAAATTATTACTGATCCCCATACCGAAGTTAACCAAGTATTGCGTCAAGTTTCTCCTAACTTTCCTGAACTAGTCGCAAGTGTAATTGCCAAAACCTATCCTAATCCACAAGTTGTAAAATTAATTTCCAGTCAAGCTGATGCCGACCGGATGGATTATTTAAAACGCGATGCCTATTTTACCGGTGTCACTTACGGCGAATTTGATCTATCACGAATTTTGCAGGAAATCCGACCTTATAGTGGTGGAATCTGTTTTACAATGTCAGGAATGCATGCAGCAGAGGATTATATCGTGTCTCGTTATCAGATGTATCAACAAGTTTACTTTCACCGTGTGGGTCGGTCTATGGAAGTTATTTTGCAACATCTACTTGAAAGAGCAAAAATAGTATATCAACAAGGTGTGCTACAAGTAACGCCCGAGTTAGCAAATTTCTTGGCAGATAACTGGTCATTAAATGACTATCTTAAACTTGACGATGGTGTAATGGAAACTAATTTTTCAATGTGGACTGAATCTACTGATCCAATTTTAGCTGATCTTGCGAATCGTTATTTATTCAGAAAGCCATTATCTAGCGTATGTATTGATGCTGAAACCAAAAACCTGCTTCCCAAGCTCAAAGACTTGATTAAACAAGCCGGATTTGATCCCACCTATTACACAGACACTAACTCGGCTTTTGATGAACCATATGACGCCTATAAACCAACTGGTAAAAATGCTAATAGTCAAATTGAAATCATGCAAGATGATGGTCAATTAATTGAACTATCACAACTAAGCCCCCTTGTTCGCGCACTTAATGGAACTTTACAGGGCGATGAGCGTTTTTTCTTTCCTAAAATCATGATGTCAAATAGTGCCGAACCACAAATTTTTGATCCGCTATATCAGCAATTTCAACGCTACATTAAAAATGGTACCTTACGTTATTTAAGAAAACCCAAGAAATAGAGAAAAAAATCCGGAACTTATCTCCCAGATTCTTTTTACTTTACCTAATTAAAAAATATTAATGCTTATTTTCTTGATAACGCGTATTAAACAATGGACTAAGTGGCTCATTCTTCTGAATACACTTAATGGCATCCCCCATCAAGGAACCAACTGATACAAGCAAAGTTTTATCCAATTTCTTTTCTTCTGGTTGGTTGATCGAATCGGTTAATACAAGATTTTTAATTGGTGATGCGTTTAATCTTTCAATTGCCGGTCCTGACAAGACCGCATGAGTAGCACTAGCATAAACTTCTGTTGCACCAGCATCAATTAAAGCTTGTGCCGCCAAGGTGATGGTTCCCGCAGTGTCAATCATATCATCAATAATGATTGCCCGTTTGCCTTTAACATCACCGATAATGTTCATTACCTCAGCAACATTAGCTCGTGGCCTCCGCTTATCTACAATCGCAATTGAAGTACCTAAAAATTCAGCCAATTTTCTAGCACGAGTTACACCACCATGATCTGGTGAAACCACAACAGCATCTTTTTCCAAATGATTACACAAAAAGTAGTCTGCAAGTAAAGGTGCACCCATAAGATTATCTACTGGTATATCAAAAAAGCCTTGAATTTGCGGTGCATGCAAATCGAGTGACAAGACTCTTGTTGCACCAGCTTCTTGAAGCATATCAGCTACTAATTTAGCTGTGATTGGTTCACGTGGTCTAGTTTTACGATCCTGACGGGCATAGCCATAATATGGAATTACAATATTAATTGTCTGAGCACTCGCACGGCGAACTGCATCAATCATGATCAAAAGTTCCATGAGATTATCATTAACAGGAACACTCAATGATTGAATTAAATAAACGTCCTTACCTCGAACCGACTCATCAATATTAATTTGAATTTCACCGTCACTAAAACGTTGAACACTTGACTTACTTAGCGCTACCCCAACGCGTTCAGCTATTTTCTCAGCAAGTGGCAAATTCGAATTAAGGGCAAACAACATCATATTGTCTTTATAAGACATAATTTCCTCCGTATAATATTTGTTAACAACTTATTATTTTAGCAAAAGTTGTTTGAAAAAGTTACTCCTGTATTTATTATTCAACTTTACACTGCTATATTCAAGCCTTTAAAACAAGATAAATTAGCAATTTTATTTTATATGTCTAAAACTTTCTTATATTGAACTAAAATTTATAAGATTACAAATTAAGTTAGTCTTCTCTTAATACTTGACTAATATTACCATGACAAGTATTTAAGAGTTCAGCAGCCGCTTTTTTATCTTTACCCGTCTTAATCATTACAATTGCTAAAGCAACATTATTATCGGCTTGTGCTAGAATTGTTGCTGCATCCTTAGTTGTGCTCCCAGTAACTGCATTAATAATTCGACATGCGCGGTCAAGCAATTTTTGATTAGTTGGTTGCACATTAATCATGACATTTTGATAAACCTTACCTTGCTTAATCATCACTCCAGTTGAGATCATATTCAAAATCATTTTTTGTGCCGTACCAGCTTTCATTCTTGTTGAGCCAGTGATTACTTCAGGACCAACTACTGCTTCAATTCCAATTTCAGCATGCTTACTAATATTAGAATTCGAAACACAAGCAATAGAAACGGTTAATGCACCAACTTGATTGGCATAATCTAGACACCCTATCACATATGGAGTTCTACCACTAGCAGCGAGCCCTAATACAGTGTCACGCTTATTTAAGTTTATTTTGCGTAGATCGGTATATCCCAGTTTCGGAGAATCTTCTGCTCCTTCAACGGCTTGAAACAATGCTTGTTTACCTCCAGCAATTATGCCAACTGCACGTTCAGGATTAATACCATATGTAGGCACTAATTCTGCAGCATCTAGAACTCCCAACCGTCCACTTGTACCTGCACCCACATAGATTAACCTACCACCTTGTGAATAGTGTTTGGTAGCTTCATCGATAGCTTGAGCTATTTTGTGCTCCTGAGTACTGACAGCAAGAGCAACTTTTTGATCTTCTTGGTTAATTATTTTGACCATTTCGATAGTTGACATCGTATCAATATGAGTTGTTGCCTTATTCTGCATTTCGGTTATTAAATTTTTGATTTCCATAACTTCACACTCTTATTTCTTAGTTTGAATTATTACTCTTATTCCGATAAAATTACATAGCAAACCCAAACATAGATTTCCTCTCTCTTTCTAATTTTTATGTAACCACTTAGTTATTTTTTATTGCCAAATCAACGTGAACTTGTAATTACTCAATAATATAAAAACAGACTGTTTTAAAAGACAGAATATTCTTTTAAACAATCTGTTTTGAACGATAACTTACTTTCATTATTCAACTTGTAAAAATTCTTCCGTTGACAAGCGATGGGCACCTAGCTTCGTTAACACTTGATTATAATGATGACGCATCGGTTTAATTAGTGAATCATGAGCATCACCAATTAAAATTACTGAATAATTACGGTCTAATGCATCTTTAACTGTAGCTTGAATACAAGCATGACTCATTAATCCAATTACAACCAAATTTTGCGGATGAAGTTGCTGAACCTTTTCAGCTAAACTATGTTGGGTGAATGCATCCTGATCTTTTTTGGTAAACACTGGTGAAGTCTGTTTAACCTCTAATTGTGAACAAAGAGCGCCACAATTTTCTTGTTTAATATAAAAAACAGGTTCATTTTTTTCTTCAAATAGCTTAATAATTCGATTGATTCGCTTCATAAGTTTGGTCTTACCACTCAAAAATCGCATTGGCTTTTCTTGAACATCCATTACTAACAGTAAATTATCGCCTGACATTGTTTTCCTCTCAATTATTAAAATTATTTATTTAAAAAATTTATCAATTAAAATAACTAGCTTAACACAATAGGTAAATAAGTTGTTATTACATCTCATTTACTCCTTACTGTTATTAAATTCATATATTTGCTTTTATTATAACGCTCTCAAATAAAGTTTCAACATGATTTATAATCATAGTAATAAAAGAGTCGCAAGATCAATCTTGCGACTCTAAATCATTAATTAACATCATGTAAAATAAATGTGCTCCACGGATTAACTTCATCCAATAGATCTAAATCGTCATCTATTATTCGACCAACCAAGTTACGTCGGCCGTCATTTTCAAATGGCTTCAACACAACTTGCATTTCCCCTTTATAACGAGGGTACTTCTCATTAACAACAACAATATCACCATAGTCAAAAGTTGTTTTAACTTCAGTTTGTGCTGCAACCTCTTTATCTGAATAAACAACTCTAGGCTTAGTATCACGCAACAAATATTCTGACGCATCTCCACGATACAAATGGGGCTCTTTCAAACAGATTGTTCTTTCAATTGGCAGAACATCCTGTTCAAATTTAATCCCTAACATCGGAAATGGACTATTAAAAGCTTCTGCTGCATTTGCCAATTCTTCTTCACTGGCAAATGCATTACCAATGATAATATCATCAATCATTTTACTTAAACGCAGATGAGTTACCTGACTGAAAATATTTCTCTTTCGATCACTTTCCATCGTCGGCAAACCTTCATGAACTGGCCAAGGGCCAAATTTTGCTTGCTTTGAAGAAATAAACGCAGCTGTATGCAAGCCATAATCACGATACTTTTGAGAATATTCTATAAAAACAGTTTCACTTAACCCTGTATATTCCTGTGGATAGAAATTGTGACAACCAATTAAATTATCAATTTCAGGATCATATGACATGATACTATCTAAATAATTGGTACCACGACTCATATTCAATTCTATTTTTAATCCATAAGGATTATGAGTCATTGCCGCTTCTTCTGAACCGCTGAAACCTTCATCTAGGCGAAGCCCCCAAACTCCTAGTTCATGAAAAAACTTCAAATCATGATAATCAATCTTTAATTCCTTAAACAAAACTGGGTTGATATCAACAATTGTTTTAAATCCTAGTTGATTAGCATAAGTGACATCTTCTTTAAGACGGGCCAGTAAATCAATACCGCTAGCACTTTTTAATTGTAAAAGTGACGAAAAAATACGTTGGTAACCATATTTTTTAGCTAAATCTATATATGTTTTATCTTGTTCAAAGGTACTCTGCTCAGGATAAAGTGAAATTCCTAATTGTTTCATTGTTATAACTCCCTAATTAAGCTTCTGTTTGAGGCTTGACATTATTAGCAGCCTTAACAAATGGTACATAAATCAAGAAACCAATTACCATGTTGATTAATTGCAAAACAACTGATCGCCAATCCATTGTACCAACAAATGCATTAAGAATAGGCGGCATCGACCAAACAATTTGCGTTCTAACTCGTGAAACTAACCCCAAACGCAATGCCGCATATGATGTTGAAACCATAATTAATGGTGCAATTATAAACGGTATGAAATAGATTGGATCCAAGACGATTGGCATTCCAAACATTATTGGTTCATTAATATTAAAAATTCCTGGTACTAAGGATAATTTAGCCACTGCACGCTGATCTTCACGTGTTGAAAAAGCTAAAATTGCAAGAATTAATAGTAATGTAGAACCAGCACCACCGATCCACACATAAAGATCAAAATCAGATCTCGTCCACAAATATGGTAAAGCTTGTCCCTTATGGGCAGCATTCATGTTAGCGATTAAAGCTGTCGTCCAAATACTTTCAATAACTGGTGCCAACACGTTACTTCCATGAATACCAAAGAACCAGAATAACTGAACCAAGAATGTTATCAGCAAAACAGACCAGTAACCTTGACTAACTTTCATTAACGGATCCTGTATTGTCTTAGAAATAAAGTCAATTACCGTTGTTTGGTTAAGACTAAATAGATAATTAATAATACCAACTACATATAAACCGGCAGTTGCAGGAATAATTCCAGTAAAAGCTTTAGCAACTGCTGGCGGAACTGTATCAGGCATTTTAATTGTGATATTTTTCTTCATCAACCAGATATATATAGTTACCGAAATGGCACCCATAATCATTACTGTAAAGAAACCAGCTGCTCCAAAGTATTTACTAAAGTTAAAATAACCCCATGAAGTTACATTTTTACCTGTAATAACGGCACCCGCATCAGTTAAAGTCTTCGTATCACCTTGAGAAAGTGTATTCTTCAAAACCAAAACAAAGTTTTGGGGTAAGCCCATAATGAAAGTTCCTAAGGTAACTAGTCCACCCGTAATTGGTTCTACTTTATATTGAACACATAACTGGTAACCAAATGTAAATGAAAATAACAACCCCAAAATAGCAGTTGAGCCTGTCCAAACCATTGCATTAATTCCAATTAGCCATTGCATTGAATTAACAAAGCTTGTCCACCCAAACTGATTTGGTAAATCTCTAACCAAAGAATTTATAACATTTGCTACTGAGCCTGCCAGCATCAATGGCATCATCGCAATAAAAGCATCACGTAAAGCAATTAACCAGCGAATCGAACCAATCTTAGCAGCAATTGGAACAACGTGTTTATTTAACCAATTAATTAAAGCATTCATAATTTCCCTCCTACTCTTTACTTTGTTAGTATATCATAATTATGTAAGCGTTAAATGGTATATACAAAAAAGGTAGATAAAATCAATATTTTATCTACCTTTATATATATAATTTTAGTCAGTTATTTATTTGTAGTAGCGTAATCTGCAATATTTAAGGTTTGCTGGAAACCATTACTACCAACAATAGTTAAAACAGTATTATTATTACTAAATTGAACCGTGCTTGCAGCTACACCATTTGCAGTTGCCACCACTTGAACAATCTGGTTGGCTTCATCCATTGTCAAATTCTTTAAATCATTAACTACTATCTTTTTACCGTTTAATGCAGCTTTAGCCTTGGTAATCTTGTTAATTTCATTCTTAACATTTGCAATGGTTGAACTAGCATTATTAACCTGTGTACCAGAAGTTACTGCATTATCATATGCATCACGCAAAGTTTTAGCTGATAATTTATAAGCATCACTGCTTCTAACACTAGCCACTTCAGCTAAAGCATCTTGTAATGGCTTTTTGTCAGTTGCAGTTGCCATCACAGTTTCATCTTTAGCACTTTCTTCTGTATTCACTGGAACTAACTTGTCACCACTTATACTGCTAACATCGCTTGCTTTCAGATAACCATTCTTGTCACTTTGTAACTTGTAGAATAATTCAGCTTTATTTTCACTCTCAACCCAAATGTAACGCAATTCAGTTATACGAGCTGTGTGACCTTTAGCAAATGTTTTGGTTGATTGTAAAATACCCTTATTGTTATAAACATTGGCATCGTTACCCAACGTTGCGATCGTACCAGTTTGATTATCTTCTGGTTTATTCTCATTTGAAGGTGATAATTGCTTACCTGTTATGACGCCAACATTACTTTTCTTAATCCATTGATCGTCACCTGGGTATTTAGCATCACTAATGTGATAGTAAAGCTTACCATCAATATATTGCAACTTATCAACTTGAACCTTTTGACCCTTTTTAATTAGCTGATCACTGGAATTACCTTTACCATCATAAACATAAGCATTCTTACTCAAGGTAATAACAGTTGCATCATTCTGATTATCACTAGGTGTCCGGCCATTATCGTTCTTTGACGTTTTTTTATTGCTTGGCTTTAACTTCGTACCAGTTGTTGAGCCAACATTTGCAGCTTTAATGAATTGGTTAGTTTGTCCACCAATTCTGTAATATAATTTGCTACCAATGTACAGTAATTGATCAACGGTAACAACTTGACCTTTCTTCAACTTCTTTTTAGCAGTTTTACCTTTAGCATCGTAAATGTAAGCATTACTCTTTAACTTCGCAGTAGTTGAAGCTGGAGCTGGTTTAGTTGTGGCCTTTTTGCCGTCAACTTTTTTACCATCAACATAACCAACATTTGCTGCTTTGATAAAGGCACCACCACCAAGATCATAATATTCTTTATTATTAATAGTCTTTTTGGCACTGTATTTAACTGTATAGCCTTTAGCAATTACCGTATTCTTAGGACTGCCCATGTAGGTCTTTAACCGCTTACCATTTTTATCATACACATAAGCATTGCGACTTAATTTGATTTTTCCTTGCTGTGAGGTTGCTTTTTTAGACGAGTTTTTCTTAGTTTTGGCTGGCTTATTAGCTGCCTGGACTAAAGCAACTTGACTTACACTTAAAATTGGACTAACACCAATCAATGCAGCCGTTGATACAGTTATTAATTTATGACTTAATTTCATTTATTTCTCTACCTCGTAAAATTTAAATTTCATCATATAATATTGTATACTAATACAACCTTTTTTTAAATGAAGTTTGTAATAGCTTACTTTTTCTTAAGAATCAGATAATCATTTCGACATTATCTTTACCATTTTTAAGCATTAGTGACTTAATAGTATTATTTTTTAGTTAATTACTTTTTATTTCCAATTAGAATCATTAGCTAACGGCAATTTATGCCAGTAATTTGGCTTATTTACTTGTCGCCCACGTGCAATTGCTAAATCATATTGGTCAACATCTTTGGTAATCGTTGAGTCAGCAGCTATAAAGGCATGATCTGCAACATTAACCGGCGCTACCAAAGTTGCACCTGAACCTATAAATGCTCGGTCTCCAACAGTTGTATGATCTTTTTTGACACCATCATAATTTGCAAAGATAGTTCCACAACCTACATTAACATCTTTTCCTAGTGTAGCATCTCCAACATAAGTTAAATGACCTACTTTTGAATTTTCTCCAATTTCTGCATTCTTAATTTCTACAAAGTTGCCAATATGGGCACCTGACCTAATTATAGCTTGTGAACGCAAATGAGAGTTGGGACCGATATCACTGTGATCGTCCATCTCAGCCCCTTCAATTGTTGACGATATAATTGTTACATCATTACCAACTTTTGAATCAATAATCCTTGAACCAGAGGTAACTAAACAATCATTGCCGATTACTGTCTTACCTTTGATCACAACATTGCCCTCAATCTGTGTATCACTGCCAATTTCAACACCAGCATCAATATATGCAGTTTCAGGATCTACAAAAGTGACCCCATTACACATATGTTTTTTATTAATACGTCTCTGCATGATTTTGGTAGCCTGTGCCAACGCAACACGATCATTGACACCAATACTTTCACTGAAATCGTGCATTTTATATGCGCCAATTCGCTGTCCTTTATTTCGCAAAATCTCTAAGACATCAGTAAGGTAATATTCACCTTGCGCATTATGATTAGTTACTTGCTTGAGAGCTTTAAACAATTGTTTATTGTCAAAACAAAAAACGCCTGTATTAATTTCTTTAACTTTTAATTCTTCAGAATTCCCATCTTTTTGCTCAACAATCCGTAAAACATTATCCTGTTCATCACGAATAATTCTTCCGTATCCATATGGATTAGGAGCTTGCGCTGTTAAAACTGTTGCTGCATTACCTTTATTTTGATGATAATTAAATAATTTTTGGAAAGTCTCACTAGTAAATAATGGTGTATCTCCAGTTATTACCAGTGTCGCTCCTTCTTGTCTTGAAAGTTGCTTTTCTGCGGTTAAAACCGCATCGCCTGTTCCCAACTGTTTTTTTTGTAAAACAAATTCAGACTTACCAGCTAATACTTTTTTTACTTCTTCAGCACCATTACCAACAACCGTTACTATTTTATCTGGCTCAATTGCCTGTGCGGCCTCAACCACATGTTCAACCATCGACTTACCACAAACTTGATGCAAAACCTTATACAGCTTTGATTTCATTCGTGTACCTTTACCGGCTGCTAATACAACTACAAACTTTTTCATTAATTCCGGCCTCTTTATATTCTTAAATTATTATTTTATTTTATCATATCATCAGGCAACCTAAAAATGGTTAAAATTTGTATGTGATATAAGAGTACCCGGTTCAGCTAAAATCACATTCTTCTTACTATCTACACAAGTAATTCTTATTAATGACAAATGATCTTCGATTAACTTTTCATCATCAAAATCGGCTTCACACAAAACACAAACACCAGAAATATTACTATTAAATTCCTTAACTAACTGTTGCATACCTGTTAAGGTTCCACCTGCCATCATGAAATCATCTACTAATAGAACATTCGAATTTTCATTTAAAACTCTAGTTGGTAATTCCATTTTTGATACCCGATCAAGTGAAGAAGAAATATAATTAACCGAAACGGTCGCTCCTTCTGTCACTTTGGAACGTTTACGAGCAATAATAAACGGAACATTTAAATAACGTGCGACAGCCTGTGCCAATGCTATTCCCTTGGTTTCAATAGTCATTACTACATCAATATTGGAGTATGCATAACGCGTTGCTATTAGTCTACCAATTTTGTCTAAATCTTGTGGATTACCTAAAATATCCGAAAGATAGACAAATCCGCCCGCCAAAATTCTATTGGGATCCTCAATTCTACTAGCTAAGTCTTCTAAATATTGTTGGGCATGTTCCATCCCCCAAAATGGAATATACCGTACACCCCCAGCAGCACCAGCTACTGTTTCTAAAATCCCATCTTGATTAGCAGCTAACGTATGCTTTAAAATTGCAAGATCTTCCGAAATTGAAGATTTAGCAGCATCATAGCGTTTTGCAAAAAAAGGCAATGAAATCAAGTCATGTGGTCGTTCCATTAAATACTTGGTCATATCAACCAATCTCTCTGAACGTTTCATAAATTTTCCTCCCTAATGTTTGGTTTTTGCCAGTTACTACTATACACTGAACCACAAAAAAAGGCACTAACATTTACAAAATGTTATTACCTCCACAAATGCTAATTAATCAACTTAATCAGTTATATCATCAAATTTTAAAGTGATATTTTTAGTCAATAAATCCGTGTAACTATAAGAAACATGTTTAAAATTATTTTGATCTTGGTCTAAATCGACTACAAACACAGCTGGAAATGTTTCTTTTAAAATCCCTCGTCTTTTAGTAACTTTCTTACGTCCTGCTCTTGCAACGACTGTAATTGGGTCACCTAGGTGTGAATCCAATTTTTCTTTAATGGTAATAATAGATGTTGGCACTAATAACAACTCCTTTGAGTCGAATTTTACCACTTTATCATCATTTTTTCAATACTTTTTAAGAGCAAGTCAGTAACAACATTATCTTTTTGACTTAATTGCCTGTGCCAACATAACAAATTGAGAAATAGCCAATTGTTCCGGTCTAACTCTTGGATCAAGATGCAACTTTGCCAATAATTGCTTACGACTATCGGGATCTGGCAAAATATTTTTAAGATTATTATTTAAAGTTTTACGTCGTTGGCCAAAACACATTTTCACTATCCAATTAAAATATTCTGGATCGCCCACAGCAATTTTTTGTTCTAAAGGCTTTAATATCACTACACTTGAATCAACCTTTGGTTGAGGAATAAAGGAACTGCTTTTAACCGTTAAAGCAATTTTAATACTCATTTCAGTTTGCACACCAATTGTTAGTGGACCGTAATCTTTATTATTGGGTTTAGCTTGAAGCCGTTCAGCCACTTCTTTTTGCATCATTAAGGTTAAACTACTAAAATTCATGGCTTTATTCAAAAAGAAAATTATCGGCGTTGTGATGTAATAGGGCAAATTAGCAACTACTTTTATTGGCTTGCTTAAATCGAAGAAGCCCTCAAGATCATGTTTAAAATCAGCTTGCAAAATATCTTTCATTAAGAGCCGAAAACGATCATTAAGAGCAACACCATTAACTTTAATTGGTAACTCATTGTGCAAAATTTCTGGCAAGCTATCATCAACTTCGTAAGCAAAAACCTTAGCTCCTGCCAGTAAAAGTTGTTCCGTCAAAGACCCAATTCCAGGCCCAATTTCTATTACCTGATCATCTTGTCCAATTTCAGCTGCTTGAACAATTCCTTGAATGGCATTTAAATCAATCAAAAAATTTTGTCCTAAATTTTTCTTAGCCCGAACAAAATAGCGATTAATGATCGCTTGCGTCCTAACCATAGAGCCAATTGGCATTTCATTATTCATTATTAGCCTCCTTGACTGCAGCTTTCAATTGAGCTAAAGGTACATTGAAAGTACGCAAACGCTTATAAAATTGCTTTGCATTTCCATAACCAATTCGCAAAATTATTCCCACTTTTTCACGCAATTGTCGTGAACCTTGACCACTAGATAAGCCAAGCTTTCGATAAGCATACAGCGTTAAATCACTAGCAGGTGGTTGAATCTCACGTAAATCACTTAGAGCCTTACCTAGTGCTTGTCTTGAAGCATGTTCAACCCCCAATGAATTGCCTCTATTATGCGGCTCACCTTCCTTACGAGTAATAAAAGCCTGCTTAGCCTTAGGAACTGCTTCAGTCACAAGACGCCGAATTCGTTCACCATTTAAATCAGGATCAGTTAAAATTATTATTTCTCGTTTTTTACTTAGTTCTTTCAACTCTTCTAAAACAGATGCCGGAACATCCGAACCATTTGTTTCAATTGTTTCAATACCAGGGAAAAATTGCTTTAGACGAATTGTATCATCTTTTCCTTCGACAACCACAACTGCATTAAATTTTTTTTTAGTTAAGACCATAAACCCTCATCGTATTTTTATATGTTATTTGTGCAACTTCTTCTAACGAAATACCTTTTAACTGAGCAATAGCTTGACCAACATAGTAAACGTAACCCGGTTCATTTTGATGACCACGATACGGTTTAGGAGTTAAAAAGGGCGCGTCTGTTTCTAGCAGCAACCTATTTAAAGGTGTTTTTTTAACCGCTGAATGAACTTCTACTGCCTTAGTAAATGAGGCTACACCAGAATAAGAAAAATATACATTTAAGTCCAAAAACTTATTTAGCCAGTTAACATCCCCATTAAAACTATGCAAAATTGCGCCGTATTCCAAATCACTATGCTTTAAAATTTCATAGCAGTCGCCAAAGGCATCCCTAGTGTGGATATCTACCGGCTTTTTCATCTCATGAGCAACTTCAATCTGTCTTGCAAAAACCTCACGTTGTTTTGATCGTGGTGATTCATCCCAATAATAGTCAAGACCAATTTCTCCCATTGCCACCACGCCAGGAATTTGTAACTGTTCAATTATCGTATCCTCAGCTTTTTGATCATAGTCTTTAGCAACATCTGGGCAATAACCCACCATTGCATATACTTTTTCAAAACGCTGACTTAGTTCTATTGCTCTTTTATTAAATTCAGGATCCTGCCCCACGCAAATTACTTTTGTTACACCTAACTTTTGGGCGCGATCAAGGTAAAATTCTTCCCTACCTCGAAATGTCTCATCTTGTAAATGCGTATGGTTATCAATTAATTCCATTAGCCTAATTCTGCTCCAAGTTCATGCTCATCACCTATTATCGCAAGTTTTACTTGTCCGCCTTGTTCACTTGATAAAAGCATTCCTTGACTTAATTGACCCAACATTTTACGTGGTTTCAAATTAGTTACTGCCAGTACTTTCTTACCTAAAAGCTCATTAGCATTCGGATAAAATTTACGAATCCCACTTAAAATCTGTCGTTCTTGACCGTTACCAAAATCAAGTTGGAATTGGAGCAATTTATCCGAACCCTTAACAGGTGCAACGGCAAGAATTTTACCCACTTGTATTTTAACCTTATCAAAATCATCAATTGTAATTTCCTTGTCTTGCCCTTTTTCACTACGACTTTGTTTCTTAGGCTTGGCTTTAGCCATCTCATCTTTAATATACTTAATTTCTTCTTCAGGTTTCAGTCTTGGATAAATTGGTGTTGGCTTAGCAACTACCTTGATGTTCCAATCATATGCTCCAAAATTAAGCTGTTTTTGACTTTCATCGTTCCAATCAAGACCTAATTGCTTGAACATCTCAATAGGTGTCCTGGTCATAATTGGTGCAATTAACAAAGCAATTATACGTAAGCTCTCTGCTAAGTTAGACATTACCCGTGCAAGTTCAGCAGTTTTTCCTTCCTTGTTTAAAGTCCATGGTGTGGTTTCATCTATATACTTGTTGGCACGACTAACTAATTTCCAAATATCGTCAATTGCCTGAGTAAAATGAAGTGTATCCATTTCTTGATGATAATTAATAATAATTTCAGCAGCAGTTTGTGCTAAATCTTCTCCAAATTGATCTTGTTCACCCGCAACTTGAGTAATAAGACCATTTTGATATTGATTAATCATCGAAACAGTTCGATTTAATAAATTACCTAAATCATTCGCTAAATCATAATTGACACGTTCTACAAAATCTTCCGGAGTAAATATTCCATCTGAACCAAACGGTAGTGCCCGCATTAGATAGTAACGCAATGCGTCAACGCCGTATCGACTAGTAATTGATTCAGGATAAACGGCATTACCCTTGGACTTGGACATTTTACCATCCTTCATCAATACCCAGCCATGACCAATAATATGCTTAGGTAGTGGCAAGCCTAATGCCATCAACATAATTGGCCAGTAAATTGTGTGGAACCGGACTATTTCTTTACCAACTAAGTGAATATCTGCAGGCCAATATTTCTTGAATAGCGAATCATCATCTGAACCATATCCCAATGCCGTAATATAGTTAGACAAAGCATCGATCCAAACGTAAACAACATGTTTAGGATCACTTGGCACAGGAATTCCCCAAGAAACAGTTGTCCTTGTTACCGATAAGTCCTCTAGTCCTGGTTTGATAAAATTATTGACCATTTCTTTTTCTCGAGAATGAGGCAAAATAAATTCAGGATGATCTTGATAGTATTGATAGAGTCGATCTGCATATTTACTCATTTTGAAGAAATAAGATGGTTCCTTAACTAGTTGCACCTCATGACCAGATGGTGCTTTACCGCCAATTACATTACCGACATCATCCTTATAAACCTCGGCCAGTTGAGATTCTGTGAAATATTCTTCATCCTCAACTGAATACCAGCCGGTATATTCTCCAAGATAAATGTCACCTTGATTTAGCAGTTGTTCAAAGATTTTTTGAACTCCTTTAACATGTTGCTCGTCAGTTGTACGAATAAATTTGTCATATGAAATATCCAAACTTTTCCATAACTTTTGATAGGTAGCAGCCATATCATCTACAAATTTTTGTGGCTTGATGCCTTTTGCTTCAGCCTTTTGTTCAATTTTTAAACCATGTTCATCTGTTCCAGTTAAAAAGAAAGTATCAAACCCCTGCGTACGCTTATAGCGTGCCATCACATCTGCAGCAATTGTTGTATAAGCGTTACCGATAGTTAAACGGCCAGACGGATAGTAGATTGGGGTGGTAATGTAAAAAGTTTTTTTATCAGCCATATTCATTTTCTCCTTAAGTTTCATCTAATTTATTATATTATACTACACCACCAAAAAAGGGAATTCTCTTCAGAATTCCCTTTGCTTGTGTACTTATCGAATTGGATAATTCTCAAATTAAGAATTTTTCACTTTTTAAATAGTAATGTTTAATCAACGTTGTTAATAGAATATATAGCACCAAAATTCCTAAAACTACCCACATAAAACTTAGTGGCATACGACCAAATCCCAATTTGGTAGCTAGAAATGAAAATGGAATTAAAGTACCAACGATTCCAGCACCAAACGTTGCAACGATGACAGTTGTTGTAGCGTGTTGCCCAATAAAGGGTAGGTGTCGATCTCGTAAAGCATGAATTACCATCTCTTGTGTCCACAGTGATTCAATAAACCATCCCGTGTGGAACAGAGCTATAAATGCAACCTGATTACTTGGACTAATTGCATTGAAATTTCCACCTACTAGATGAGGACAAATGATAAAGTATAACAAGCCAAAAGTTACAATATCAAAAACCGATGATGTCGGTCCAAAGTAAAACATGAACTTGGGTAATTTTTTGGTTGACCAAATTCTTGGTTCTTTCAAATAATCATTCGACATCTCATCAAATGGCAGAGACAAGCAACTTGTTCCATATAGCAAGTCAAGAACTAGTAATTGTAATGGTAACATAGGTAAGAATGGTAAAAACGATGAGGCAACTAAAATCGATAAGATATTGCCAAAATTAGACGATAAAGTAATCTTAATGTACTTCGTAGTATTGCCAAAAACCTTTCGTCCAATCCTAACTCCAGTTTCTAAAACATTCATATCCTTGTGTAACAAGATAATATCTGCAGACTCCTTAGCAATATCTACCGCTGTATCCACAGATATTGAAACATCTGCCGCCTTCATTGCCGGCGCGTCATTGATTCCATCACCCATATAACCAACAGTATGACCATTCTGCTTTAACAGATTAATTATTTTGGTTTTATCTTCTGGCGATAGCTTAACGAAAATGTTGCATTCCTCAACCATCTTGGCTAGCTCTTCCGGACTCTTGTTTTCTAAGTCCGCTCCTGAATATATCGTATTAACACTTAAGCCAACTTGCAGGCCAATCGTTCTGGTAACTGCTTCATTATCACCTGTCAAAATTTTAACGGTAATTCCATCACTCTTCAAGCGAGCTAATGCATCCTTAGCACTTTCTTTCGGCGGATCAAGAAAAGCTAAGAATCCACACAAAATTAAATCATTTTCATCTTCAACAGAAAATTCTCCAACTGGAGCAGGATTACGCTTATATGCAATCATAATTACCCGAAGACCATCATCGTTCATGTCATTAACTTTTGCCATTACCTTTTGCTTACGTTCGGGGGTTAACGGTAAAATTTGCCCATCAACTTCAATCTTGGTCGAAACGGCAATCATTTCTTCAGATGCACCTTTAGTAACAAGTAAATGTTCACCATGTTTGCGATCTGAATTTGCCACAACCACGCTCATTCTTCTTCTGGAAAAGTCAAATGGAATTTCATCAATTTTATTGTAGTCACGTTGCATCTCATTAATATCTAATTCATCACCTGCAGCCTCAATAATTGCTTTATCAATCAGATTTTTCATTCCAGTTTGATAATATGAATTAAGATATCCTAATTCTAAAACATGCGAATTTTCATGCAGGTTTAAGTCATAGTGGCGTTCCAAAACAACTTTATCCTGTGTCAAAGTTCCAGTCTTATCGGTACATAAAATATCTGCCGAACCAAAGTTCTGAATCGAGTTCATCTTTTTAACGATTGTGCCCTTTTTAGACATCTCAATTGAACCCTTTACCAAGTTAGTAGTAACAATTACTGGTAACATTTCTGGAGTTAATCCTACTGCTGTCGCAATAGAAAAAATCAGTGCGTTGATCCAATCGCCCTTGGTTAAACCATTAATAATAAAAACAAGCGGTGCAATAATTGCTGTCATGATAATTAATAGTTTAGAAACATTTTTTATTCCAACGTCAAAAGCAGTATTCTTTACATCCTGATGAGCAATATCGTGAGCCAACTTACCAAACATTGTCCGCTCACCTGTTGCAAAAACAACTCCCAATCCAGACCCAGAGACTATCGTCGTGCCCTCATAAAGAATATTAGGATAATTTAAATAATCACGTTCCGAACCAATTTTAGGTTTCCGAGTTGCAATTTTTTCAATAGGATTTGATTCACCGTTTAAAGAACTGGATGAGCAAAAGAGGTCTTTGCTTGTAAGAAGCTTCATATCTGCCGGTACCATATCCCCTGCGGCTAATCTAATTACATCGCCAACAACTACTTCACTAGTATCAATTTCCTGATCTTTGCCATCACGCACAATATCCGTTGTAATTGAAACCATCTTAAGCAGTGAGTCAACTGCGTTAGAAGATCTAACATTTTGAATAAAATTAGTAACTCCTGATATAATTATCATTATTACCATAATTAAAACAGTGGTTAAATCTTTTTGACCAGCTGGAACAAAAATGTAGTCTGTACATAAGGATAACGCTGCTAAAACCAATAGGACTAATGTAAATGGTGTGATAAACGCCTCCGTTAAGAAATGCAGTTTGGAATTGTGCTTGTTAGAAGCAATTGTATTAGAACCATATTCCTCACGATTTCGAACAACCTGTTCACTAGTTAGCCCATCACTACTAGCATGAAGTCGGGCCAAGGTTTCAGATCTACTTTCTTGTGCAATCTTTTTAACAAGTTCTAGATCTTTGTTGCTAGCCGCGTCAGTAGTTTTTCTACGCATCATCTCACTCCTTTTCTATTAAAAAATGCAAACAAACTAAAAAAGGATCCTACGTGCATCGTTAGGGATCCTCTTTTAAACAAGGTATCTTTGAAGTACTCGTCGTTCAGTTTTAACACTACGTGACGTAAGCTTAGGCTAGCTACCTGGTTACCGCCTTAAATCGACGGTAACTATTTAACTCGTTGGCATCTCTGGATGTTTCTGGGCGATAGCATGTGTTCACATAGGAGTCTCACCTAACAGTTTATTTGTTTTTCTTATCAGTATTGCGAGTGTATCAAAACAAGATACATAAGTCAACTTTTATTTATTTTTCAAATGCAAATTATTTTTAAAGAAATAAACTAAACAACCAATTATGATTACT
Source organism: Lactobacillus sp. ESL0228 (assembly GCF_003692825.1). Classification (NCBI taxonomy): domain Bacteria; kingdom Bacillati; phylum Bacillota; class Bacilli; order Lactobacillales; family Lactobacillaceae; genus Lactobacillus; species Lactobacillus sp. ESL0228. Next base: position 126,155 of record NZ_REHJ01000010.1, read on the forward strand.
AAGGCAAATGCAATTGGCAATGCCACTCTTCGAGGATGTGCAATTTGATCACGCTCTTGATTAGTTAAATCGTATTTATCAAGTGAATATTGATACTTTTGATCAATTGTTGTTGCGCATGCCCTAAAAACAAACCTTAATCCCTGATTAAATTTACGGCGATTGCTAGAACGTAAAGCATCAGACTGTGAACGGATAATGTTACTGCGAACATCCGCAGTAAATGCACCATGAAGGTCTTTACTAGAGTATATCTGGACGTTACGCTTGTTGTTTTTGCTTCCAACAACAATAAATACTGAACGCTTAGATTTGGTTAACTTTTGTGGCGTTAGATGGTCAATTCGGTTAACTGTCTCAACAATTATTTTAGGTTGTTCACTTGTTTGAAAATAGCGGTTATTCTTTGCAGTAATTAATTTTGTTGTTTCCCTTTCCAAAAGATTGCTCTTATCCTTTATATTAGGACTTGAAAATGCCGTTAAATTTAAAAATATCGCTGCTAAAAACACCAAAAATGCTATCTTAGTTTTCAGCATTTTCCAGTTTATGCGCCAATTGTTCCACATACTGGCGATTAATTTTAATTTGCTCATAAGGAACCTCACAATCTTTCAAAAGGTCAATTACTAGTGGATTATCATGATAATCAAAGTAGTAATTGACTTTTTTTATACCAGCTTGCATTAACGCTTTAGAGCAATTATAACAAGGAAAATGCGTTACATAAATTTCTGTATTATCAGTTGAAACACCATTGCGAGCACACTGAATTAGTGAATTCATTTCAGAGTGAATTGTCCGTACGCAGTGTCCATCAACAAATTGATGTCCCACGTCATCACAGTGTGCTTCACCTGAAACCGAACCATTATACCCCGTACCAATAATTCGATTAGCTTTAACCAGAACACTCCCCACAAGAGCCCTATCACAAGTTGATCGCTGGGCGATCACCAATGCTTGCATCATAAAGTATTGTTTCCAAGGAATTCGTTTACGCATCATTTTGCCTCTTATTAAAGTAGTTTAATCCAATTGCATCGCGCACTTCAGATAAGGTTTGCTCTGCAACATCATTAGCTTTTTTGGATCCCATTTCAAGCATTTCATAAACATCAGATAAATTTTTTTCATATTGAGCACGCCGTTCACGAATTGGAGCCAATTCCCTTTCCATTACCTGATTTAAATAACGTTTAATCTTAACATCACCTAAACCGCCCATTTGATATTCTTCCTTTAATTCTGCCACCTTATCTTTATCTGGATCGAAAATATCAAGATAAGTAAAAACAGTATTACCCTCAATCTTACCAGGATCTTCCACATGAACATGAGTGGGGTCGGTAAACATTGACATGATTTTCTTTTGAACAGTGGCAGAATCATCTGATAAATAAATTGCATTATCCAAAGATTTCGACATTTTGGCATTGCCATCTAGGCCCGGCAGTCTTCCCTGTCCTTTTTTAGGGAAATAACCTTCTGGCTCGACCAAAACATTGCAGTCATAAACCCGATTAAAAGTCCGTACAATTTCGCGAGTTTGTTCAAGCATCGGCTCCTGATCATCACCCACGGGAATAATAGTCGCCTTAAAAGCAGTAATGTCAGCAGCTTGAGATACAGGATAATTCAAAAATCCAACCGGAATAGAATCATTAAAACCTTTCTGTTTAATCTCACTTTTCACAGTTGGATTACGTTCCAAGCGGCTAACTGTCACTAAGTCCATGTAGTAGGCAGTGAGCTCAAATAAAGCAGGAATCTGTGATTGAATAAAAATTGTTGAAATCTCAGGATCAATTCCAACTGCAAGATAATCAAGCGCAACTTGGATTAAACTATTACGAATTTTTTCAGGATTACGAGCATTATCAGTAAGCGCCTGCGTATCAGCAATCATAATATAAGGATGATACTTACCAGAATTTTGCAACTTTACCCGATTTTTCAACGAGCCAATATAGTGACCTACATGTAATTTTCCTGTTGGACGGTCGCCAGTAAGGATAACTTTCTTTTTCATTATAATTTGCCTTCTTTAAAAATTAAAATTCTTTTTTAATGAGATAATTATAGTTAATTCTATCAAAAATCAAGTAATGAATAAACATGGAGGATAAAATGTGTCACCAATTTCAAATACCTACTTTGTCAGAAATTAAAAAATACTTAATTAATGACTTAAAATTACCGTTAGTCGAGCCAACAACTTCTTTACCTGAAAATATTAATGTTTTCCCTAAAAATCAAGTTCCAGTTTTGCTTTATCAGAATGAACAACTTCTACTTAAATCTAAATCCTGGGGCTACCCTAGTCCATTTAACCATCAAAAAGTAGTTTTTAATGCTCGTATTGAACATTTTTTTGAAAAAAAGCCATCAATGTGGGATCAATCTTTTGCTAAGTCGCGCTGTTTAATTATCACTAAGCAATTTTTTGAATCAAGTAGACAAACTTATACTTCCCCAAATGGTCACAGATACCATGAAAACTTCGGGTTCCTAAACCCTAATGAACCATTAACAATGATAGCGGGTATTTATCAAAATGATCATTTTTCAATGGTTACAACTAAGCCTAATAGTATAATGGCTCCTATTCATAACCGCATGCCTCTCATTATTCAGTCTAGCGAATTACGCCAATGGTTATTTCAAAACTTCACTTCACTTGTTGATCGCCATAAAATAGACTTAGTTGTCAGACAAACACCACATGATATGCGCTAATCAACTAATTTTAAAACAAGGCTTGGCTTTAATCTAAAAACATGGTAAACTATCTCAGTAACGCGGGTATAGTTTAATGGTAAAATGTTAGCTTCCCAAGCTGAAGATGCGGGTTCGATTCACGCTATCCGCTTAATTAAAAAGACAACAGTTTAAAAGCTGTTGTCTTTTTTGTTAAGTCATAATAATTAAGATTATCCCATTTAAAATTGCCAAGTAAATCGGCATCCACAAAGTTTGTGTGTGAAGATATGACCAAGCAAAAATCGCACCAAAAAGTGCATTAATAAGCAAAAGTAGCGGTGAAGCTTGCCAATTAAGCACACTATATAAAATTCCGGATGTTAGAATTCCTTCAAGGGCTGTCATTAATGTATTACGTCGAAAAGTATAATTAAATAAAAAGCCAGTGATTAAAAACTCTTGCAAAATTGGCAAAACAACTCCTAGAGCAACTAACATAAACCAATAATTTGATACCGATTCATGCCGTAAATAAATCGTTTGAAAACCGTATAGCCTAAGTCTTGCATATGATTGTAGCCACGAAACAAAGATTCTTAGAGCGGTCACAACGATTGTTAAGATAATGGTCAAGCTAAAATTATTAAGCCAGCTTCCCGAAAATTCCCGATCGAAGTACCGCTGTTCACGATTAAATCGATAAGTAAAAAACAACAAAATCATTAATGATACTAAGCCAAATAAAATCAGATCCCAAAGATGAAGTGGCGAATTCATAGCCACTAGTTTAATAACACCAGCAACCATTAGGTAGCCAATGATATAAAATATATAGCGAATCAAATTCCCTTCTCTTGAAGCTGGTGTATTCACAAAAATTACTCCTATCTAGTTTTATGCCTTCTAAGTCCTATATTATAGCAAAAAACACAGAGTTTATGAATTGGCAGTTAGTTTTTCTATTCCACTTTAATATTATTAATATCATCTAATTTAACTTGTTGACCGTCTACAATGATTACTTCTGCATTATAACCTTCAACTACCCCTGTAATATCTGCCGACAATTGATCGTTACTATCAATTATTTTTACTTGAATATGAACTCGGCGATGATTGCTATACGCTTGCAATAACTGCATACCAATTTCTTCTTGAGTCATTTCTTTTCTCAATGTATACCGTACTTTACGCTTACTCTGATTGCACATTATCGCCTGAGTATGATCACTTAAAAAGAAACCTTGCCACTTTTTCATTTTACGATCATGATAATTGGCAAAAAAATCCAAAACTATTTTGTCAAAATCACTCATATAAATCGCCACCATTATGTCCACCAACTAAATTGCTACGCTTAATTGCCGTTGCACCATGTAATAAACTTGAGGCCTTAACTAGACTTGTAAATCCGTATTTTTGATGAATTGAATCAATAGTTTTATTTATCATACTTTTCTTAATCTGCTGACTTGGCGTCAGTAAGAATGTCATCTGCTCATAATTAGCTGAGGTTAAATGGCTGCAACTCACGCTTAAAAGCCTGACAGGTTCACCATGCCAATTTTTTCGAAAAAGATTTATCAGTGCACAATTTAAAAACTGATCATCGTTAGTTGGAGTTATCTTTTGCTGAACATTAAATCCCTTGCTTTTACCATGATAAGAACGGGAAAAGCCTACATATAAACTTAAACATTTTGCTTGAAAATTATACGCACGTAATCTTGCTGCCACCTGTTCAACGATTTCACGCAAAACAATTTCTATTTCTCGTTGAATCGTATAATCATAATTTAAAATTTGAGAATTACCATAACTTGGGGATTCTGGAGGAGACTTTTCACTAATAATACTGCGATCAACACCCCAACTCGTAGCAAACAATTGAGCACCAATTATGCCAAATTCATTTGTTAAAATCGTTGGATTAGTATGTGCTAGATCATACATGTTCTTAATCCCCATTCGTTGCAAATGCTGAGCGGTTTTTTTACCAATTCCCCAAACATCTTCTAAATTATAAATTTTCCAAATAGTATCAGGAACATCAATATAGTGCCAATAGTCAATCATTGAATATCGGTGTTTAGCTGAAATATCCATAGCTAATTTAGCCAGTAATGGATTTTCTCCTATACCACAGGTAGTATAAAGACCTAAACTATTCTTAATTTCTACTTGTATTTTTCGCGCTACCAGGTAAGGATCATCACCAAATAATTGCCATGACTTGGTCATATCGACCATGCTTTCATCAATTGAATATACATGAATATCTTCGTCGGCCGCATATTTCCGAAAAATATCTAGTATCTGCATGCTACGTTTAATATAAAGATTCATGTGTGGTTCAACCAATATTAAATCGGGAGCCACTTTTTTTGAAGGAAGGTCACGTACTCGCATAACATTCGTCAATCCATATTTTTTCTTAGCTAAGGGAGAAGCCGCCATAATCAGTCCTGAGCCATAGTTAAGATTGGGACGATGTGATACAACCGCTAATACTGCTCGCATTGGATTTAATCCTAATGCAAGTGCTTCGCAACTTGCGAAAAATGATTTATTATCAATCATAAAAATCACGTGGTGCGGTTCATAACGATAATCATACATTGATTCTGCTCCTTTTTGCGAACGTAAGTTTGCTTTTGAATCAATTATACAAACGTAAGTTCGATTAAGCAAGAAAAAATTTAATCAATTTTAGTAATGATTACTTGATATTCACCATCTGGGGCAGCTACTCTTACCTTAGTTTGAACCCCTTTTTTCATAATTGCCTGACCTAAGGGAGAATCATAAGCTAGTTTGCCTTTTTCAATATCTGCTTGCATGCGACCAACAATTTGATACTCTTCTGTTTCACCGTCATCAAATTTTAAAAGAACTGTTTTACCCAAATCAACCTTGCCGTCATCTTTTTTTTCAACAACTTCCGCATACTTGAGTTGTTTATCAAGGTAACGTAATCTGCCTTGTAAATGTCCGAGTTCACGCTTGGCTTCTGTATACTCAGTGTTTTCTGATAAATCACCAAGTGATCGCGCTTCTTGCAAAATTTTAATCCGTTGTGGTCGTTCTTTCTTTAACCGGTTGATTTCAGCTTCAATTTGATGATATCCTTCAGGCGTCATTTTTTGATAATAAACCAAAATATTCCCTCTCCGCTTTTGGAAAAACTCAGTCCAATTAGCTTTTTAAATTAGCACTCGCAAATTAAGAGTGCTAAATATTTCCATTTTATCAAACTGCATACTATAATAATCATTGTAAGAAAGAAAAGAAAGTACTTCTTACAGTTTAAACTAATTTTGAAAGGAAGTTTTTACTATGGCAAACGAAATGATGAATCGGCACAATGATTTATTCGATGCAATGAACGATTGGTTTGATCTTCCAAGAAAATTTTTTGATGGTAGCGAAGTAGCAAAGTTAATGCAATCAGACGTGGTTGAAAATAACCATGACTATGTAATTAAAATTGACATGCCAGGAATGAATAAAAATGATATTAATCTAAATTACTCTAATGGTGTTTTAAGCGTATCGGGATCGAGAAAGTCATTCAATGACTCAACTGATAAAAACGGTAGCATCATCCACCGCGAGAGAAGTGAGGGGCACATTTCACGTAGTTTCAGATTGCCAAACGTAGTTGCAAATGAGATTCATGCAAAGTATGATAATGGTGTATTGACTATTACCTTACCTAAGCAAAGCGCCGACAAGAGTGATAATTCAATTCAAATTGATTAACTTATGAATTAATGCAAGAAGTTCTAGCTAAGTTGTCAATACAAATAATTCTCTGAAGTGAGTTCAAGTGTTGAACTCACTTTTATTTTAGATTAAAATATTAATTAATTTAAAAATTAATTAAAAGGAGTTTTATTTATGCGACATCAAGTTACAGTGCACGAATTAGAACAATTTACACACAATTTTAATAACGACGAACATAATCAAGTTATTGCTCGCGCTGTTCAAAAAAGTGGTGTTTTGGCAGCAGCATATAACAATCAAGTATCAAGGAATTTGACTCGGGTCTTTTCCACCGAGCTAGATACCGACAACGTAACTAACCAGCGTCAATCAGGACGTTGCTGGGAGTTTGCCACATTAAACATTTTACGGCACGCGTTTGGTAAAAAGCATCATTGTAAAAATTTTACGTTTTCACAAAGTTATAATTTTTTCTGGGATAAAATCGAACGAGCTAATATTTTTTATAATAATATCCTCGCTACTGCTGATCAGCCGCTGGATTCACGTATTGTTAGAGCATATCTAGATGGTGCCGGTCAGGATGGCGGACACTTTCACATGGCAACTGCACTAATAGAAAAATATGGCGTTGTGCCTTCTTATGCTATGCCAGAAAGTTTCAATGCCAATAATACTGTTGGTTTAGGAAAAGCATTGGGTGATAAACTTAAAAAGGATGCTCTTGTCTTACGTAAATTAAAACAAACCGGTACGGTTGAGGAAATTAATCAAGTCCGTGAACAATTTTTAAACGAAGTCTATCATATGACTGCAGTTGCAATTGGTGAACCACCAAAGAAATTTGATTTAGAATACCGTGATGATGACCAAAATTATCATTTAGATAAGGACCTAACTCCATTAGAATTTTTACATAAATATTTAGCAGAAGTTAACTTCGATGATTATGTCGTATTAACTAATGCTCCCAACCATGAGTACAATAAACTTTATAGTATACCTGATGAACGCAATATTGAGGAAACATGTCAAATTCGTTTATTGAATGTACCCATTGAATACCTTGAAACAGCCACAGTCAAACAATTAAAAGATGGCGAAGCAGTCTGGTTTGGCAATGACGTTGGTGAACAAAGCGACCGTAAACAAGGAATTTTAGATAGCGAATTATATCAACTGAGCGATTTATTTGGAGTTAACCTTAAAATGTCAAAAGCAGATCGGCTACGTACCGGTGCTGGTGCATTTACTCATGCAATGGCTTTTGTAGGTGTAGATGAAGAGCAAGGACAGATTCGTCAATGGAAAGTTGAAAATTCATGGGGTGAAAAAAATGGTGATAAAGGTTTTTTTGTCATGAATAATGAATGGTTTAAAGAATATGTTTATGAGGTAGCTGTTCATAAAAAATATTTAACTCCTGAGCAATTAGCTTTGACAGAAGGTCCTGCAACCGATCTTCCCGCTTGGGATGCACTCGCCTAATTTTCTACAGACACCAGATAAGATTTAAATTAAATACTCCATAATTAGATTATCTAGTTATGGAGTATTTGTATGATTAAATTATAGATAGTCATTTAATTAAAAAAAATTTAAAGTTTTCTAGATACTTAAAGATATATTCCCATTTTTTATTTAAGTATGCCAATTAAAAAGATCTAGTTAAAACTAGATCTTGCTGAAATTGGAAAGATATCAAACTTTTAGTTATTTAAAATAAAAAGATGCTAAACTAAGTTTTCCGTGATCGTTTTTCGAACAGTTTTGCAAGGTTATCTTAATGATATGGGTTGAATCTTTCCGATAAGCTAAATCAAAGTAGTTTAGTATGGTATTACCTTGCTCTTCAGGAATAACTTTCAAAGTCTTTACTCTCGACTTAACAATGTTACAATGGTTTATGGCGTTCAACTCAAGAGCAACAATACCATGACACCACCCTCCACCAGCACTTCTTATCTTACAAAAGTTATTCTTCTTATCCAACATTTCAAATATTGGCAATTAAACCCCCAAAATTAACTTTAATTCTGAGGGAAAACTTCAAAAGCCATGTTTTGTTTTTACCAAATTAATCGCTAAATTCGCAGTAGTAAAATGAACAAGCAAAAAGTATCACTGCTGTAAAAGTTAACAAACCATTTATCTATATTAAAAAGTGGTATCAACATTGCACTGGCATTTTGAACGACGCAGTTAGTAGAATGCCTATAGTTATTTGTTTATGATAGAAAATTTTGATTATAAAAATACGAAACAAAAAATATATAATTCAAAAATAGTCATAAACAGCTATTAAAAGCTATTACTAAATGCGCTTAAGTTTATAATATACCTACCAGCGAAAACGTAAAGATTATATAAAAAAAAAAAAAAAAAGGAATATATAATTACCGGAATAATATTTTATTGAAAAATTAAAAAGGTCAATATATCTCAAGTCTATATTCCAGTATTATTAAGGCATATCAAATATTTAATCAACGTATTTAAGTTACTAAATAAATAGATATAAATTGGATAATATACGTATTTATTATTTGATAACGCATATTATTAATAATCAACTAGTAATTGATTATGATTAAAAGCAAACAAAAAAGGCAGTTATCCTGCCTTTTTTGATATTAATTCTATCTAAAACATTTAAAAACAAAGAGAAATCATTTTAACACTTTTCATTACTTGCCTGCATTAATAATTTATCAAAATTTTTAAAAAACAATTTTGGGTTAGCCTTAAGTGCTAAAGTAATCTCTCTACCATTAGGAATTTTTTATTCGACCCACAATTACACTATCTGTCATAGACCAACTATTTGCATTGAAATTTTCGATTTCAAAACACGTGCAACCGCAAATGGATCCCAAATAGCATTCCACTCTTGTGTTCCATCGGCATTAACCTGAACCACATTGCTGTGACCGTCCAGTGAACCTCGCTTCTAATAGAGCCGAGTAATTTTATTTTCAATATCTGGTTAAATTTCAATAGCACACGCTAGATTACTTAATCTTAGTGATCATATCTAAATGAGCCGGTTCAATCGCTTCTTGTGTATCCATCCTATCAGTATCATTCAACATTGGTAAATAGTTAAAGGAATATGATGCTGTCCGCCATACTTCTGGAAACTGGTTGACAGCGCGAGAAGTTGACTTAGCTACTTTCAGCTCATCGCCACGTAAATTAAAACGAGCGGTCATCTTTCGGCAAACTTCTACCGCCGGATCAACGTAACCATCAGCATCAATCGCGCTAACGCCAAGCAACTTAATATTTGGCGCTTGTAATAGTAATAAATATGATACTAGATCATCAATATTACCATCATGACTAAAATAAATTTGCTTCATTTTTCTTTCTATTTCGATTTAATATAATTTTGTCCATCAGCTGCTGGTGCAACTGATTTTCCAAAGAAAAGCACTAAAATAATTATAGTGATTACATACGGTGCAATCTGCATATAGACCGATGGAATATGATTGAACAAAGGTAATTGATTGCCAATAATACTAATACTTTGGGCAAAACCAAAAAATAAGGAAGCTAACATTGCTCCAAGTGGATTCCATTTACCAAAAATCATCGCAGCCAATGCCATAAAGCCCTGCCCAACAATGGTGGAAATCGAAAAATTACCAGAAATAGCTTCGGCAAAGACAGCACCGCCGATTCCCCCTAAAAGTCCAGAAATTAAAACGCCAATATAGCGCATCCCATAAACATTAACGCCAACCGTATCGGCAGCTTGAGGATTTTCGCCACATGATCGCAACCGCAATCCAAAACGGGTTTTATATAATATCCACCATAAAATAATAGTTACAATAATTGCCACCCATGCTGGTGCAAAAGTATTTTGAAACAGAATCTGTCCAATAACCGGAATATCAGCTAAACCGGGAAAATTAAAATAACCAAAACTTTGTGAAATATTTTCAGTTTGTCCTTTATCATAAATTGCTTTAACTAGGAACACAGCTAGCGGTGGCGCCATTAAATTAAGAACCGTTCCGCTGATCACATGATCAGCATGAAAGTTAATTGTAGCAACCGCATGCAGAAGTGAAAAAATCAAACCAACAATACCACCAACAATTAAACCAATCCATGGTGTTATTTTCCCCAAGGATGATGCAAATGTTAAGTTAAACATAATGGAAGAAAAAGCGCCCATTGTCATAATTCCTTCTAAACCAATATTAGTTATCCCGGAATTCTCACTATAAACACCACCAAGAGAAGTAAAAATTAAAGGTGTTGAATAAACAATCGTTGATGAAACCAACAGAGATAAAATTGCTACCAAATCCATTATTTACGACCTCCTTCAATATTAGCGGGTGAATTTTCATCAACAACCGTTTGGGGCTTAGTTTTAAATAACAAACCAATTACATATTGTATTGCAACAAAAAAGATAATTGCTGCAATTACAATTGAAACAATTTCATAAGGTATGCCAGCAATAGTCTGCATACCCAATCCACCTATTTTTAATATTGAAAAGAGGATAGCGGCTAGCAAAATTCCGATAGCTGTTCCTCCACCAAGCAATGCGACAGACAGGCCATCCCAACCAATATCAAGGCTTGTAGTTTGGTTAAAGTAATTTTGATACGTACCCAATCCCTGGACAACACCACCTAACCCGGCAAAGCCACCTGACAATAGCATTGAAAGTACAATATTCTTTTTAGTAGACATCCCCGCATACCGGCTAGCATAAGGATTCGCACCTACAGAACGAATTTCAAAACCAATTGTTGTTTTTTTCATTAGATACCAATATGCTACAACTGCAACTAAAGCCAAAAAAATTCCAGCGTTAATTCTTGATTCACCAAACATAGAAGTAAGCCAACTGATTTTTAGACTACCATTTTGAGAAATTGTTTTAGTAGTATCTGTATCAATGCGCAACCCCCCAGGCATAACTTGCTGCATTAAGTATTGGCAAGAATACAATACAATATAATTGAGCATAATTGTGGTAATAACCTCATTCGTACCAAATTGTGCCCGTAACCAACCAGCAATTCCTGCAACAAAAGCACCAGCAACCGCACCGGCAATCGTAGCCAAAGGTAAAAGTAGGAATTTAGGCATATTAGGGTTAGCTAATACAATCCAAATTGAAGTCAACCATCCTGCCTGCGCTTGACCTGGTAACCCAATATTGAAAAAACCTGCACTAGATGCAACTGCAAAACCAATAGCTGTGAATATCAGAGGCGTTGCTTCACGAATAGTTTCTCCAATACCATTCATATTGCCCAACGCACTTGAAAACATTGAACTATACGCTTCAAATGGATTATAACTCCAGATAAGCATAATTACTGCACCAACTAAAAATCCAGCTAAAATTGAAATTGTGAGCACTAAAAACTTTTTGATTCTAGGGGTTACTTTAAGCAACAGAGCTTCCTTCTTTCTTAACACCAGTCATTAATAGACCCAGCTCTTCATCACTGGTTGTTTTTGGCATTACTTCACCAGAAATATTACCATCATGCAAAACAATAATCCGATCCGATAATTGCATAATTTCATCTAATTCATACGAGATCAGCAAAATAGCTTTACCTTTAGCTCGCTCTTGTAAGAGCTGTCGGTGAATATATTCAATTGCACCAACATCAAGACCACGTGTTGGTTGAAACGCAATAATCAAGTCACTATTTCGACTCAATTCCCGCGCAATAATTACTTTTTGTTGATTACCACCGGATAAGTCACTTACAGGCACACTGCTGCTAGTGGTACGAATATCAAATTGCTTAATCAACTGATTAGCATGCGAATTAATTACATCATGGTGCAAGACGTGATGATTAGAAAAAGGTGCTTGATAATATGATTGCAAAGCTAAATTATCCGAGATTGAAAAAGGCATAATTAAGCCGTACTTTTGACGATCTGCTGGAATACATGAAACACCCGCTTCAGTGATTTCACGTACTTTTCGATTTGTCATTTCCTGTCCATTAATCAATATATGACCAGCATTAACGTGCTGTAAGCCAGTTAATGCTCGAACCAATTCGTCTTGACCATTACCATCAATTCCTGCAACACCAAGAATTTCTCCAGCATGCAAATTAAAAGATAAATCTTTTAATGCCATAATGCCTTGATTATTTTTAACTTGCAAATTATTAACCTGCAAGATAGTTTTACCTACTGTAGCAAGTGGTTTATCAAGACGCATATTAACATGACGCCCTACCATTAATTCTGCTAATCGATTATCAGTAACACCAGCAACATCAAATGTACCAACACTCTTGCCAGAACGAATTACAGTTACCCTATCAGCTACTTGTTTGATTTCTTCCAACTTATGAGTAATTAAAATGATTGCCTTACCTTCTTTAGATAACTCTTTCAAGATTTGGATAAACTCAGTAATTTCTTGTGGTGTTAATACAGCGGTGGGTTCATCAAAGATCATAATATCTGCGCCTCGATATAGTACTTTGAGAATTTCAACTCGTTGTTGTTGTGCTACCGTTATTTCACTAATTTTTTTATTGGGGTCAACATTTAAATTATAGCGTTGTGATAGCTCTTGAATTTGTTGAAAGGCTTTTCTAAAATCAAGTTTTGGTCCTTTAGTTGTTTCATGGCCTAAAATAATATTCTCTAAAACGGTAAAAGAATCCATTAGCATAAAATGCTGATGAACCATTCCTATCCCCATGTCCTTAGCTACTGTCGGATTCTTGATTTTAACTTGCTGTCCACGAACCAACACTTTTCCAGAAGTAGGGGTTAATAGTCCTGACAAAATACTCATAAGGGTTGATTTACCTGCACCATTTTCACCAAGAAGAGCCAAAATTTCACCTTTTTTAAGTGTAAGATTGATATCATCATTGGCTCTTAAGCCGTCAAATTCCTTAACAATATGACGCATTTCGATTACATTAGCCGTGTTTTCCATTATTTGTTTTCCTTTTATAAAAAACTCTTTGTCACACACAAAGAGTTTTTTAAACACTCAATTATTTTTATTAGCTATCAGTTGGTTCTTCTTACTAAATCAAAAATAGGATTTTTTTAAACTACATAACACGCCAGTCACGTAATTTTGTAGACATGCCCAACATACGGTCCTATAAAAATTATTTACTTGGATGAATTGGCACTTTAATTTCGTTGTCTATAATTTGTTGACGTGCTTCACGCGAATATTTCCATGCCGTATCACTTATCTGACCACGCTTAATTGACACTCCGTTAGTCTTCAAACCATAAACCAACTGTTGACCTCCGGGAAACTTACCTTCGTAAGCACGGTTAGCAATATCATATGTAGCTACATCTACACCAGTAATAACAGAAGTTAAAACACAATTTTCTTTTTTACCATCTTTATTCTTGTAATTACCCAAATGTGATTGATCAACATCTACACCAATAGCCCAAACTTTTTTACCATCAGGACGGTTTTGATTGAGGGCCTTAGCTTCTTGGAAAAGACCATTACCTGCCAAACCGGAAGCGTGAAAAATAATGTCAGCCTTTTTAGCATACATTGATTGTGCAATAGCTTTTTCCTTGTCAGCACTAGTAAAATCACCAACATATTGATTCAACAAAGTAATCTTCTTATGTAATTTCTTAGCCTGATCTTTAACTCCCCGAGTAAATCCGGCATCAAAAAGATCAATAATATCACTATGCGTACCACCAATAAAACCAACGGTATTTGTCTTAGTTTCTGTGGCAGCAACAACACCTGCTAAATATGAAGCTTGCTCGCTCTTAAAATTAGCCGAAGCAACATTCTTTTGTCCCTTAATCACATCGTCAATAATAACAAAGTTTCTTTTTGAATCCTTTTTAGCAGCGGCACTAACAGCATCTTTTAAGCTATAACCTACACCAAATATTGTTTGGTATCCTGCTTTACTAGCTTGATCAAAGTTAGGTTCAAAATCAGCAGCACTACTTGATTGGAAATATTGATACCCGTTACGACCTCGATTTAAGTTGTGTTCTGAACCATATTTCTTAAATCCACGCCATGCAGACTGATTGAATGAATTATCATTAACACCTGCAGTATCGGTAATCAGAGCTATCGAGTGTTTCGCACTATTACCTGAATTTCCGCTTCCCCCCTGCTTTTTACCAGAACATGCAGTAAATGCTATCGCAGCCGCAGCTATCATTGTAGTGACAGTAAAAACTTTTTTAATCTTAGACTCCATAAATAATCCTCCTAATATTTCTTCCAATTAATAAAATATCAACATTTAGTGGTTATGTCAAAATTACGCCACAAGATAAAGTGTTGATGTGACAATGTTTTTATTTTTGCTCTAATTGCAAGTTCACCTAGGTAGAGCAAAATTTTGTATACACCAAAATTTAAAAAATAATTTTTTTCGAAAATTGCAATTTTAAGTTGAACACCCTACTTGATTTGATAGATGCAATCTAATCTTTTCTCATATAATTCATCGGGAGTGTGGTAGGCTAAGATTTTGCGCGGCAGGTTATTGCACCATTCCTCAATGCCGTA
>NZ_REHJ01000011.1:0-234631 GCF_003692825.1 Lactobacillus sp. ESL0228
ATTAAGCGAGTTCATTGGTAACTTCTTTCTAGAATTGATTGGGTAATTACATTCTATCAAAGAAGTCCAATGGACTTTTTTCATTTTTTAATTAGGGCAAGTGTTCAACTTCATTTTACAATTTACCAAATAATTTTTTTGCATTTAATTTTCGCAAAAGCCAAATCTTTTAATTAATACCTCGTTTTAACCCACTCGTTAAATATTCCATTCTGCCATAAATTCTTTGACAAAATTACGCATAAATTCTGTTCGCTGGTGAGCTTCCCTTCTTCCACCCTCTGTATTCATTGTTTTTTCTAACTGAAATAATTTTTCATAAAAATGATTAATTGTTGTTTCTTGATGCTGGCGATATTGATCATGACTGAACAATTTTTGAGGTTTAATTTGTGGATCATAAATTAAATTTCCATGTGCGCCGCCATATGTAAAAGCCCGTGCAATTCCTATTGCTCCTAAACTTTCAATGCGGTCAGCATCTTGCACATAGGCGCCAGATAATGGTAATTGGTAATGGTGCTCAATGTTCTTAGAAAAAGACATATGTTGCATCGTAAATAAGATATCCTTAATCTCCAAATCTGTAAAACCAACCTGCGGTAACAGAGTCTTAATTTGCGTTAAAACTGATTCTGGAGCAGCACAAATCTTTTCATCAATCGTATCGTGTAGATAGCCTGCTGTTTGAATAATCGCCACCAATCTACTGTCAGAATGTGCATCCGGATTATCCTGCAAGTAAAGTTGACTGGCTAAATGTGCTACACGCTGTCCATGATAAAAGTCATGACCAGTCTTTTCGTCTTTTAATTGTTCTTTAACAAAATTAATTATTTTTCTTAAATCCAACTCAAGTATTCCTTTTCCTTAAACTAATTTGTTTAACGCGATAAATAGTTAATCATCCTTTGATCAGTTAATTCTAAAACCATCAAAATTTAATATTAGCATTAGCACTATATTAAAACTATCCTTAATTTATCTTAACAAAATCCGATAAATTAAAGATAACTATTTTATATGATGTTAATCAAAGCCGCTTCCCAGAGTTGAACTGAGGACCTCCTCCTTACCACGGGGGTGCTCTACCTGCTGAGCTAAAGCGGCAAGTCAATTGTAACAAAAAAATATTCGCCATGTTGGTGAATACCAAAATTTATTACAATTTTTGTATGACTGCATATCTTTACTAATTGAGCTGTAATCACAGGACTACGACATTATCAGTATCCATTTTTTTATCCACTCTGCAATTTAATTTTGTGAATTGTTCAATACTTTTATCTCATTGCACACCTCGCTACTAACTATCAACTTTAATTGAATGTCAAAATCTTTAAACATACTTTTAAAACGGGGTTGTTCACCAAGAATTTCATATTCTTTACCCTTTATTGTTATTTATTTTTATTGCAGTCAAAATAGCTCTTCCTATCGCTGTTGGTAGTAAATTAACTTTCAATAAATCATCAACCGCAATCCAAGATGGGAAATAAAGATTATCAGAATTTTGCCGTTTTTTTTCTTCACCACCAATTTTGGGTGCAGCAATATATGGAATTTGCTCACAAAAAAATACTTGTTCCTCAATTTGATCTGTTTTTGTGAATAAATATTCTAAATTTGTAGATACTAACTCAATTCCTAATTCTTCATGTATTTCTCGCACGGCTGTTTCTTGTGGACTTTCACGCCCTTTACTTCCGCCACCGGGAACTACCCAATAATCACGTCCATATTTAGTTCGATGAATTAACAAAACCTTATCGACTTTTTGATTATATAACACTACACGAGCTCGCATTTTTTTGTCTTCTCCAATCTAAAAACCCGCCACACAGCAATGCAGCGTGGCTGGTTCACGTTTAGTCTTTAATATTAACTAAAGTATACTTTCGCTTACCCTTACGGACGATTACGTATTTGCCCGCAAAAGCTCTATCAGGATCAATTTGATAGTCAACCGATTCTTCACGATCACCATTAATATAAATGGCACCATTTGCAATATCTTCACGAGCTTGCCGCCTGGATGGTTCAATCTCTGTATCGACTAAGAAATCAACAATATTTTTTATTCCAGGTTCTGATTCAACAGTTGGAGCATTCTTAAGCCCCTGCTCAATCTGCTTAATTGATAAGTTTTTAATATCACCAGAAAACAATGAGGCAGTAATCATTTC
The DNA here is from genome assembly GCF_003692825.1 of Lactobacillus sp. ESL0228. Classification (NCBI taxonomy): domain Bacteria; kingdom Bacillati; phylum Bacillota; class Bacilli; order Lactobacillales; family Lactobacillaceae; genus Lactobacillus; species Lactobacillus sp. ESL0228. The sequence goes on from NZ_REHJ01000011.1 coordinate 2,187, forward strand.
TGCTTCAGCCAATCCTTCATCACCGTGCACAAATCTGGTTACTTCTTTAGCTAGTGTCTTTTGTGCTGTGCGTTTCCACGGCTCATTCTTAACTTGAATAGCTAAATCGTTAATTTCTTCTCGGCTTAAGAAAGTAAAGTACTTCAAATACTTAATAACATCACGATCATCTTGATTAATCCAAAATTGATAAAATTCATACGGACTGGTTTTTTCGGGATCAAGCCAGACAGCTCCACCAGCTGATTTACCAAATTTTGTACCATCGGCTTTTAGCATTAAAGGAATTGTTAGCCCAAAAGCCGGCCTTTCTGTCCCTAACAATTTATGAATCAAATCAATTCCCGCCGTAATATTGCCCCATTGATCACTACCACCAATTTGCATTTGAACATCATGGTCTTTGTTAAGATGATAAAAATCAATTGCCTGTAAAATTTGATAAGAAAATTCTGTGAAAGAAATACCATTTTCTAATCGACTGGCAACTACATCTTTATTCAGCATGTTGTTAACTTGGAAGTATTTGCCATAATCACGCAAAAAATCAATTAGACTTAATTTGTCTAGCCACTCAGCATTATTCACAATTTCAAAATTTTCGCTACCAAACAATTTTTCCATTTGCCTAGTTAAAGCCACTTCATTTTGATGCAATTTTTCTGCACTGAGTAAAACCCGCTCCGATTTTCGACCTGATGGATCACCAATATTTCCTGTCCCACCACCGATTACAATTACCGGATGATAACCAGCCAACTGAAATCTTTTTAGAATCATAAAGGGAATCAAATGACCAATATGAAGTGAGTCTCCAGTTGGATCAGTACCACAATATAGGGCTAATTCATCATGCTCTTGCAAATATTTAGCCAATCCAGCTTCGTCTGTTTGCTGATTGATTGCTCCACGCCATTTCAAATCTTCCAAAATATCAAAGTTTGCCATCTTTTTCCTCCAATAAAAAAGTCCCTAGATTCTAAATAGAATCTAGGGACGACTAAATTAATTATTTTAGCCGTGGTACCACCCACGTTTACGCTATTATCAGCGTCTCAACTACGGTCATTATTGGAACCACCCTACTTTGTATTTCACTATCATCAACCTGTCTAGCTCACACCAACCGCTAGTTCTCTGAACACTGAATTGAGATGTTACTTAACTATTACTCAAAATAATACTTATTTTTTATTGATAAGTCAATACCAATGTAGACTATTTATAAAAGCCCTTGACCTGCAAACCATAAGCTTTTCCAGCAGTCATATCGTACTGGATAGTTTCATAATCAGAAAGCAATTCTCTCTGCTCTTTGGTCAAATACTTCGGATCAATCACTTGACCCTTACGTCCAATTAATTCAAAACCTTTATCACCCTCAAAATTAATTGTGATTGCCGGTAATTTCTTGTGAACTTCCGTTAACAATGCTTGATATGGCGTCACTTTCGAATCAGTCTGTTGTAACATCATTGCAATGAAATCACTGGAACTAACAAAATTATTTGCCTTACGCGGCAATCTCATCTTTGCACCATGTTCACGTGCATATTTATTTGAGTAAATAAAGTAACGCGTTGAGTGCATTTGAACTGGGTATTTCGCAGTGTAGCTTTGTGAAAGAATACTTGGATAGTGATCACCATAAAAGACCAGCGTGATCGGTTTTTTAATCTTATCAATTTCATTCACGAACTGCTTAACGGCCCGATCAGTGTATTGAGTCCCTTTAACATAAGTTGCCATCTGTTCACGAACACCTGATGAATTAAATAAATCACCAGAAATTTTACCCATGTATTCATTATTCGGGTACCAGTTATTATATGGCATATGATTCTGAATAGAAATCAAATTGATAAATTGGCCACCTTGACGAGAATTAATTTGGTGTAAGCCGTTAGCATAAGTAGTGAAATCTGAATTATAACCACTACGACCCAATTTTTTCTGGTCAATAATCTTATATTTAGAGCCGGTATAAATAAATTTATCAAACTTAAATCTGTGATAATCTTCTTGTCTTGAATAGTACGTTCCAATAAATGGGTGAACCGCAGATTTGTAGTCAAAGTTCATTCCAATTGTAGGATAAAATTCATAATTAGGAACAACCTGAACATATGGTGTCAAGGTTGACTTAAACATCCCCATGTTCAGACCAGTCAGTGTTTCCCATTCCATATTGGCAGTTCCACCACCATAACCGGCACTTAGCATCGTACCATAAGAAGAACGAGACTTCATTGATTCGATAAACTTAACTGGGTTAGGAACAGAATGTTCAAATCTAATAGTCGGGAAAGTGTTAGGATCAACAAAACTCTCACTCAAATTAAAGACGATCGTCTGATCACGCAGATCATTTTTTCTACCCTTGTTAATTTGAGCTGCTACTTTTGTATATTTTTGATCCAATTGCTTAATCGCTGAAGCAGAATAACCCGTTGGTTCATCCATAATTTGTAAATCAATATAATTCAAGAAGTTCAATACAGGACCATTAACTTGAATATCACGTTCTGGATTACGAAACTTCTGTTTATTATCAAAACCACGGTTAATGTGGTAAATCATTCCACCATCGTGATTCAAACGAAATGGGGTCATGAACAGTAACAAACTAAGCAATGCCCATATACCACGATGTTTCCATGATCCTCGTTTCTTGATTGAAAATTTACATTCCAAAAAGACATCAAGTGCAACTATAACAACTATTGCGATCAAGATTGCAATTACGGTTGTCTTGCCAATCATTGGTAACAAAGTACGCCAATTAACAATTTCACTTAATTCAGTCGGATAAATTGGCTCACCACGAAGGATTAATTTGATCTTATTAGCAACAGCCCAACCAATTGCAATTAGACTGACCAACATATTAGAAGTCCAATATCGTGTAGTCACAAAATATAGAATAGAAAACAATGCATCTAGAAAGATTGTTGTCAAAATAATGGCGAAAAATCTTGTTCCGAGCAAGTAAACGATCGCATTAATCGTTGATGCAGTGCTAATTTGGATACGCAATTTATCTGACTCAATTAAAAATGAACCAAAACTCAATATATAGAACCAAGTCCAAGTAAGGAGGTTAACACGATTAGTTACAATAAATTTAACAAAAATTGACCAAGCTCGTTCACATATTTTAGCTAAATTAGATTCATGATCAAGATAATTAATGGTTCGAGCAAACGGCTTAATTTTAAATAAATATCGTTCAAGCACATCATCCCAAACAATAACTACTATAAACATTATCATAAGCATCAACAGCTTATTAACAGTTGATGAACCCGTGAAACGAAATGCATTCATGAATTTAGGAGAGATTGGCGCATCCATAAACATAATTACTGGAATCAAATAGCGCATTTGCCGCGGGCTAAAAGTCACAATAATCTTTTTAAAGATAAGAAAAACAGCAATAACCAATAAAAACATGAATGGAGATGATGGATTGTTTAAGAATTCACGATTCCAGTCACCGCCACCATTTCCAGAAATAATTTGCGACCAATAAACAGCATCAAAGCCAGATACTCCAATTACGACAATAAAAAACGAAAACAGTCCAATAATTACAGATAAGGTCAGTAATTTACCATCAACCGAAACATTGGATAGGAACATGCCCCAAGCAAAAAAGAGCACTAAATAAAGACCATAAAACGAGTATTGAAATGACAAATTACCCGCACTTAAAGCAAAACCTAAAAGCGTAAGCAGACTCAGTATCAGTAACTTCTGCTTTTCGGTTTGCCTATTAAGCAAGTCATATAAATATGGCTGTAGTAAAAGACTAAAAAATAACCCAGCAAATAAAACTGAAGTACTGGCAATAATCGGGAACAACATCCCCCATACCCGCCACATATTAAAGCTACTAGGCAATTTGAAGAAGAAAAGAATGTAATACACAATCAGCGTTACACTAGCAAGTAACCAGCATTTAAAACTTTCGCTGACACTCAGCTTTTTCTTGCTATAAACAGCACCAAAAACCATTGGTACAATCATTAAAGTTGCATTATGCAACATATTCGGTATAAAGCGAATAAAAGAATAATGTGCTCTAGAAGCAATTCCTTTCAAACTGTACATTTGTACTAGCATGAAAAGAGTTGCTACTAGAAGACAAACAATCTTGGCAGCTTTTAACGTTTTTTTATTTTTATTCATATTTCCAGTACATATCCTAACTAAAAGTAATGTTATTAATGAATTCGTCTTATACTTTATTATGTACAAGACATTCACTCTTTACCTTTACTCAGTAAAGAATTCTTGCAAATCACGCCTCAACTTTGAAGCCATGATTAATGTGACAGTCCCTGACACAATGACCTTTTCCTTAATCTGCATAATACAAGCTAAACCACAGCCTAAACACTAAAGGAAAATTATTAAATTTCGTATTCTTATCACCGATAGCAAAGTAATCAACAGTGCTGCTACAACAGCTTGGATATCTACATCACTACTAGTAATAGGCAACTCTTACCCTCTTGTTACCTTTAGAATGATTCCAAAAGAAAAATATATCCTAAAATTAGTCCTAAAACCGAACAAATCAAGTTCACTTTCCTTTGAAATAAATAATTGATCGGGATTAAACAAGTAGCTATCTTTAATAAACCACTAATCCAAGTTATAATTCCCATTTTCTCTCAAATGACAACCGTATTGGTAGACCCAACTCTAGCGTAATCTTGAAGAGCAATGCTACCCACAAACAACAACTAATCAGATACATGTCCAATTAGAGCTACATAAAGATGGGCCATCAATTTTCACCTTCTTCCTGCAGATCCCAATAGTCTTGATAAATATTATAATCTTGAGTAGCAGGATTAGTAAAATCAAAACCATGAGTTTTATTACGCTGATTTTGATAAGTTTCATTATTTTGAATCCGTTCAGGTTCTAATCCCAATTCTAAGCGTAAATAATCAGACACTCGTTGTAATTCCTGAGTCGACTGAACCTGATAAGAAGCACCTTCAATTGTGGCATTATGCCCATGGAGATAATCATTTTTAACATTTTTAGTTGAATTGCGATAATTAAAAGCAATCTGCTGCAAAGCATCAAATGGTAAGTTGGTTTTTACATTACCAGAAATTGAAGTCAAAACTGAGTCCAATTTAGTTAATGTGTTGAGTGCTACCGCTTTTTTAATTAGCGTTGTAATTACTTGTCGCTGACGCTTCTGTCTGCCATAGTCTCCTTGCGGATCATCATAACGCATCCGTGAGTATGCCAAAGCACCACCGCCACCCATATGAGTTAACTGACCTTTTTTAAAAATATAGCCACTATACTCAAAACTAAGCGTTGGTCGTATCTTGATTCCACCAACATAGCGAATCAAACGCATTATGCCTTTCATATTAACTAAGGCATAATACTTGATTGGTATATTGACCAACTTAGAAACACTGGCCATTGACATTGCTGCCCCACCCAATGGATATGCTGCATTAATTTTTTCGATCTGGAACTTTTTTGTACCAACCATTTGTGCCATCGTGTCACGTGGTACAGACATTAGTGTATAACGCTCTTTTTGTGGATTAACAACAGCAATAATGATTGTATCAGTATTACCAATCTTTTCGGTACGATCAAGAGCTCCCGTATCCGTACCCATTAACAATACCGCAAACTTTTTCTTGCCGTTAAATTCACCCTTTTTTATCTGAACCTGATTATTGTTATCATAGGTATCATCAACCGCATTCTTGGTTCGACAATAAATATAAGCAGAGTATGCCACTACTGCGACAATTGCAAAAAACAAAATGATCGATATCCATTTTAAGAGACTCTTTTTCTTGTTGTAATCCTTTGCGTGTATTTCAACCCGACTTTTCTTCGGATGATTATCGTTGTGATCCATATTCTTCGTTTACCCAATTTTTAATTACAATGAGTATATTATAGCAAAAAAAACAAGCCGTTGCTGGCTTGTTTCTTGTATCTTATTAAAATCATTAACTTATTAATTCGCAGTTAATGTCATCGTAAATTCTGTACTTTGATTACCATTCAATATTTCATCATTCGTTGTAGCAATAAAATTTTCATCTCTTAAAACTAGTGTAAGATTTGTAGAAGCAAATTTCACTTTAATATCCATTTTATTCAACTCAAATTCATTAATATTCTCTTTAATATCCCATTCTTCAGAAATTGGCAAAAGAAATTTTAATGAAAAAGGCATCTCTTTATGAGAATTATTTTTCAAATAACATTTAATATTGATACGATTTTCCTCAAGTACATAGGATACAATCACTTCAAAATGATATGGAAACTTTTTATAACTTGCACTGTTATCAATTAGAGTTAAACTAACTCTTGCATCTCCTTTATCAACGACCGTCCATGGCAGAAGTTCGGCCAAATTTTTTTCATCTTGACCATTTTCTGCAAAGACAATCTTCAACCTATTTTGCGTGTCGCCATCTTTAAAATAATCAGACTGGTTATTCTTTGAAACAAGATTAACCAGTTGTGCTCCCTTTTCATCCACAGCAACTTGCAAGACGGAACTTTCAATTATTTGCATAACTTTCTCCAAACTTTCTCCTCCCTAGAAAATATCACTTTGATGGCATCAATTCAAGCTTAAAATTAATTCAAATTCTTCATTAATATAAAAAATGCATTTATCAAGAATAGATAATTAAAGCTAAATTAGCAATTATTCTATTAAAAGCATTAAAATTATTAGCAAATTTCACTTTGATATATTATAATAATGGTGTTCCCGAGAATTATAAAATTAGTTTTTGGAACAAGTTAATAAGAAAACATCCCAAAGATATCTTTGGGATGTTTTTTTGAATAATTTTTCTTATCTATTAAATATCCATATTAAAAATTCTTACTTTACATCTTTTTTGAATAGGCGCCATCCACTCAAAATTACAGTTACTAAGCAAATAATTGTTGAAATGATAAAAACTACGTGCATACCATAGATAAAGATCTCTGGTTGTTTAGGTAAATATGCGGTAACACGAGAGCCCTTTGCATGACTCATTGCCGCAAAAAGAACGGTTGTTGCGCTGGAAATTCCGATAACCATACCTAAATTTCTTGAAAGCGAGTTAATACTACCAGCAACACCTAAATCTTTCTGTTCAACAGAACTCATTACTAAAGAATTATTTGGTGAACTGAAAATACCACTTCCAAGTCCCATGATGGCAATACTAATAATGAATAACCAAATTGACGAATTAAGGTTACACAAGGTATAACCAATTTGGCTAATTAATAATAAAACTAAGCCAATAAAGGTAATCAATTTAGGCCCAATTTTATCAGATAGCGTACCAGCAATAGGAGCTGCAAAAAGCTGAACAACTGGCAAAATCATTAAAATATAACCTGTTTGACTTGGAGCCAAGCTGCGCGCATTTTCTAAATAAAAAGGAGTAACAACATTAAAGAAAAAGTTCGTTATAAAAATTAACAGTGCACACAATAAGCTAATTGAAAAGTCAGGATTTTTAAACAAGTTAAATTGCAATAGCGGGTTTTCAGTATGGTTTTCAACAGAAACAAACCAGACAAAGCTGATAATTCCAATTATCAATAACGCTAAAACTGGCAAAGCTGTGAAGCCAAGCTGCTGACCTAAGAAAATTCCGCCAAATAAAGTAATCATTCCTAAAGCAAACCCAACTGAACCAGTCTTATCAAGAGGAGCATTAGTAAATGTAATATCTTTAGGAAGATAAATCGCACCAATAATCGCAGCAATGATTCCAACGGGAACATTTAACCAAAAAATGTATGACCACGAAAGTTTACTCAAAATCAGGCCACCAAGTCCAGGACCTGCAATCGAACCCAAAGCCACAAAAGAACCAATTGTTCCCAGAGCTTTACCTCGTTCAGTCGAAGGAAAAATTTCAGTAATAATTCCGTTATTAGTAGCCATTGTCATCGCCGCACCAACGGCTTGAATAGCCCGTGCCAACAATAAGAACGGTAAATTGATTTTAATACCAGATAACAATGAACCTGCAATAAAGAAAATAGCTCCAAAACGGAAAATTTTTATTTTTCCTTGCAGGTCACTTAACTTTCCAAAAAATAAAATAAAACTACAAACAACAATTAAGTAAAGAGAAACAACCCATTCCGATTGACTCATCGGAATTTGTAAATCATTACTAATTACTGGTAATGCAATATTAACAATTGTTCCATCAAGGGTAGACATAAATGTAAATAGCCCAACAGCTACTAATATCCACCACCGATTTTTTTGCACCTTTTCGTTAGTTTGGTAACTTACAGTTTGCGACATTTTTACCAATCTCCTCAATTCAAATTTTAGTTAGGTACCTTATTTGATTAAATTATACACTTATTTTTGCAGTTGCCAAGTAGCAAAAAACAGCCACATTGATAATGTGACCGCTTTTACTTCTTATATAAGTACACTAAATACTAATTTTTAAAAATCATGAGCATGATAATAATATTTTTCGCACATCCCGAGGAGATTCGGCTTTGAGTAACCGTTCGACATTATTGTTGTCGCGGACAATATCAACTAATTGCTCCAAAGCTTTTTCATGTTCATGCTTTAATCCCGGTGAAAGAACAAATAAGCAAGTAACAGAAGCATATTGATTACATGTATTTATTTCTAATGAATGATCAAATAGAATCAACGATAAACCAATGTTTTTATTGCTAATACTAGGCGCAGCATGAGCTAAAAAAATATCATTAGCAATTAACATATAAGGTCCATATTGATTAATCAGTTGTACGATTTTTTCAAAATAATACTGGTCAATAATTCCATCTCGTTCAAGTAAATTACATCCCAACTGAAGTGCTTTTTGCCAAGTTAAATCGGTAGTATTATTATGGTAAACCATGATGCGTTCAGTAGGTAATATACTACCTAATGTCGGTAAATTAGATTTCTTTACGTTTTTGCTTTTAGGGAAAATAAAATGATCAATGCTTTGTCTAAGTCCACTTTCATCCTTAACATCTGCATATTCATTTATAATTGATACTAAACTATTTACCACACTAGTATTATGCTCTACCTTAAGTGGATACTTCTGGCGCAAAATATTTTCAATTAGACTTTGATCATGCTTAGTTATAACTGCTCTAACATTAACTACAGGAATAGGATATTTTGTACTAGATAATATTGCTGTGCTAATAATCAATTTTGCTTGGTAATCATGTTTAAATATGTTAGGTAAATCTCGTATCTCAAGAGGTAAAGAAAATTTAATTAAGGGATACATCTTTCTGAGTTCTTGATAAAGCATCGCTGAAGTACCTATACCACTCGAGCAAACCACTAATACATCAGCTAGTGAAGCTCTTCTAAATTTATCGCTATTGGTTAAATCATGGTAATTTTTTTGACTAACCGATCCTAAATAAAGACATATCAGTGCTATTTCTTCACTTGGCAATTTTTTTCTTAAATAATTTTCTAATGGAGCACATGCAATCGTAGTAAACTTAATTAATTCTGGATATTGTCGTTTAATTTCATCTACTTCACTTGAAGAAAATGGTACGTCAAATTTCACTCTAAAAAAAGTAGCATATAAATGATTACATAAAACCTTAGTAAATAATTTATAAGAAATTTGTTGTTCAGTTAATTGTTCATATCTAAAAATAATATCCTGAGCAATATTATTTAAATCCTTATATAAATTTTTATTAACACAATTAACTTCTGTAGCTTGTGAACAAAGTATAATTTTACTAAAAAAAACTATTTCACCATTGCAAACTTTTTCCCCAATAAGTGACCGCAATAAATCTTCACATGTTGTCAAAACATTTGTCGTATTGGTTGCTATCCAATTATATTCTGAATCTTCTTGAATAGTAAATTTTTTTAATATTCTCCACTTTATAAAAACCAACAAATAGGCTAACTGTTCTATTGAATTTTCTGAAAAATTAATTTTCATTCGTTGTTGGGTATTAATGACTAGTTGCCTAGCTTTTGAAATAGAATAACGTAAATCTTTAATAAAAGAATAAGTTAACCTATTTTGATAAAGTAATAATTTATAAATTGTTAATCTAATTGCCACTTCATTACCAGTAATTTTATGACCCATTCTAGAGCTAGCAATTTTTAATTGAGGAAACCTTCCATTAATTGTCTTAAAATCTTTAATGATGGTGTTACGAGAACAATTAAATTTCTTAGCTAATTTATTAATAGATAAATAATCATCTTGTATTAACAATAAAATAATAACCGTTTGACGATCAATAGAATGTAAATTGTTTTCATAATTATAATCTTGTTTTGAAACCATTATGTTACGTTCATTAATCAATTTTTTTCTTGTACGATTCGTAATTTTATAACCATACCTAGGAACATTAACAATTTCATCTAAATTATGCTTACGTAAATTTTGATTGATTGTTTCTAACCAATTAAAAGCAGTTCTCCGAGATATGTTAAAAGTTTCAATAATTTCTTTTAAGCTAACAAAATCTGATGATTTAATTAAATAATTTAATAATCGATTAGCCCTAATCAAACTGGTAGAATTGCTTGCCACCACGTTTATCACCCTTCAAATTTAGTAACATAGCAATTTGCCCAAAATATCACAGACTTAATTTATCAATTACTTCATTTATTACTTGATCAATACCAATATTGGTTAATAATGGAAGTCCATTAATAACTGGTGTACTAACTGCATCATTATCATATTGAGTTGTCGTTATAACTAGGTCATAATCATTTGCAAGTGATTCTACTTGAGCAACTGATGACTGACCTAACGTATATTTGTTTTCTGAAATACCTCTCTTAGATAATTCTTCTTGTAACTTATTCATTGCCGATGTACTAGTAACAACACCTGCTCCACATGCAACTAAAATCTTTTTCATAAAAATTACTCCTTAAAACCTTTTTATTTTTTTACTGCCATTTGTTTTTCTTCTGCAATAATTTTTGTTCTGTTCCACCAGCATAATCCTAAAATCAAAACAATTCCTACTATATACGCTACCAATTTAAATGGGGCTACTTGAACAATCAACCATGGATATGGATTTGAACCATAATCAATACTAGAAATCAATGATGAGCCTTTAGGAATACTAAAATGAGCTGCTATTGCACATTTAGTAATTAATGGTGCCAAATTAGTACCAATCCATAACCCTAATACGACATTAATCGCACCAATAATAAATGATCTAAAGAAATCACCATGAGTAATTGATACAATTAGTGGAAACATAAATACGAATCCAACAAGTCCAATTGTCGGTAAGAATTGATTACCTGGTAAAATGAAAGCAAATAATAAAGCAACCGGAATCATTAAAGTAGCACATGCCAAAACAACTGGACTACCTATACCTACGGCAGTATCCATTCCAATATAAATTTTTCTTTTACCTGAAAACTTCTTTTGGGTAAATGCTTGAATTGCATTTGATACTGGTACAACACCTTGTAACAGTAACGCAGCCATTTTAGGTGTAATAATCATTACTGCCGATAAGGTTACACCCATCAACATTATCTTACCTAATTTAGTAGCTACACTCATTCCTGGAATAAAGCCATAAGCCAAAATTCCAATAATAATACCAATAGCGAATCCTAAAAGAGTAGGCTCACCCCATGAACCAAATTTTTTATTAAAATCTTTAGCATCCATATGGATCTTGTTAATTCCAGGAATTTTATCAATAATCCAGTTAAATACAATGGCAATCGGAACAAATGAACCGGCATATCCATGAGGAATTGAAATTCCTGGCAATCCTAAATATTTTTCAGAAAGTGGTGCAGTTCTATCCGCAGTTACCATTATCACAATCATATTTACACTAGCTAAAAAAAGGCTAAGTACAATATCTTTAGTTAAAGCGTATACTAATGATCCACTGAATGCAAAATGCCAAAAGTCCCAAATATCAACATCTATTGTTGATGTAGTTTTTGTTAATAACATCAAAACATTTATAGCAATTCCAAGAGGAATCATACTTACGCCAACAGCTGTACCATATGCAATAGCTGATGCTGATGGCCAGCCAACATCAATTACTTGCAAATTTAAGTGCATAACTTGGATCATATTTTTAATGGCCGGATTCATTACATCAGTTAAAATAGAAACAGTAGCATTTAATCCAATAAATCCGATCCCCACCATTAAGCCACCACGTAGCGCTTTTGTAAAAGGAACTCTTACACATAAGCCAAATATCAACATAATAATTGGAATTAGAACAGTTGGACCTAAGCCAACAATATACATAATGAAATCAATGATAGGTTTCATAAATATTTCCTCCCATAAACTTTATTTAAATTTGCTTTGAAATAGCTTTATATAATTCAACATTATTTTTAAGTTGTATTAAATTACTTAATAAATCTTGGTTTTGAAATAGCGCCATTAATTTTTGTAACATTTTTACCTGTCCATGAGATGTTTTTAATGCTAGCATTACCACAATCTGGACTTCCAAAGTTTCATTTGTAATGGCCATATTATGAAATTTTATAGGATGAGCTAAAGTTGCAAAGGCAATAGCCGCTTCATTGACATACTGAATATCAGTATGAGGAATAGCAACGGCAATTTCACCACTAGGTAATCCAGTAGGATGAACTTGCTCTCTGTCTTTAACGGCTTGCTCAAATGTGTCTTTAACTTTCCCTTGTTTTTTCAATTGTTGGGCTAAATAATGAATAATTTCATCACTGCTATTAAGATTTATTCTTGCAAAAACTAATGATTGATTTAAAAGTTCCATCAATTCACTTCTTTCTTTATTGTTTCTTTTTAAATTTAAGCACTTACAAAATCAATTTTTAAGTCAATTACATGACAAAATTTAGTGCAATCAATTAACTATTAAAGTTATTATTTTTTGCATGTAATTTTGATACAGGATTATTTTGTCCATAATACGCAGCTTTTCCATGCTTACGATAATAGTGCTTGTTTAACAAATAATGTGGTAACTCACAATTTGCTCGTGTTAATTGCATAGTATGATAATCTTCTTCTGCTACTGTCTCTAGCACTTTGGCATTATAAACCGCCTTTTCAGGCGTTTCTCCCCAACAAAAAGGTCCATGATGACTAATAAGTACACCAGGTGTCGCTTTATAATCAAGATTTCTTTCTTCAAAAGTACGGACAATTGAAACACCAGTATATTTTTCATAATCTGATGCAATTTCACTTTGAGAAAGAGAATCAGAAACTGGAATTGCATCATAAAATGTATCAGCATGAGTCGTATTCATTGCTGGAATATCCATTTTAGCTGCAGCAAACGATACGGCCCATGGAGAATGTGTATGTGCAATGCCGCCAATTTCTCCAAATTTACGATATAAAATAACATGAGTTGGAGTATCACTTGATGGATTTAGATCACCTTCGATTATTCTACCTTGCAGATTAATTACAACCATGTCTTGAGGTTTCAATTGTTGGTAATCAACTCCAGATGGTTTTATAACAAATAAACCACTTTCTCTATCGATTCCTGAAACATTACCCCAAGTAAATGTAACTAATCCTAACTGCGGTAATTGCATATTTGCTTTATAAACCTTTTCTTTTAGTTTTTCTAACATTTATTTACCTTCTTTCTTTAGCTTTCAATATGTTCTCTTAAAATTATTTAACTATTTTATAAGTCATGCTTTAAGTCAAGATTTATACTTATTTTTAGTGCAACCGATTAACTAATAATTTTCTACAAAACAAAAAGCACACCATATATAGTGTGCTTAAAATTTAATATATTATTATCTCTTTGAGCATCTATATCCTGCCCTAATTGCTTCTTTTTCAGAGTTAAAATATATCGCATTAACCATATTTAGACGATAACTATGTTGCCCAGGTACATGATAAATTTTTGAATTACGGTTGCCAATAATTCTTTTAGTTCCTGTTTCTATGTACCGATGTATTTTGTGTAAATAATTACGGGATTGTCTGTGATACCCTTTAGCTTGAACTACCATTGTTGGTTGAAGAATGTCTTTATCTAGAAGATTGATCAAACCACAACTACTTAGTAATAGCAATACAGGTAATAATATTTTTAATAGTCGATTTTTCATTTAAGTACCTCAATCAATAATTAAATATCACTTATATTATTATAACAAATCATTAAATCATGTCGAAACACTATAAGTATTTTTTGCTAGTTCTTTTAGCTTTTAATTATATTTATCAAAAATTCTTCCACTTACTTGATTCAATAACTTACTGGCTAAATCATAAAAGTTAGCTTTGACCCATTATCTTGGTAAACAAACAATTTTGTATTACAATTATAGTTATCTAAAAAAAGTGGTTATCTTACAGAATTTTCAAACTAAATATAGTGGCAACATGATTTCTGCTCAAATTTTTAGTTAGAAAGAGGACAATATGATTGATAATACCCCTCATCAAACCAAAGCATATCTTGCTGGCGTTAATTTAAATGACCCTAATTTTGACTACTACATGACTGAGCTTGCTAACTTAGCCGAAGCAGATAATATGGAAGTTGTTGGCCAATCACGACAAAACGCAGAAAAAGTAGTTACTGGTACTTACCTAGGTCTTGGTAAAATTAACGAAATTAAAGAGATGGCACGTGGACTAAAGGCTAAAATTCTTATATTAAACGATGAACTTTCACCAGTCCAAATCCGCAATTTAGAAAATCTAACTAAATTACAAGTTATTGATCGCACAGAATTAATTCTTGAAATTTTTTCTAATCGTGCACGAACTAAACAGGCCAAATTGCAGGTCCAATTAGCACGTTTACAGTACGAACTGCCACGTTTACATCCATCGCAAAACAACCTAGACCAGCAACGAGGAGGTGGTTTTGCCAACCGTGGTGCTGGAGAATCAAAGCTGGAATTGAATCGGCGAACACTGGGTAAGCAAATCTCTGCTATTAAGCAAGAACTAAAAGCAATTTCGGAACAAGAAGAAATCAAAGCTAAACGTCGCAATCAAAACCATATTCCAAAAGTAGCTCTTGTCGGCTACACCAACGCTGGAAAATCTACGACAATGAATGGACTTTTGAAAAAATTTTCTCAAGAAAATCATGATAAACAGGTTTTTGCTAAAAATATGCTTTTTGCTACCCTAGATACAAGTGTACGCCGCATTGAATTAAATAATAACTTTAGCTTTATTCTTTCCGACACGGTTGGGTTTATTTCTAAGTTACCACATAAGTTAGTTGAATCATTCAAAGCCACTTTACAGGAAGTCAAAGATGCTGATTTGTTAATCAACGTTGTTGACGCTGCTGATCCTAACATGATTCAAATGATTCGAACTACACAAGACGTACTAACTGAAATCGGGGTAAAAGATACACCAATGATTACAGCTTATAATAAAGCTGATAAAGCCAATCGTAATTATCCCCAAATTGAAGGTAATAATATTTTGTATTCAGCTATTGATACAGCTTCAATCACTACTTTAGCTAAGTTAATTACTAAACGAGTATTTGCTGATTATCAAAAAGTTGATTTACTCTTGCCACTATCTGCTGGTAAGACTCTAGCTCAATTACATGAAGACACGCAAATTATTAGTGAAACTTATCAATCTGATGGTGTTCACCTAACTGTGCGCATGTCTTCGCAAAAGCAAAATCAATTCACACAATACGTCGTATAAGTATAATATTTATTCAAGCAAAAGAGACCTTTAAATTAAGGCCTCTTTTTATTAATTATAAGAAAAATTATTGTATCACTCGTTTAGCAATACAAGGATAAAAATAAGAACTAATTGTTTGTTGCACCACTCCTTGGTCTGGACTTGCTGCATTCACATATTGATTATTGCCAATGTAGATACCAACATGGTACGGGGCATCAGGAGATCCCCAATACAATAAGTCTCCCGGTTGCAGTTGATTCATTGCAACTGTTACTCCTACTTTAACCTGATCAGTAGTTACTCGCGGCAAGCTTATTCCACCAACTTTGTTATAAATATACTGGACAAGTCCTGAACAGTCAAAATTATCGGGGCCATTTCCACCCCATGCATATCCTTTACCAACCTGACTTCTTGCTAAATCAGCTACAGCTTTGGCACGTTTATTTACTTCAACAGTTGCAGTCTGTTTATTAACTGATGTTTTTTCGATCCCTTTAATTTTATTGATATTTAACTTACTAATAATAACCTTATTTTTAGACTTGGCTACCTGATTCACAAATCTTTGCCTTTTACGTTCTTTTTGACGGTTATTTCTATTATTCTTTTTCTTAGCAACAATTGATTTACTTTTAGTCTGATTTATATCGACTGTATAACGTGCTTCAATCCATTCATTAGGACCAATGCGATACCATAATCGCTGCTTACGGTCTACAGCAACTTCAACAACGTTCCATTTACTTTTGTCTTTTGCATGAAAGGCAATTAATTGTCCACCATCATAATTAGTCCAAATTTTCACACTTTTTCCGGGCAAATAATTAATCTGAACACGCTTGATCGGTGCTTTTAATGTTGCGGCATTCACCATTTTTTGAGGTACAGCAGTCACTACACCAGTTATGGTTATTGCTGCTGCTAACCCCATTTTCCAAAAATTCCGCTTCATAAATCCATACTCTCCTTATTAGTAGCCTAAAGTAATCAAAAGAAATAATATTAACTTTATTTTAACTGCTTAAAGTTTTTAATCAAGTTACAGCCATCTTAATGTTAACAAAAAAGCACCTAGACTATCTCCAAGTGCAATTTTTTTGCTTATTTAGTTATTTGACTAGTCAAGCACGCGCTTGGCAACTGAGGGGTAGAAGTATGAACTTAAACTGTCCTTGACAACACCTTGTCCTGGTGCTGCTGCATGAATATATTGATTATTACCAATATAAATACCTACATGATAAGGAGCATTAGGCGACCCCCAGAATAAAAGATCTGAAGGTCTCAAATTTTGCATTGAAACTGTTTTGCCTTGTTTGACTTGAGTATAAGTCGAACGACTAACCTCTTTACCCGCAGCCTTGTTATAAACATATTGAACTAAGCCTGAGCAATCAAACGCACCAGGACCATTACTTCCCCAAGCATAAGCTTTCCCAACTTCTGCATTGGCTAAGTCTACAACTTTCTCCGCCTGTGTTGAACTGATAGAAGATGCTAGACTTTTTTGAACTACTTTTTTAATATGACGAGCAGGCTTAACAGTATAACGAGCTAATATCCATTGATTATCGCCTATTTGATACCAAGTTCTACCTTTCTCATCAACTGCACTACTCAACACTGAAACTGTCTTGCCGTGCTTAATTCTTTCGCCGGTAAAAGTTGGATTCTCGTAATTATCCCAAACATTGATACCGTATCCAGGAATATAATTAATTTTGACTTTTTCAGTTGCCGCATCAACATCAGAAGATGTCAATTTTGTATTAACAGTGGTAGCAACCCCAATACTAGTAACTGCCAGAGCGGCGGCCGTGGTAAATTTTACTAAATTACTCTTAACTTTCAAAATTAAATTCCCCCCAATATTAAGTTTATTTTCAATCAAATAATATTTAAACAATATTTATCTACTTCTACATACATTTATAATTCTACTCGTGCAGTGTTACAAAAATGTTACAAAAATAATACTGATACGTAAAAAAGCCCTATCAGGAATTTTGCTCTTGAAGGACTAAAATTTGGATTCTTGTATTTTAGAAATATTATTGAGTTTGATTGGTTTTATTCAATTATTCTCTTTGCAGCAGAAGGATAAAAGTAAGCACTCATTGGTTGCTGTAATACACCTTGATCAGGAGTTGCAGCATGAACGAACTGATTATCACCCACGTAAATTCCAACGTGGTAAGGAGCAGCAGCTGACCCCCAAAATAACAAATCGCCCTTTTTAAGTTTCTTCAAAGAAACATTCTTACCAAGTGTCACTTGAGAGTAAGTAGTTCTTGGCAGTTGGGTATTACCAGCTTTTCGATAAACGTACTGTACTAAACCCGAGCAATCAAAAGAATAAGGACCAGTTGCACCATATACATAACCTTTTCCCACCTGCTTTTTAGCAAGTCGTACAACAGCATTACGGGATTTAGTTATAGAATTAGCACTAACATCATTTGATGTAGTCACCAACGCTGTACCAGCAGTCGTAGTTCCTATTAAAACCAGTGCTACTACTGCAATTATCTTTATTAACCCATATTTATGTCCGTGTTTCAAAACCAATCTCTTCTCTCAACTAAATATTTCTTATTGTTTCTTGTTTAATTTGCTAGTTAACTTGACTGACAATCTATATACTACTCAATAAATGTTACACATTCATGTCAAAGAAGCTACAAAACATTAAGAATTAGTCGAAGTGTAATTTTAAAACTCTACGATTAGGATTAGGCTTAGGCTTTTAATAATTTTGGTACTAATGTTGCAAGTTTTTTTGTGGTAGTGGCCCAATCATCATTAACTAATATGTGAGCTTGTTTCTTTAGGCTTTTTGGTAATTCGTTTAATTCACTGCCACTTAGACGTTCACTAATTTTGGCTGGACTGTCACCTCTTTGCATTAATCGTGCTGCTAATTCTTTTTTAGTACTGGTAGTAACATACAAAAAATAAACTTGCTGTTTCAAGGCCGTAAGATACGACCTAACGCCATTAATATCAACAATTAGTGAAACTAATTCATGTTCTTGCCAAGCTTCATCTAAAGCCTCTTTACTAGAGCCATATTGGTAAGAGCCATACTTAATATGTTCGAAAAAATGTAGTTTTTCAAAACTTGCATCGCTTTCAAAATAATATGATTGATTAGGCACTTCTTCTTGGCGCATGGGTCTGGTCGTATGCGTCACTACTCGTGGAATAGCAAATTCGCGAGTCAAATATTCCGAAATAGTAGTTTTACCAGCACCGCTCGGGCCAGCAATTAAAATTAATTTTCGCATAATCCAAGCCCCCTTTACTTGAAAACCATTTGCTTTTATAATAATATCTTTCTATTATAATGAAACATGGGTAAGAGAGGAAGTAAAAATTATCATGAAAAAAACAGATGTAAAAATAGATGATATTCTGAGTGCAAAATCTGAAGAAGAACTCACCCAACCCTTTATTGGCAAGGTTGAAAAAATTTACGAAAATTCTGCCCTGTTAAAGATCATTGACTTTGATCCCATCGATAAAACTTCAGTTGGTGATCTTAATCATAAGATTGTCGTCAACTTTAAGAATTTAAAGACTGCACCTAAGCGCAAAATCAAAGAAATTCGAGACCTTGCAGAGAGCGATGTCAAAGTTGAAAAAATTGCCAAAACTGACCAGATATCAGAGCAAAATTCTACTGAAAAGCAAACTAATGATAAATAATAGTTTCTCTAGTGAGTTTTAAACAAAAAAGCGCAATTTCTTGTTAACAAAAATTGCGCTTTTTTAGTATGAATTAATACCTAATGCCAAGATAAACCCAAACTTTCACTAAAACTATGATCGCTAGTTTAACTAAAAATAGAGTCTCTCTTAGCGTAAAATAACTTGCCCTTAAGCAAACTTAATCAGGACTCACTGAATCTTAGCTACCATCTGTAGCTTTTGCATTGCTACCTTGCAAAAATACTCCTACTGTTCAATTTTTAAAAATATAATTAGCACTTAAACCCGCTGAATTAGAGTCAATCCAACGCGATGACTTCAAAAAATGACGCTCTCTTTAGTTTGTCCTAACCTAGCAGTAATAAGAATAAGCTATAAAATTATTATTTCTTCCAAAAACTACTATAAGTTAACACTTCTTAAAATTATGGGAGCATTCAACTTTTGAATAACACATTTTGTAACGTCATATATAAGCAATAAATTATGATAGGTATTTATTAATTACAAATACCAAATATATCATATTAAGTGGTAATAAATAGGGCTTAAAAGCTATTACCAAATGTGCTTAAGAATATGATATATCATTTTGACAGCTCGTACAGATTATAAAAAAAAAAAAAAAAAACAATATAAAATTACCTATCTTTCAAATAGAAGCACGTCCTTTTTCAACTGATTATTATTTCATTTTTGTTGTCATAATTGGGGTCACAAGCAATTTTTAAATTAATAACAAGCAATAAAAAGTTATTTAATTACCATGCAAAAATAGTAATTAAAATAGATCGGACTATTAGTTATCCTTAAAGCCTTTTTTTTTACACTATTTTTGCCTACAATTAACTAATAAATATTTATTACTTGGAGAAAAAAAGTGAAAGAAAAAGTAAAAACCATTCTATTTTGGTTCATCCTCAGTCAACCGTTTTTAGATTTATATTGGTTCTATCATGGAGAGTTAGCCAATATTTTGCCATTTACCTTACCTACTATTATTCGTCTTGTGACAATTGGAATACTGCTAGGCCTTTTCTTTAGTCAAAAAAAGGCACGCAAGCAGCTAATTAACCACAAATGGTTATTTTGTTATCTGTTAGTTTTATTCATTTATTCGGTATTGCATCTTCTCCATGTTAAAAACTTTACCAGTATTAATCCCAGTGGCTATAATTACTCAACTAGTGGTGAAATTTTTTACTTAATTAGGATGATATTGCCCTTAATTGTCTTATATTTAACTTCAGAATTGCACTTTAGTGCGTTAAATTTACGCCAAGTAATCACAGGAATTTCAACGCTTTTCTCCGGAACAATTGTCGTATCTAATTTATTCGTAATTTCATTAAGATCTTACGAATCCGGAACGATCAGTGCCAATATTTTTGCTTGGTTCTTTAATACCAATATTGGTTACTCACACTTAGCTTCAAAAGGTTTTTTCAATTTTACCAATATGATTTCAGCAGTCTTATTCATGCTATTACCACTTATGGTCTACTATCTATTCACCAATTTTAATTGGCGCATTGTCACTTTAAATATCATTCAGGCACTGGCAATGGTGGAAATTGGGACAAAGGTTGCAGCAATTGGCCTAATTGGGGGAATAATCATTTGTTTAGGATTATTTCTTTTCCATAAGTACCTAGTTAAAGACATTAAGTCAGATGGGCGAGCTTTATTAGTGGTTATTTTGCTTGGAATATCTGCTGCTGGATTAATAACTATAGGTCCGGCTGTTCAACGCTACCATTATGAAATTTATTTAGCAAAACAGTCCGACCATGATTTAACTAAAGCAAAGCAAGAACTAACGCAGGGACTTAAAAAGTATCCTACAGGAAATAAGCGCACTGAATTTTTACAGCGCTATATTAAACAATACTACCAAGTATACGCTCTTAATCCTAAATTTGTTTTTAAAAGTTATCCTTACCAATATGATCCCGAATTTTGGCTGCAGATTATGCGTGAGCCGGGCCAAAGTCGTATGGGAAATCGTCATATTGAGCAAGCAATGCTTAAGCAAGTTGTTAAAACTAATAATAACTTGGGTGACAAGTTCTTCGGCATTTCTTATGTGCGTGAGAACAATATTTTTAATCTTGAGCGCGACTTTTCTGCTCAAATTTACTCCTTGGGTTGGCTGGGGATGATACTCTTTGTTAGCCCGTACTTAATTATTATCATTTATGCAATCTACCGCTGGTTGCGGTATCAATCTACTCGAACTTACTTAGTAAGCTCACTCATTCTTTCAAGCAGCTTTATTTTGTTAGCTGCTTTCTCTTCCGGTAATGTCCTTGATTTCCTAACCGCCAGCTTTATTCTTGCCTTTATCGAGGGTAATTTGTTGAAATATTCGTAACACTAAATAATTAAAACAGGTAACTAACCATTATTTTGGCTGTTACCTGTTTTTAGTTATTTTTGCTTAATAAACGAAGCATCTGGAATTCTAATTAAATAATAGCGAGTAGCAGTATGACCAGCATGTAACCCAATACCATTTTGCCATACCGATTTATACTTTGCTGTATAAACCGCTACATAGGCTCGTTGATATTTGCGATCCTGCTTTCTTAATTCTTTTTCATTATATGGAATCCGAGCAGCGTTTATATCTAAGGGATTCTTATCATAGGCCACTGTCGCAAAATTACTTGAAACTGTTGTCTTATTCCCAGCACAATAGTAGGTGTATGTCTGGGTACCAATTTTTTTCTTTTTTGAATCAATCGTTACATAACTGGAGTTACCAGCTCCCGTATTAAT
The DNA here is from genome assembly GCF_003692825.1 of Lactobacillus sp. ESL0228. NCBI lineage: Bacteria > Bacillati > Bacillota > Bacilli > Lactobacillales > Lactobacillaceae > Lactobacillus > Lactobacillus sp. ESL0228. Next base: position 24,413 of record NZ_REHJ01000011.1, read on the forward strand.
AATTAATGGTTGATACGTAATAGTTGATGAAATTTCACTCGTATCTTCAAGATCAGGATTATCGAGCATTGTTTTACCAAAAAGGTATCCTACTCCGATTAGCAAAACCAGAACTTCCAAAAGATCGATTAATAAATTGGGCCAATTAAATTGCTGATGCTTCTTGATAATCATCGCTAAATGACGTTTACGAATATTTTGAACAATAAACACCAGATAAAGAATAGCGATAACCCATAATAAAACACCAAGAAAATTCCAGCTTATCATAATAGACCTCCTATAAGTTCCATTATATTGTAAAAAGTTTATTTTGGATAGGTGCTTTAAATGAATGTCACTTCATCAACCAAATTTTACTCACTCCAAATTAACCCTTGCTTGTACTTACCTTTTTATTGCTTACTGTCTTGCTTTTTACTGGTGTCTCATTTTTTTGATACTCACGCACTTGATGGAGTTTAGCCATTACCGCATCAGCAAGACGCTCACTTACTTCATCTTCATTTTCAATGAGTTCCTTATCCGTAGCCAATTGGTCAATTCGAAAGCCAGATGCATTCAAATAGTCTGATTCAGTCTCAAAATAAACATTCAGAGGTTGTTTCGTATTTTCATCAAAAAAATTAGCAATTTTCTTATAATCACTGTACGGCAAGTTGATAATATTATTTTCTATCGCGAATGTAACTGGTCGCTGTCCTGTCACTTCAAGAGCAATATGTCCTAAAGAATCATGCCTTATTGCCGCACCCAACTCTTTCACCATCTTAGATGCCAATGTCTTAATTTTGGTTTTCGATTTGCTAATTTCAGCGTACTTAATCGTTTCTAAATCTTCTAAATAATCTTGCTGTTCAATTTTATTGGTTAAATCGATTAAATTGATTTTCAAAGTAAAAGTCCTTTTCAAATTTAAAACTTAGTTATTAGTCTTCTATAACGATACTCAAATTCTTACCTAAAAACAATTTATTTTTATTTCTTTTAAAATTATTTTTAAAAAACATCAAATTTAAAAAACAAAATTATTTTGCCAAAAGTTAAATTGTTATCATAAAACCACTTTATTTATAAGTGTTTTGCCAAAAAATAAAATAACAAAATTATTTATATTTTTGCGAAAACGCATTATTTTTGTTAGCTACTCGGAAAACATAACTATGACCACTTTACAAGCGTTTTCATCTAGAGTAAATTTATCATACAGATAAAAAATTAAATTAATTTTTTAGTGAAAGGTAGACAAAAATGTCAGATAAAGTTTATACAGATTATTTCTATAAATCAGCCGACTTTGATAAAAATCATAATATGGGGTACAAAGAACTTCATATTCCAGAAGGTGTCGAGGCACAGCCTCTAATTGTACCTCCAGTTTTGGAGCCAGATAAGCAGGAAGGTAACGATATTTGGTTTACAATTGAATCTCAAGAAGGAGATTTCCAATTTTTACCAGGTAAAAAAACACATACTTGGGGATATAATTTCCCCGTCCTTGGTAAAACCATGGTCTTAACAAAGGGACAAAATGTTCATGTCACACTAAAAAATAGCTTACCCGAGTTAACAACCTATCATTGGCACGGAATGGAAGTTCCAGGACCTGGAGCAGATGGTGCATGTCATTCACCTGTATATCCTGGAGAAGAAAAGCACATTGAGTTCACTGTTAACCAACCCGCTGCCTTAACATGGCTACATGCTCATCCATGTCCATCAACTGCTGCCCAAGTTTGGATGGGGTTAGCAATGGGGGTTGTAGTAACTGACGAAAATGAGGCTAAGCTACCAATTCCTAAGACTTATGGCAAAGATGAATTTCCAATTATTTTACAAGATCGAATTTTCCATGAAGACAACCAATTTGATTACAAGGCAGATTATAATGCTATGGGAATCTTTGGTGATGTTCCTGTTATCAATGCTGTGATTAAACCTTATGTTGATGTAACTACTCAAAAGGTTCGTTTACTATTCTTAGGTGGCTCAAACCGACGAGAATGGCGACTCCACTTTACTGATGATCTTGTAATGACTCAGATCGCTGGTGATGATTCTTTCTTGGAACATCCTGTGAAAATGACTAAGGTTTTAATCGGGCCCGGTGAACGTCAACAAGTTGTCGTTGATTTTGGTGCATATCATGATGGCGATATCGTTAACCTATATACTGATGACTTCAAATTGGTTGAATTTAGAATTCATAAGTACGAAAAAGACGACAGCGTTATTCCTGACACATTATTTACGCCAAATGATCCTGAAGTTAATCCAGATGCAGAAGTACGTAAAGTAACAATGGATAATCACAACATGATCAATGGCAAGCAATTTTCAATGCAGAGAATTGATATGAAGCAAAAGCTAATGAGCACTGAATATTGGGATATTACTAATACTAATGACAAGACTCATGGTATGCTTCACCCATTCCATATTCATGGTGCTCACTTCTTAGTTGTTTCGCGCGATGGCAAAGAACCTTATCCAAATGAAAGAAATGTTTACAAGGATACCGTAGAAGTTGCTCCACAAGAAACAGTCCGCGTTAAGGTTTACTTCCAAAATGCTGGTGTCTTCATGTATCACTGTCACATTATTGAACACGAAGATGCAGGAATGATGGCTCAAATCCAGATCGTAGATCCAAAAGAACCAGATAAGAAATATGATTTGATGGATATGGAAACCTTAACCAAGGCGTTTGCTGAAGAAAAAGGAATCCCAATGGATGAAGTTTGGTGCCCAGGAATGGACGTCGAAGGAATGGATGTTAAAGGCACTGACCATACTATGGATTCTCTATCTGGTGCTAGTCACCATTAATTTAACCATTAATAAAAATATTAAAATCGCTCATTTTATTGAGCGATTTTTGCTTTACACTATTTTTCATGATATAAATACCTTATGACTAAAAAGAAATTCTTCAACAAGGTTTTAATTAAAGTTGTATCAGGCTTACTTATTGTGGGGCTTATTTTTGTTTGCCTAAATTCAAAAGAGATCATAAATCATTATGATTGGTTAACTCTCAATTCGAAGCAGAAGATAAATGTTCCTTTAGAAAATCAGTACCCAGAGCTGCCTAATGGCTGTGAAGTAACCTCTTTAGCTATGCTTTTGCGCTATTATAATATTAAAGTAACTAAGTTAGACCTATCAGAAAAGATTAATCATGTTGCTTCTTTTACTGATAATGGTCAGTATCGTGGAAATCCCCATGTCGGTTTTGTGGGCTATATGAGTCTAGCAAATGCAGGATGGTGCGTTTATAACGAGCCCTTAATGCAGGTAGCTCGCAAATATACTAATCGTATTCAAAATTTTACTGGACACGACTTTATTCAAGTAGTAAAACTGGTATCTGAGGGTCACCCCGTGTTGATTATTACTACCACTAATTTTGACCGCGTTAAAGACATGCAAACTTGGTCAACTAAGCAAGGAATAGTGCATGTTACGCCATCATCACATGCTTGTGTTCTTACAGGTTTTAACAAGGAAAAAAGGCAAATTTACGTTAATGATCCCTTTGGTCAAAAAAATAAAAAAGTTTCCTGGAGTGGACTAGAACGTAGCTATAATCAGCAAGGAAAGCAGGCATTATTTTTAAAATAACAAAAAAGGCAGGTTCAATTAAGAACCTGCCCTTTTTAAATCAAGGCTCATTTTTACAATGAGTGACCACTTCTGTTCACATCAGGTTAGTCAACGACCAACACTTCCCGTGTCTGCCACTTAAGGCGGGTGTCCTTATCCAAATCCGCATCTCGCGTTTTTGTCGACTCGCAATTACTTATTATAAACATCTTTATTTCGCTTGTAAAATTTTTTTATTCTGAAAAAGATTTCAACACACATATTAGATAATAGCATTCCTAATGCAATTGCTCCTGTAACTACAATCACTCGCAAAATAGCATCATTGGCTCCTTGAATATTGCCAGAAGTCAATCTACGCACCGCTTGATAAGCCGGAACTCCGGGTACAAGTGGTACAATAGCTGGAATATAAAATACCGTTGCTGGACACTTCTTTCTTCTTGCAAAAATAATTCCCAAAATTCCTACAGCAAAGGACCCAAGTAAGTTTGCAATTAAGCGCCCCATATTAGCTCTCATTGCCAGCCAATAAATTATCCAGCAAATAACCCCCGCCATTCCACTCAAATTCAAAACTCTTCGTGGAACATTGATTGTCAACGCAAAACCAACCGAAGCTCCATAAGCAAAAATAAGATTAATAATTATTTCTAACCACAATGGCATTTTTATGCTCCTAAAAACTTCAATATAATTCCAACGCCACCACCTAAGGCAAAAGCAGTTAAACATGCTTCACAAATTTTAACCATTCCAGAAAGCAAGTCACCTTTAAATAAGTCACGCAAAGCATTTGTTAAAGCTAAGCCTGGAACCAACGGCATTAGTGCTCCCGTTAAGATATGATCAATGACCATTGTAGGGAATATGTGATCCATACCAACTGCCATTGTTGTCATTACAATGGCAGCAACTAGTTCAGACAAAAATTTAACGTTTGTAAATCGTTTAAAATAGTAAAAAGAAATGAAGCCACACATTCCAACTATTGCAGCAGCTGGAAAATCAATCCAATCATAATTATTCATAAACATAACCATTAAAGTTGCACTAACTATAGCAGCCCCAACAGCCTGTAACCAGATTGGAAATGTCGGATAACTTCCATGAGCAATTTTATCTACCTCATTTCTGACCTGCTGCAAATTGATTTTTTGATCTGCGAATGCCCTTGACAATGAATTAATTCGATCCACCAATTCAAGATTAATATTTCGTTCATGAACTTGCACCGTTTGACAATAATTTCCTCGATCTAGGCTCATGAATATTCCCGTTGGAACAATAAAAACACGCGGATCTGGTTCCCCTGCTGTTTTCGCAATCCTAATCATTGTATCCTCTACGCGGTACATTTCACTCCCCCCCTCAATCATCAATTCACCTACAGTCAAACAAGTATCTAACAACTCTTGGTAAAAAGTCTTATCTTGCTCATTCACAATTCTATACCTCAAAACTTATTTCATCGTTTCAATATCAATTGTTTTATCAATCCAATTTCCTTGGAAAAAGTCTCGCTCATGACTAACAATAATGACACCACCTGCAAAATTAATTATTGCTTTTCTTAAAGCATCCTTGGAATCACGATCTAAATGATTAGTTGGCTCATCCAAAAACAATAAATTGGCTGGTTCGAATTGCATTTTGGCTAATTTGACCTTCTCCTGCTCGCCACCGGATAATTTTTTTAACGGACTCATTGCCTGCTGGGCGGTTACCCCTAATCTAGCCAATGCTCCACGTAATTCCTTTGGCCTTTTACGTTCAAATTCTTCTTGTAAATATTGAAGCGGAGTCATGTTATTATTGGGCCAAATTAAATCTTGTTTAAAATAAGCAATTTTAGCAGTTGTCACTATTTCAAAAGAACCTGCAAGTGGGTTAAGTTGGCCTAATAAAGTCTTCAACAAGGTTGATTTACCAATACCATTAAAACCTGTGATAGCAACTTTTTCTTTACCACCAATAGAAAAATTAAATGCTTTTTTAACTAGTGGCTCGTTATATCCAATGACCAGATCCTGTGTTTGCAACAGTAAATTTGAGGCAGTTGCAACATAAGGAAATTCAAAGTGGGCATGCCGATTTTCTTTTGGAGGGTTTAAAATATCCATCCTAGCAAGTTGACGTTCTCGAGACTTTGCGCTCTTGGATCTGGTTCCCGCCTTATTCTTGCGAATATAGGCTTCAGTCTTGGAAATTTTGCGCTGTTGATTAGTGTAAGCCTTTAAATAGGTCTCTTTATTGGCTTCTTTTTGGCGCATTGCCTGTTTAAGTGTTCCCGTGTACCGCGTAATTGTCCCTAAATCAACATCAATAATACAGTTAGCAATTCGGTCTAGAAAATCATAGTCATGGCTGACAACGATAAAAGCACCTGAAAAATCATTTAAATAATCTACAAGCCAGTCAATATGTGTTACATCTAAATAATTTGTAGGTTCATCCAATAATAATACATCTGGATTTTGCAGAAGTAACTTGGCCAGAATTATTTTTGATCGCTGTCCACCAGATAATTTTGCCACATCATGATCATAACCTAAATCAGCTAATCCTAATCCCGCGGCAACTCGTTCAATTTCCGTATCAATTCCATAAAAGTTATGCTCTTCTAAGTAAGTTTGTATCTTACCGGCCTTTTGCAGCAATTCATTAGTACCATTATCGCCATACTGCATATACAGCTTTGTTAGCTCTTTTTCTTGTTGATAAAGTGGCGCAAAAGCGGTTCTCAAAAAGTCACGAATTGTAACTCCTGGGGTCAGCTTAGCATACTGGTCTAAATAACCAACACTTACCCGACTTTGCCACTTAACTTGACCATCATCTGGTAAAATTTCACCAGTTAAAATTTTAATTAAAGTTGATTTACCAACACCATTTTGTCCAGTAACTCCCATGTGATCTTCTTTGTTCAAAACAAAATTTGCATCTTCATATAATGTTTTATCAACAAAGTGCTGGCCTAAATTATTAACAGTCAGTAAACTCATTATCTATCCCCTTAAAGTAAAAAACAACTTGCTCTAGTATATAATAAAGTTATATCTTTAGCTTGTTTTTGTTCGCCAGCTAAATTTTTTTAAATTAATCAAGTAATAATTGCTATTCAATAAAAAAGTTAGGTATTACCTTGTAAATAATATCTAACTTCTTAATTAATAATTTCATATAAAGTACAACTTATTTTTGGTCCCGCTCAAATTTTTGTAGGGCTGTTAATACTTTAGGCCAATATCGCTTAGGAAGAATCAACTGTAAGCGATCATGATAAATTGGAAAGTCACTTCTCTTCATTCCAGTAATTTGTGCTAAATCCTCATCAGATAACTGAAATTCATGAGCAATGCGTTTAATTTCAACTGAAGCATGACCCCGAAACCATGATAAAACAAAGAAAAACATTGCAAAGATACTAGCTACCATAACAGCTATAGGTAAAGACCATTTAAAAGTTCGATTACTAATGAAAAAAACAGCAATAAATGCGATTAATGATGAAATAATCCCATAGACAATAGGAAAAACTCTTTGCTTATGCATCCTTTAGCCTCCACATCTTGAAATTTTTTAATTAATCAGTGAGAAATTATTAATTTGCAGAATTTTGATTATTAGTTGTTGCATCAGAGTCATTGGAAAGAACTGATTGATAGATCTGATAATTATTAAATGGAGTAGGATCTTTCCATTTAATATTGTTATTTTGTTCATTCATTTTATTGAGCCTTGTTTCATCGTTATCAAGAATCTCACTATCTAACCCTAAATTCAGACGTAATTTATTAGATACTCGTTGCAATTCAGCAGTTGATGCTATTTGAATTGATGACCCATTAATCCACGCATCATGCCCCTGAATATAATCACTATCAATATGCTGCGAACAATTGCGATAGGTTAATGCTAAAGCTAGCATATCATTAAAAGTTAGATTCGTATTAACATATTTAGTAAAAATTTTAACTAATTTACGATAATTCGCAAGAGTATCAACTGAAATCGCCTTATTAACAACAGCCGTAATTACTTGTCGCTGACGAACTTGTCGGCCATAATCTCCCCTAGGATCGTCATGTCGCATTCGAACATAGGCAACAGCATGTCGACCATTAAGGTGTTGCTTACCTTTATGAAAATCGCACCAATCATACGAAAAACTAAATGGGACATTGACATCTACTCCGCCAACTGCATTAACCAAATTTCGTAATGCTTTCATATTAACTTCAACATAGTAGTAGATGGGAACATTAACTAACGCAGATACCGTCTTCACTGCAGCTGAACTACCACCTACACCATAAGCTGAATTTATCCTAAAAATATTATATTTATCACCTGGATCGCCCAAAATATTGGCTAAAGTATCCCGAGGAATTGAGGTCATTGTCGACTTACTTTTAGCTGGATTAGCGGTAGCCAGTATTATAGTGTCTGAATTACCGCGATCATGCCGCCCCTCAAGTCCTTGATCAACACCTAGAATTAAAATCGAAATTGGTTGACGTTTAGCAATTCGAGCTGATGTAGCTGTATTACCACCTTCACCATCAATGGCACTATGGAGTGCAAAATACATGTGTGCTGTCCATGCAAGTGCCAGACTCACAAAAATAACAGCAACTATACCACATAAGCGAGCAAAGGAATTACCGTGACGCGTACTTGTTGGACCAGCCAAGACATGATTACGCTGGATATTTAACGATGATTGTTTCTTACGGTAATCTTCTCTACGTTTTGAATTTGGATCCATTCCTTTATTTAATCCTTCCATCCATATTATGCATCTTTATTTGTATCACTTAAGAACTTGAATTAAAATATTATCAAATATAATTAATAATATCTTATTTTTTGCTTTTGAGCACAATTATTACTAAATTTCAAAGGAGATTTCTAATGACAATTCCTAAAAGAACGCAAGTTCCAACTAAACTTAAGTGGGACCTTACTCGTGTTTTTAAATCTGACAATGAGTGGATAGCCGAATACCAACAAATCAAACAAGAAATTCCCACTTTATCTAAGTTACGCTCTGACTTTATATCATCTGGTCAAAAACTATATACTGGTTTAACCAAAATTCTTGATATACGCAGGCGCCTTGAAAAAGTCTATACTTATGCCACTATGGCAAGTGATGTTGATACAAGTAATACACATTATCTGGGGTATGTTGCGCAAGCACAAACTCTTGCTAATGAATTTGAATCAGTTACCGCTTTTATCAATCCTACTATTTTAAATCTTTCTCCAGAAAAATTGCATAAATTTATGCAACAAGAGCCGTATTTAAATAAGTATCAGCATCTGCTTGATGAAATTATTCAAATGAAACCACATACCTTATCTTCTAATGATGAGAAATTGATTGCAGCGGCGGGAGATGCCCTAGAAAATCCCGAAAATACTTATAATGTATTAACAAACTCCGATATGGAATACGGTTATGTCCAAAACGATGATGGTGAAATGGTGCAATTGTCTGATGGCCTATATTCGCTGTTAATTCAATCGCAAAAGCGTGAAGTGCGACATGATGCCTTTGATTCAATGTATGCAACTTATGGGCAATTTCAAAATACTCTTGCATCAACATTGGCAGGCGTTGTCAAAAAGCATAATTATCTCGCTAATATTCATCATTATGATTCGGCTTGTAATAATGCCCTAAGTGAAAATTGTATTCCTAAAGTAGTATATGATACCTTAATCAAAGAAGTAGACGACCATCTTAACTTGCTACACGACTACGTATTTTTACGTAAGCAGCTTTTACAACTTGATGACTTACAAATGTGGGACATGTATGTGCCACTGACTGGCACGCCCTCTCTTTCTTATACTTTTGATCAAGCCAAAAATAAAACAAAAGAAGCTCTAGAGCCTCTCGGAAGTGATTATCTCAAACAAGTCGATTACATTTTTAACAACCGCGTTATCGATGTCGTTGAGTCACAACATAAGGTAATAGGTGCCTATTCTGGCGGTAGCTATGACACAGATGCTTATGAATTACTCAATTGGAATGATAGCGTTGATTCTCTTTACACATTAGTCCATGAAACCGGTCATTCTGTTCATAGCATGTATACTAGACAAAATCAGCCTTACGCCTATGGCGATTACCCTATTTTTGTAGCAGAAATTGCTTCAACTACTAACGAAAATATTTTAACTGAATATTTTCTCAATCATCTTACTGAACCAAAAGAGCGCGCTTTTATACTTAATTACTATCTTGATTCCTTTAAAGGTACCTTATTCAGACAAACCCAATTTGCTGAATTTGAACAGTATATCCATGAAATGGATGCTCAAGGTGAACCATTAACCGCAGACTTTCTTAATGACGCTTACGGCAAATTAAATCAGCGTTATTATGGGGATGCTGTTGAAGAACATAGTGATATTGATAAAGAGTGGGCCCGAATCCCTCATTTTTATTATAACTTTTACGTTTATCAGTACGCGACAGGTTTTGCTGCAGCGACAGCACTAGCTAACAACATAGTCCACGGAACTTATACACAAAAAGAAAACTACATTAATTTTTTGAAATCCGGTTCAAGTAATTATCCAGTTGAAATCATGAAAAAAGCAGGAATAGACATGACCAAGCCCGATTATTTGGAGGAAGCTTTTAAAACTTTTGCTCAACGCCTTGAGGAATTCAAAAGTATTATCAAAAACAATTTTAAATAACAAAAACAAAAATCACTTCATCATTTTATATAGGAAAGTGATTTTTGATTATATTAAACCCGCTCCTGCCAGAAGCGCCATGCAAGCTTTTGATATAACTTGCAGCCATCAAGATAATCTGCTACTTCAATAAATTCATTTGGTTGATGATCAGTTTTACCTTCCGCTGGCCCTAAAATAATTACAGGAAAATTACCAGCCTGAATATATTCAGAGGCATCAGTCGCACCTGTTCCTGCTGTAAATTCGCAGTCTTTACCAAATTCTTGCTGAACAACTTCTTGTGCCAATCTGGCTAATTGACTATTAGATTGATCTGGTAGGGGTACTTCAGGATAACTGTAACGAATTGAAAGCTTTGCTCCTTGAGAATTTAATTTTGCAATTATCTGTTCTAACTCACCACAAATTTGATCATTCGGATATTTCGGAGTTGTCCGAATATTACCGGAAAGCCAAGCCTGATCTGGCACAGAATTAATTTGATTACCACCCTGAATCTGACTAATTACATGTGTCAAAGAACCTAAAATAGGATCTTTTTCTTGGTGACCATCCATTAAAGATTGCGCCTGTTGTGCAAACTGAATTAGTGGCATAATAGCATTTTTACCTTCTTGTGGGATAGAGGAATGTACGCATTTTCCACTTGAAGACACATAATAATCAATTATACCTTTATGTGTTACTCGAATATTAAAATTGGATGGCTCACCAATAATAAGTCCGTCCAAGTCTTGAACATAACCTTTCTTGGTTAATTGTGCAGCCCCATATTCACCAGTTTCCTCACCAACTGAAGCCAAAAGACGAATTCGACCAGGTAACTTTTTGCCACTCTCAAGTAAGTCAAGCATTGATACAATCATCGCAGCTAATCCAGATTTCATATCGCTGGCTCCACGACCATAAATTTTTCCATTATAAAGCGTTGGTGTGAACGGTGGAAATTGCCAATTGGTTTGATTCCCAGCATCTACAACATCTTCATGACCAGAAAAGCCTAATAACGGTCCCTTATTGCCTAGTGTAACAACTAAATTATCCCGACCAGGTTCATAAGTAATACGCTCAATTTGGACTGGGTAATTAGCAAATAAAGCTGCTATATAGTCTGCCACTAAGCTTTCATGATCGTTCGCCGAATCAATTGCTAATAAATCAGTCAAAATCTTTATTGCACGCTTCTCATCCACAATTTTCCCTCTCTTACGTTTCTAATACCTTCGCCAAAAAGTCTTGAGCCCTTTGTGTTTTTGGTTGTGAGAAAAATTCTTCTGGTTTCGCCTTTTCTTGGATATAGCCATCAGCCATGAACCAAATTTCATCAGCAACGTTTTTGGCAAACCCCATCTCATGCGTTACAACAACCATCGTCATTCCTTTTTGTGCTAAATCCTGCATTACTTTAAGAACTTCACCAACCATCTCGGGATCAAGTGCAGACGTAGGTTCATCAAATAACATTACTTCTGGTCCCATTGCTAAGGCTCGCGCAATAGCAACCCGCTGTTGTTGCCCTCCAGAAAGACTGGCTGGAAAAGTATCAGCCTTATCTTCCAGTCCCACTTGTTTTAAGAGCTCAATTCCCGTTGCTGTAGCCTCTTTATCACTAACATGCTTAACTTTCATCGGAGCTAACTTAATATTTTCAATAATACTCATATGGGGAAATAAATTAAACTGTTGGAAAACCATACCCATTTTTTCACGTAAAGTATCAAGTTGATTTTCACTTAAAGCTGTTAATTCTTTGTTTTTAAATAAAACTTTCCCCGCAGTTGGCTGATCTAACAAGTTAATACAACGTAAAAAGGTACTTTTACCAGCACCAGATGGTCCAACTAAACAAATAACCTGACCATCCCGAACCTCAGCATTAATATCCTTTAAAATGTCATTTTGACCAAACGATTTTTTTAAATGTTCAACTTTAATCACTGTCTCATTAGTCATGTTTCATTTTCCTTTCAAATACTTTCATTAAACTGGATAAACTAAAAGTAATAATAAAGTATAAAATCATCGTAATGACTAAGGGCATAACACCTCGATAAGTATCCGCTTGAACAATTCGCGATTGGTAAATTAAATCCTTAACTCCAATGACTGATACAATTGAACTTTCTTTAATAAGGGAAACAAATTCATTACCAAGAGCTGGCCAAATATTTTTCATTGCTTGAGGCATAATCACATAACGCATTGTTGCTGAGCGAGAAAGCCCTAATGAACGTGAAGCCTCTGTTTGTCCTTTGGCAATTGAACTAACCCCCGAACGAATTACTTCAGCCACATAAGCAGCAGAATTAAGAGCAACAGCAATGATTCCTGATAATAATGCCGGAATATTAATAATTAGCCCTAACCCGAAATAAATAAAAAGCAACTGTACCATTAATGGCGTTCCCCGGACAAATTCAATATAGGCCGTAGCAATTGTATGAGCAAATTGATTATGGCTTAACCGCATTAACGCTAAGATTGCACCAAGTAAGAAGCCGAAGAAAACCGAAATTGCTGAAATGAATAAAGTATACCCAACACCAGCTATAAAGAAATCCTTATATGCCCACATTGAATTAGAGACCTTAGCAGCCTTTTGGTTTTTACCATTGGTCAAATATTTACCAGCTTTAGGTAAATAAACCTGATTAATCAGGTCTTTTTGTTTAATTTCTGCTATCGACTTATTAGCTGCATTCACTAAGCTCTTTGCCCCCTTATGAAAGGCAATTGCTGAGCCAGCTGAATCAACTTTAAAGCCTGATGGAATAGCAGTAATACCAGAAGTATTCTTTGCAAAAGCACCGGCAGTAGCCGTATCAACGGCAACAGCATCAAACTTTTTGGTTTGCAAACCTAAAATCAAATCACTATCTTTATCCATTGTTTTTAATGTAACTTTTTTAGCCTGCTGCTTAATAAGCGTGGCCTGTAAACTACCGGTTTGTGCACCAATTGCCTTGCCGGCAAATGAGTGATAATCATGATATTTATTCTTATCGGAAGTTCTAATTAAAAGATCCTGGCCACTTTTGTAATATGCATGACTGAAGTCTACACTTTGTGCCCGTTTTGGCGTTGCATCCATACCGGAAATAACCATATCAATTTTGCCGGTTTCTAATGCTACCAGTAATGAATCAAAGTCCATTGTCCGGACAACCAGCTTAACACCTAAATCGTGCGCCACCTTTTTTCCGATTTCAACATCGATTCCCTCGACTTTCGACTTGCCATTAATATTTTTGACAAATTCATATGGAGGAAAATCAGGACTAGTCCCCATTATCAGTTCGCCTTTTTGTTTAACTTTTTGTAAATAATTATCTGTCACCTTGGGTGCTGTTTTACTAGCAGCACCAACATTTTGCGGGATTATGGTTAGTAGTATCATTAACAATAGAATACTTTCAAGCCATTTCCATGCTTTTTTCATTGTTTTCCCTCCGTGTATGTAATAAAAATAATTATAATAATCAAAAAATAAAAGTACAACGACTAATTCAAAATTCGGCATAGATAGCAGTCATCCAAAGAACCTACCACAAAAATATAATAATTTAATTATATAATTTTAGTTAATTGATAACAAAAATAAATAAATATAATTATAATTTAATTTATTTTATAGAATTACAACTTAAATTTCAATATTTTAGTAAGTCTCCTAAATTTGATTATAATAAAAACCCCGAAGTTGTCCTAACTTCGGGGTTTTTATCAATTTTTACAATAGTGATTCTTTTCAAAATTAAACAATGCCCATTAACAGGCAAACAATTAATTATGAATGAGATGCACCTGAAACAGTATCCGAGTCATCTACTTTCATTTGATTTTCTTTTGTGACAGGATATGGCTTAATCCTTGCAGGATCAGTATTTGATCTCAAATTATCAGCCGTATAGTTAATATGCGTTATTCTTGCTCGTTTCACATCCTCAATCGTCTTACAACCAGTTAATTGCATATCGATCAATAATTCCTTATTTAGTTGCTCAATTACCGATTGAACTCCTTTTGCTCCACCTAATGCTAACCCGTAGAGGTATGGCCGGCCAATCCCAACAAGATCGGCACCAAGTGCCAATGCCTTAAAGACATGTGAACCGCGCCGAACTCCTGAATCAAAGATGATTGGTACACGATGATTAACCGCCTTAGCAATTTCTGGAAGCATATCGATTGTTGCAGGCCCACAATCAACTTCACGACCGCCATGGTTAGTGACAACGATTCCGTCAGCACCGGCACCCATTGCAAGATAAGCATCTTCAGCACACATAACACCCTTAACAAAAACAGGCAGCCCTGACATTTCTTTAATCCGTTTCACATCCTCCGGACCAATCTTTTGAGCAGATGAAGCATACATTTGAGCAACTGTTTGACCTTCACCCTTAGCACCCTGGTAACGAGTAAAGAAATCTAACGGTACTGGATAAGCAAACTTAGTTCGTAAATTAGCTTCTCTAAATCCTGAAACTAATGCGTCAACTGTTAAAAAGATTCCCTTGTAGCCGGCTTTTTTGACTGCATCAAAGACCATTTTATTGAAATCCCAATCTTTACTGAGATATAGTTGGAAAAAGCGTGGTGCTTCTGGAGCAGCAGCAGCAATATCTTCAACGCTCTTGTTAGCATAGGTACTAGAGCTAAACAATGCTCCGGCAGCGGAAGCACCTATCTGTGTTGCAACTTCAGCATCTTTATGTGCAATTCCATGACAAGCTATCGGTGAAATCATAACCGGGGTCTTTAATTTCATGCCCATAAATTCAGTATCAAGCTGAGGATCTGTCATATTAGTCAAAGCACGCGGAATAATTTGGAAATGATTAAACGCGGTCGTATTGTTTCTCCAAGTCCATTCATTCTCTGAACCAGAAGCAATGTAGTAGTATGCACCTTCAGGCATAACGTTCTTTGCACGTTCCTCAAGTTCATCAAGATTAATCATATTAATCGCTTCATCGCGATCACTTTGCGGAAAACCGTTGTAATAGGATGTCATTTTTTAAAACTCCTTTTGTTAATTCTATTCAATAAACTACACAACTATCATTATACATAAAATCGCTTACACAGGTTAGTTGAATTTCAATATGTTCGCCTATTCTAGTGAAAACAATTACATTTATCTTGTAAATATTATCTTCACTTATAAATTATGTCTAATAACACTGACAAAGTAAGCAATAAGATAAATAATCACTTCAATTAGTGCAATAAAAAATGTTACTGGTAAATTGGTTATAAACCCAAGATAGAGCCCAAGCCAAACACCTAATAATGCAAAGAAAACTGACCAAGCCAACATTGCCGGAATAGTCTTGCCAATATAACTAGCAATTGATGGCGGAAGGGTCAACAAAATAAATACTAACAATGATCCCACAATTTGAGCCCCAATTGAAACCGACATCGCCAAAGTCACCAAGAAAATCAAACTAACTAAGCCGGTTTTGACACCGTGAGCAAGTGCACCAATATGATCAAAAGAGTCAAAATTCAATTGTCTTTGAATAACAAAAATTAGCAATAGTACAATAATAGATAAGATAATTAATTGCCAAACCCCTTGCTTATCAACTCCAATTATACTGCCGAAAAGAATATTGGTCGCATAATTGCTATTATTACCTGAAATTGCTAAAAACAAGACCCCTAACCCAATGAATAGCGCTGAAATTGCGCTAATCGATGATTCTTTTTGTTCACTATGCAGGGATAACTCACCAACACTAACTGACCCTAACAAAGTAAATAGCAGCATTCCCCATAGGGGATTAATTCCCAGCCAAACTGCAAAAGCGGCTCCAGCAAAGCCAATCTCCGAAAGAGTGTGTGCTAAAAAACTAAAATTGCGCGCCACCACATAAACACCGACAATACCACAGGTAATTGCAATAAATGTACTAGCTAAAAAGGCGTTACGCATAAATCCAAAAGCAAACATTAATCGTAAGCCTCCTCAAATTGTGCCATTGACCCTTGTTCAATTTTATGATGATTTAAATAAAGGTAATCCTGCATATATTTTTTTGCCAATGGCACATCATGGGTTACGAACAATACCGTAATTTTATGCTTCTGATTTAAATGTCTGATTAACTTCATTAATTCATCCTTAGCAAGTGGGTCTAGGCTTGCTGTTGCCTCATCTAAAATAATCATGTTAGGATTTTCCAGCAATGCTTGTGCTAAATATGCACGTTGTTTTTGTCCACCCGATGCTTCACCCATTCGAGTATTTCGAATTTGATATAAATTTGTTTCTTTAAGTTGCGCTTTAATTGCCTGCTTAATTTTACGATTCTTGATTAAGGGAGCATTTAAGCCAACAAATGCTTCAATTGATAATGGGTATTCTGGATTAATATTGCGAAACTGTGGCACATATCCCAGACGAGTATTTGAATCAAACTTGAAATTTCCTGCTGTTGGTACTAGCATCTTCATTAAAATATTAATCAAAGTCGTTTTGCCAGTCCCATTTGGTCCCAAAAGTGCAGTCATCGATCCCTGCTTCAATTTAAATTTTAAATTTTCAAAAATTAATTCTTGGTCAAATTTCATGGCAAGATTATTTACTTCTAAAATATCAGACAATTTACACTCCTTACTTGGTTATTCAGAAATTCCCAACTTTAACAAATTGATTTATTCCAATTTGATAATATTTGCGATTAGTTATTTTGAGTGCCCCGCCATATATTCGCACAGAATTACCGCGGAACAATTTGCCTAGATTAGTCCGATTTCCGCTTGCATCATACATATAAGCGTTATGCTTTAAAAGTCGCATTTTTCCTTCAACATTGCTGGCAACAACATACTGGTTTAGTCCTACTTGTAAATACTTTTTATTTTTAATTATCTTATCACCATAAATAGTAAGCTTTACACCAGCTTTTTTTAATTCTGTAGAAGTAGCTACACCATTTTCATCATAAACTTTTGCATTGTGCATTAAAGTTTTATTTCCGATAGCTTCTGGCAAAGTTGGCTTTTGAGAAGTATGATTATCTTTATCATGATTACCTGAATTGTCTGGATTCTGCGTTCCCTGCGAACTTTGTGAATCTTGCGAACCTGGTTTGTCATAATAATATTTGATTAGGTCAAAAAAGTCATCCATAGAATAGCCCCATTTGGCAAAATAACCATCAGGATCGCCATGATCCGTTCCACCAAGAAACTGCGATACAGCACGATGTGACCAAACTGTTCCTTGACCTGTATGTACAGCATTAACGGGAACAATATTATATCTGTGCATAATTTGAGCCACATAAATTGCATCATTGTTTATACTCTTAGTAAAATCAGTAAGATTGTTTTCTTCGCATAATTCTACTTGGAAAAAGCGATTGTTGGCGATAGGACCGGCTCCCCAAACACCATATGCTGGCGTCATCATCTGAATAACACCATTATGGTCGACAAAAGCATGTACATAAGAATAAATATTCATCCATTCACGATTGAAATAGACCGCCTCATCATGTGCACTAGCATTAGGAGTTGCTGTTTCATGAATGACAACTCCTTCAGGTTTACCATTACGATAATTTAACGGATTGTCTGTATAAAAACAGTTGTACTTAATCCCC
Source organism: Lactobacillus sp. ESL0228 (assembly GCF_003692825.1). Taxonomy (NCBI): domain Bacteria; kingdom Bacillati; phylum Bacillota; class Bacilli; order Lactobacillales; family Lactobacillaceae; genus Lactobacillus; species Lactobacillus sp. ESL0228. Next base: position 42,364 of record NZ_REHJ01000011.1, read on the forward strand.
TCCTGCTGCAACATTTGCTGCAGATAGGTCAGACCGCCATAACTTTCCTGTTTAGCATTACTATTTATTGTACTACCCTGGGCACTAGCATGAACTTCCACCACTCTAGCTGTTAGCATCGTACTCATTCCGATAACCATAGCTATCGTAGCAATTAATTTTTTCATTTTTATTTCCTCATATATTATTTTTGTGCAATCTCTGCTAAACTTTGATAACTTGTTGTCATCCACTCTAGATAAGTGGTTTTTGCTGGAATTGTTTCACGAATTTTTAAAACAGGAACATCATGTTCATCGGCCATCTTAACGAAATTATCAACAGTAGAACTAGAAGTCTGAGAATTAACTACAAAAAACGAGATTTTTCTTTCTTTAATTCCCTGCGATATTTTTTGCACTGTTGCAGGACTTGGATCCGTATTGTTTTGAACTGCTTTTTCAAAATCTTTATCTGCAACCTTGAAGCCAGCTGCCTTTAATGCATAATCAAAAACAGGCTCACTGACATAGACTGACTGGTGATGACCACCAATTTTTGAAGCAGCTTTTTGAACACGAGCAATCTCTGCCAAATACCGACGACCATTATTGCGATAATATCGTGAATGTTGTGGATCTTTACGGCTTAGTTCCTTAACTAACCAATCAACATACTTGGCAGGCATTTTCAAATCAAACCAGACATGTGGATTATCTCCCTTTTTTAAGCCAAGCAAGTCTTCACCAACTAATATAGGCTTTTTATCAACAGAGGAAGCCAATTTATTCATCCAGCTGTCATATCCTAAGCCGTTAGCAACAACAATATCTGCTTGAGACATAGCTTTAGCATCATTAGTAGTCGGCTCAAAGTCATGGGGATCCACATTGGCATTCTTAATAATTGCTTGTGCTGTGCCATACTTGCCAACAACGTTCTTTGCAATATCTGCATAAACATTAGTTGTAGTCATAATTGAAATTTTGTCTGTTTTTTTTGATTGTGATGAACACCCAGTAAGCGTCAGCATTAGTAACCCTAAGGTAGTCACAGCGAATAATTTTTTCAATTTAGTAAAATTCATTATTGTTGTCATTCCTTTACAATTTTTAGGCTATCGTTAGGGATCGCCAAATAAAATAACCGTAACTTCTACTAAAGTTACTTACAATTAATAACAATTATACACTAAAAAAACGCCACGATTAAAGTAACGCATTAAACATTGCTAACAATCTGATTAATATTACATTTCAGTTATTTTTCTTTTATCGTGATAAATTATATTCATTTTTTAAAACAAAAAACGTACCAGATATTCAGTACGTTTTCAGTGTAAGTAACATAATAATAAAATTTTTAACAACTATAATCCAATCATATGACTAAAGATTGGAACCAACAAATTATCAACTAAAGCAGTTGCAACAACGGCAACGGATGCCATCGCTCCCTGAACAGATCCTAATTCTAACGCAAAAGCTGAACCAACTGTGTGACCTGAAGTTCCTAATCCTAAGCCTGCACCTAAGGTATCTTCATTGAGATTAAACCATTTTACCAGTTGCTTACCAAGTGCATAAATAACGACCGCATTGATAATGCATGCCATTGCAGTTACTGAAGCATTACCACCAATTGACTTAGTTAATGGCATTGCAACTGCAGTGGTAGCTGATTGGCTGAGCATTGACTTAATACCAACACTATCAAGGCCAACTGCTTTAGAAACAAGCGTAATTAATATCATCGAAATAAATGTACCAACAACTAAGCCAAGTAAAATTACCAGCCAGTTTTTCTTAACAACATCGTTACGCTTGTACAACGGGACAGCGAAAGCAATTGTTGCCGGAGTAATAAACCAAAAAATAATATCTCCACCAGGCTTATAGGCTTGTGTGTAAACTATTGCTGTAGTTGTATTGAAGAATTTGGCTAAAATTGCTAAAACAGCAATTCCCAAAATCATTCCTACAAACAGAGGTTGGAAAAGAAAGAAGCCGTTAGACTTTTTGAATAGCCATTGACCGATCAAGAAAACGACCAGTGATAAGAAAACCCCAAATAACGGATTAGTTATAAACTTCATTACTTAGCATCTCCTATTTTCTTTTTGTGATGTATATTTACCTGACTCTCGGTTATCTTATTAACAAGCCAACTAAAAAATCTGGTTGTATATGCAATAACCACTAACAAGATAATTGTAGCTGCCACAATTACAATTATTAGCTGCACTCCCTGTGCTTTCATAATTTTCAAGTTAGCTGCTAATGAAATTCCTGATGGAACAAACATAAAACCAATTAAAGAAATTAGAACACTGCCAAAAGAGTCAACCCATTCTATCTTAATCACTTTAGTAGTTAATAACACATAAAGTAGAATCAATCCAATCACTGGTGTTGGTACCGGAAATGACTTCGGCATCAAATCTGAAATCACTTGTGACACAAATAAGATTGCGGCATAAATGAACATCTGAACCAAAATTGGTGCTGACTTCACTTTCTTTTCTTCCATAAAAACCATTCCCTTTCTCTCACAACTTGCTTTCAAGTAATACCATAAGCTAAATAGAGAAAATTGTATCTGGTTATTGGATGAACTGCAAAAAATAAGCCACGAATTACCTAAAAGCGATTTCACAATGCGATTAAGGTGAATTTATGTCCTTACATGTCTAACCTTCTTTTTAATTCTTTTCGATAAGATCGACCTACTTGAATTTTGACACCATTATTCATCAAAAGTAATAAGGTATGATTAAACCACGGCTGAATTTCTTTAATATCTCCGATATTTACGATAGCGTTACGATGAACTTGGACAAATGTTACATCAGTTAAATGCTGCTTTAGCCAGGCCAAAGTTTTCCTTGTTTCAAACTTTTGTTTGACAGTGGTAATCGTTAATACCCCGTTATTAACTGTAGCAGCAACTATATTTGCTTTTTTAATTACCACATTTCGATCATCAAGTTCAACAATTAAAACTTCACTTTCGCTACTTGATGTCTTCTGAAATTTAGCTGTTAGATTTGCAGTCGCTTTTTTTAAAGCACGGTCAATTCTTTTCTGTTCAAATGGCTTGAGTATATAGTCAAACGCCCCTATATCAAAAGCCTTAACTGCATATTCATCATATGCGGTGGCAAAAATAATTAGTGGTGCGTGAGCTAACTGCTTCAATTCTTCTGCAAGTTCAAAGCCATTTTCATCATTTAATGAAATATCTAAAAATAATAAATCAATTGGATACTTTAGCAAAATTCCTTGAGCTTCTTTAATATCTTCTGCTTGATAAAGTGTTACCGGGTAATTTTTTAGACTTGGACTCTTTTTAATTAAATATAATAATTCCGTTCGTGCCAGCGGTTCATCATCTACAACTAAAATTTTCAACTTAATCTCCTGCTATCTTCTCAATATTTTTGCTTTGTTTCATTGGTATTTTCATACTGAAAGTTGAACCAGCAGAACTGGTTACAATTTTAAGTTTGCTACTCGTTCCGTATAACCCTTGCAGTCGTCGATTTAAATTATAAAGTGCGGTTCCACTTCCACGTGATTCATCAATTACTTCTTGTCCTAACCGAGCAAGAACCATTGAATCGATTCCATTTCCATTATCACTAACCTTGATTTCCAAAGATTGTCCCCTTTTTGTCAAACCAACCATAATTTTATTTCCGGTCTTTCTCCCCTTAAAAGCATGCCTAATGGCATTTTCAATGAAAATTTGTAAACAAAATGGTGGTAGCAAGGTATCAGCCGGTACTTTGATTTGATAATCAATTGAAAACTTATTAGGAAAGCGGAGTGCCTCAATTCCTGTGTATGCTTCAACATATTTTTTTCTTGTTCTAATGAAATTTCTTGTTTTTGACCATTTTTAAGACTGAGTCGAAAATAGGTACTTAATTGCATTAATGCTTCGTGCGCTTTATCAACATTCACCCGCATCAATGCCCCAATGGTATTAATCGCATTAAATAAAAAGTGTGGGTTAATTTGGAGCTGAAGTGCTCTTATTTCAGCCTCATTAACTAGGCTGGTCTGATGTTCAGCAATTCCAATTGCCAATTGACCAGAAAAAATCATCGCTAACCCACGAACCAAATTTTCCTCAACAACCGTCATTTCCCGTCCTTCACGTAAATAGAGCTTTAATGCTCCAATTGTTGCATCATTAACTCTTAATGGACAAACAATCGCTGAAGTCAGAGGGCAATCGTGGTGAGGACAGCCAATGTCTTTTTTGGAATACGCTACCTTCTCCTTTCCAGTTGAAATTACATACTTAGACATATCAGTAAGCACTGGTTCTCCTGAAATATGGTGATCTTCTCCCATGCCAATATGAGCTAAAACATTTCTTTGATCGGTCAAGCCTACTGCATCAAAATGAGTATATTCTTTAATTATTTGACAAACGTGTTTAGCCGAATCGAGATCGAGCCCATTGCGAAAATAAGGTAGTGTCTTGTTAGTCAGTTCTAAAACATCTTTAGTTTGGACTGCTCGTAATTGTCTTTCGTTAGATAAATAAGTCTGCAAAATCTCAATAAACAAGTAAGAGCCAATTGAGTTGAGCAATATCATCGGAACAAAAATCAATTTAACCAATCCCAAACCGCGGAATACAAAAATAAAGGCCATCTGAATCAATTCTGCCAGCAACGCTAAAACCACTGTCCAAAGTGTAGATGGATACAAATTATTTTTCTTAACATGGTCTCCCAAAAAGCCAATTAAGAATCCAATTAAGACCGAACTAAAAATATAAAAATAATCAGAAAAGCCACCAAAAATGACTCTATGTAAGCCACCTACTAATCCAACCAGCATTCCAACGTAAGGCCCACCGGTCAAGCTAGCTGTGGTAATCACTAACATTCTTGTATTAGCAATCGAATCAGATTGAGACATTTTAGTAATAATTAGTGGAGTTACAATCTCTTTTGAATTCGAAATCTCCACCCCAGTTAAATTTGAAATAATTACAAAGATTGAAAAAATTACAAACAACCATGTCTGCGATTTAAGCGTTCTTTTTTCAATTAGATTCCTAAAAAAACGCATATTTACTAGCATAAATGCCAGTACCATAATAAGACCTAATCGCTCTGATAATAAAATAAATAGATTAAACAAATTGTACTCACTTCTTTAATTTATGTTAGACTACCCCAGTTTTATCTTTTATTATGCCATAACATTAATTTCATAATTTACAAAACATGTTTAATTACCATTTTTGGAGTTTAAACAACCAAAAAAAGGAACTAAAAAAATCTCAATCCAAACGATTGAGATTTTTTATTAAATACTATGTTGTTAATTATGATTGTTTAATATTTTTCTTCCAAAGACCTAAAATTACACCTGCGACAATTGAGCCAATGATTGTAGCTACAAAGTACAAAACAATATGATTGGCTAATGGTGATACCCATAAACCACCATGAGGTGCAGGCACACCAATTCGCCAAAAACCGACTAAAGCTCCTCCAACTGCAGAACCTACAATACATGAAGGAATAACGTGTTTAGCATCAGCAGCAGCAAATGGGATAGCACCTTCAGTAATAAAGGAGAAGCCCAAAATCCAGTTAGTCACACCAGCACGACGTTCATCAGCAGTAAACTTATTCTTAAAGAAAGTAGTTGCAATTGCAGTCGCAAATGGTGGAACCATTCCCCCAACCATTACGGCAGCCATCATAACAGCTGCCACTGTTGAATGAGGATCATTAGCAAATGCACCAGAAGCAAAGACATAAGCAGCCTTGTTGAAAGGTCCTCCCATATCAATTGACATCATAGCAGCCAAAATCAAGGTTAAAACAGTTAAGTTTCCTGTACCCATTTGATTTAAGAAACTGGTAATACCAAAGTTAATCGTACTAAAAATCGGATTAACAATGTAATACATAATCAAAGCGACTAATAGCAAACTTAAAATTGGATAAATCAGCATTGGCTTCATGCCTTCCAATGACTTAGGTAACTTAGCGAATAATTTCTTTAAACCAACTACCAAGTATCCAGCAATAAATCCTGAGGCAAGTCCACCCAAAAATCCGGCAGGAGATTTTGCATTAGTAACCACATTGGCAACATATGCACCACCATATGCACCGCTATATACAGTGGCCATAAAACCACCAACAAAACCGGGCATTAAAGCAGGCAGATCACCTATCGACTCAGCAATGTAACCCGACAAGATTGGTACCATAAAGGCAAAGGCCATGTTACCAGCATTATTTAAGAAGATGAATGCAGGAGATTTAGGACCACCAGCATAGTTTTCCACGATGAAAGAAATAGCCATTAAAATTCCGCCACCAATAACGAACGGTAACATGTGAGAAACACCATTCATCAAGTTTTTGTAAACGGATCCCCAGAAGCCTTGCTTGGTATTTTCACCAGAATTATCCTGGACACCCGCTTGACCGTCCGCATGGTACACATTGGCATTACCAGATAAAATTTTCTCAACTAATTCATCAGGTTTATTAATCCCATCAACAACAGGCCGATTAATTAATGGTTTGCCATCAAAGCGTGGCATATCAACTTTTTTGTCAGAAGCAATAATTACACCCTGTGCGCGCTTAATTTCATCTGCGGTCAGCTGGTCTTTCACACCTTCGGAGCCGTTGGTTTCAATCCTTACATCCGCACCGAGTTTTTTACCAGCTTTAATTAAGGCTTCTTGTGCCATATATGTATGAGCAATACCATTAATACATGCAGTTACCCCGACTATTAAAGGTCGGTCACTCTTTACAACGGGCTTTTCTTTCTCTGCCTTTTTCTCTGCATCTGTTTTTTCTTCTGCATCTTCAAAAAGTTGAATTACTTCTTCAGGAGTCTGAGCCTTTTTCAATGCCTCGACTAAATCTGGATTAATTAATAAACTAGATAGCTTTGCTAAAGCCTCAAGGTGAGTATTATCCGCACCTGCTGGTGCTGCAATCATGAAAAAGAGGTAAACCGGTTGACCATCAAGTGAATTATAATCAATTCCTGCTTTACTCTTTGCAAACAATACCCGTGCTTTATTAATCGATTTATTACGAGCATGAGGCATTGCAATTCCGTCACCAATACCAGTAGTCGACTCTTTTTCACGGGCCCATATTGCTGAAATAAATTCATCTTCATTATTAACAATACCGGTCTCAACCTCTAGGTCCGCCATTTCTTTAATAGCATCTTCTTGATTAGTTGCCTTTAGCTCCATAATCATTGATTCTGGAGCTAATATGTCCTTAATTTTCATTACAATCCTTCCTTAATTATAAAATTTGTTCCACTTTAATCTGCGGTAACACAGCTTCAATCTGACTCTTAACTGCAATATCCTTGGTAAAAGCGGTTGCTGCACCACAAGCCATTCCAATTCTAAAGCTTTCAGCTGGATCATTATTTTTAACGTATGTTCCTACAAAGCCGGCAATCATTGAATCCCCAGCACCAACAGAGTTTATAGCAGTTCCAACAGCACCTTTAGCATGATAAACATGATCAGTAGTTATTAAGTAACCTCCCTTACCTGCCATTGATACCATTACGTTTTGTGCACCTAATTGAAGCAATTTACGAGCACAATCAAGCAGTTCATCATCAGAATTAAACGTTGTATTAAACATTTCCGCCAATTCATGATGATTGGGTTTAACAACAAGTGGATGAAAACTAAGTGTATCCAGCAATGCTTGACCAGTAGTATCAACAACAAAGTTGGCTCCTGCCTGAGTAATTGTTGGTAACAACTGCTGATAAAAATCGGGTGGCAAGGTGGGAGCCAATGAACCACTTAAAACAACAATATCACCTTTTTTTAAATCACTTAATCGATCCTTAAAAGCAGTTATTTCCTGCTCAGTAATGCTTGGACCTGCAGCATTAATTTCTGTTTCGGCTTCGGCATGAACTTTAACATTAACTCTTGTAGCATCAGAAATTGTAACAAAATCATTCACAATTCGCCGTTGATTAAGCTGACGGACAAGTTCTTTACCAGTAAATCCACCAACGAATCCCCAAGCAGTGTTATCAATTCCTAACTGGTTCAAAATTTGAGAAACATTGATTCCTTTGCCTCCCGCTAAAAATGAGCAATTATTGCTTCTATTAACTTCCCCACTTTTCACCTGCTGTAACTGAATAACATAGTCTAAAGCAGGGTTAACAGTGACCGTATAAATCATTATTTAACCTCTTTCAAATTGATTTTAGCTGGTAATAAGTCCAGATGCGCTTTATCTAAGATAGTAGTGATCAACATTGCATTTTTGATATTACCAAACGTTGCAAAACTTTGATCACCTATCTTTGATATATCAGAAAGAATATAAGTTGTTTCTGCGTGTTTCCATGCCAATTTTTTGATTGCCGCTTCTTCAGGATCTGGAGTGGTCAGACTCCCCGAATGATCAATCCCGTTAGTGCCAACAAAACAAGCTGCAAAATTCATATTCCTCAATTGCTTAATTGCTGATTGACCAACAACCGCATGTGTATCTTCCTTAATTCTTCCACCTAAAAGTATAGTATTAATATTATGGTTAAGTGCCCCTAAGGCAGTTTCAAGACCATTGGTCACAACGGTCACGTTGACCATATTAGCCAAGAATGGCACCATTTCGTAAGCTGTTGTTCCAGCATCAATAAAAATGTAGTCATTTTCATGAACATAGTGCTGAACAGCATACTGGGCGATTCGGATTTTATCATCGTGATTCATTGTAAAACGAATGTGTTGTGACACATCATGAGCAAAACTGGTGACCGACTGAGCGCCTCCATGAATTCGCTTAATCAAACCTTTTTCTTCCATTTGATTAAGATCACGCCGAATTGTTGACTCGGATGTTGAAGTCATTGCACACAAGTCGCTTACCCGACATAAGCCATGTTGATTAACACGATTTTCAATTAATTTTTGTCGCTCTTGAGTGAGCATCCCATTCACCTCCAAAGTATTTTATTCTGTTAAGTAAATAAAATCAATCATTAACAATCAAAATACGTCATTTTCATGCAAAAATTATTAAATTTGACTAAGTCTGATAAATAAAAATTAGGTTATGAGTTACCTCACAACCTAATTTTATATAAATAACTTATTCTTCATCTTTCTTAATACCTGGTAACATAAATGAACACACAAGCCCGATTAATGCAAACCCCAGCATTAATAAGAAACCAAAACGATATCCGCTAGTCAGTTTTACTAATTTATTACCTTTTGAACTGGTAGCACTAACTGTTACTACCAACATTGCTAAGGCTGTTCCTAATGAACCACCAATTTGTCTGATAGTCGATGAGGAGGCATTGGCATGTGCTGTCATATTATCTTCAACCATATTAATTCCAGCTGTGAAAGTAGTCATCATCGTAAATGAGATACCTACCATACGTAGTGCATAACAAGCACTAATTAATATTAGACTAGAGTGAGCATTAAATATTACCATTGGTAATGTACCTAGAAGTAACATTGCAAAGCCAAATAATGACAATTTCTTAATGCCAACTTTATCATACATAATACCAGAAATTGGGTTACAGATAATCATAATTAACGCACCCGGCATCATGACTAGCCCAGCGGTCAAAGCTGTTTCTGCTCTAGTTGTCTGTAAATAAAGAGGTAAGACCAATTCAACACCAACCATTGAAATATTACTAATTGTGCTTAACATCGTACATAAATCAAAGCCGATATTTTTAAAAACACGAATATCCAATAATGGTTCTTTCATGTTTAATTGACGCAGGCAAAACAACACAATAATTATCAAACCAAGTATAAAAGTGATTATTAATAGCAGTGAAATTTTCCCAGTATTACCGATTTCAGATAATGTATATAAAATCAAGCCAAAGCCGAAAGTTGATTCCAATAACGAAATAATATCAATCGAACCTTTATGGGGTACTGTAAAGTTTTGAATTAAAAAGAAAGCCAAAATTCCAACTAAACCACTGGTGATACTTAGAATAATAAACAGCATTTGCCAATCTGCATATTTTAAAATCAAACCCGAAATTGTTGGACCGACTGCTGGCCCAAAACCAATAACCAAACCAGTTATTCCCATTGCCAAGCCACGTTTTTCTGGTGGAAACATAATCAAAATAACATTTTGAATAAATGGCATCAAGCCGCCTGCTGCAATTGCTTCAATAATTCTTCCCAAAAGTAAAACATAAAAATTAGAAGCAAAAATACAAATTATCGAACCAGTAAAAAAGATGCCAATCATTGCTATAAAGTTTTGCCGTAAATTAAATGATTCAAACACCCAAGCCGACATTGGAATCATTAATCCCACCACTAACAAATAAGCAGTAGTCAACCATTGAGCAGTCGCTTGGCTAATATTAAATGATTTGATAATTGACGGCAAGGCATTGTTTAAAAAAGTTTCTGCTAATAAGGCCACAAAGGCTCCAAATAGCAAAACTGCCATCATAGTAGTTCTTTGTTGACTAGAAATATTTTTAATCTCTTGTTTCATTTGTTCTCCTTATATGTAGTAAGCTACATTTTTGGTTAAATTAAAATATCAAAAATTAGAAATGATCTTTTCTATTGCCTGTTCAAGCCTCTCAACTTCTTGAGGTGAAGAGCCTAGAACAATTCGTTGATTAACGTTATCCATAATTATGCGTATTTTTTCAGCATTATCATTAATTAGATTGAACCCTTGATTAGTTAGGGTCAGAACAACTTGCCTTTGATCATGCTCAAGGTGTGATGTTGCTATTAAATTGCTATCAGCCAACCGTTTAACAATTCCTCTAACCGTTGGATGACTCAATACAAAAGCATCAGCAATTTCTTTTTGGGTAACTGTCCTGCCCTTAGAATCATATAAGTAAAGCAGTAAAGAAATTTGGGCACCGGTTAAAGAATACTTATCAAATACTTTAGCAAATTCATTATTCAACTGTTTTTCAATTAGTGTATTGGCGATTTTTATTTTGGGTCCTAAATTATTTAAAAACATTTTTGACATATTATTTATCCTCTATTTATGTAGTATACTACACAAATTAAATTTAACCAGACTTTTTTTATTTTCGTAAAAAATTCCTCCATTATCGGTGTGGTAAAATTAAAATTGGCTATTAAGGGGGAATTTTAATTAATGGAACATAACAATCCAAATAATGTAGAAAATCATCTATCATCTAAACATCACATGAAAATTCATTGGAAAGATTTTTTTAAAAGTTCAGATGATACTTTGGTCAAAGACGCAACACTTGTAGAAAAAGGCTCCTTAGTTGGCAGAATTGGCATTATGTTATTATCTTGTGGTACTGGAGCTTGGCGTGTTAGAGATTCAATGAATACAATTGCACGGGCATTAAATATTACCTGTTCGGCTGATATTGGTTTGATTACTATTGAATATACCTGTTTTGATGTTGATAACCAATCTTATTCTCAAACCTTATCGCTGGCTTCAACCGCTGTTAATATGAATAAATTAAATAAACTTGAAAACTTCGTTCGTCGTTTTGAAGCAGAAAATGATTACATCACAATCGGTGCAGTTCACCATCGCTTATCGCAAATTGAGCGCAATACTAAAAGTTATCCACTACTTATTTCAGCTCTAAGCGCAGGCGTAGCATGTGCTGGTTTTATCTTTTTGCTTGGTGGGGGATGGCCTGAAATGCTTTGTACGTTTTTCGGTGCCGCAATAGGAAATTACTTCCGCGGTTTGCTTGGTAAACAACAAATTACTTTAGTAGCAAAAATTGTTGTGGGTGTAGCTATTTCGTGTGCTGTTTACTTTTTAGGCTTTAAGCTTGGCGAATCTATGCTTCATTGGGATTATCATCATGCATTCGGTTATATTGGTTCAATGCTTTATGTCATTCCTGGCTTTCCATTCATCACTTCCGGACTTGATATGTCAAAACTAGATATGCGTTCTGGAATTGAGCGACTTGCATACGCCATATTGGTTGTTATGATTGCAACAATGGCGGGTTGGGGAATGGCGACTTTACTTAATTTGCGTCCTGGTTCAATGCCCGCACTTAATTTATCCCCTCTTTTCTTAACAATATTTCGCATTATTGCTAGTTTTTGTGGGGTTTATGGGTTTTCAATCATGTTCAATGCTACACCAGCAATGGCAACAGTTGCAGCAGCTATCGGCGCCTTTGCCAACACCCTACGCTTAAGTTTAGTTGACTTTTCACATACACCTGCTGCCATGGCCGCATTCATTGGTGCACTACTCGCGGGGTTGATTGCTAGTTTTGTCCGCGATCGAGTCGGCTTTCCTAGAATTGCAATTACTGTACCAGCCATCGTTATCATGGTTCCAGGTTTATATATGTATCGTGCTGTATTCAACTTTGGCATTACAAATATTAACATTGGTGCTTACTGGATTATGAATGCCTTAATGATTATCATTGCTTTACCAATTGGCCTTCTAACGGCAAGAATTTTGACAGACGCCAAGTGGCGACATGCAGATTAAAAAAATCCCAAAATAAAAGCTGATCAATTAACGTTTTAATTAACGAAAATTATCAGCTTCTTTGTTTATTTATTGTTTTTCCTTAGACTCATTTTTAATATTTTACTTCCTCGCAATATTTTCGATGGCATTTCTACCTGAAAAAACACAATAACCGGCATGAGTTCCTGGTACATTTACTCCATAAGTATCACCATATAATACAGCGGAACCATCCCCGCCAATAGCATATAGTCCTTGAATTGGTCGTCCTTTAGTATCTAAAACCTCATTTTTAATATTAACACGCAAGCCGTCACCAGTCGTATAGGCTCCAACACCTAATTCAATGGCATAAAATGGACCTTCACCAGCAACTGGCAACATATACTTAGCTGGCTTATGAAAGTCGGTATCCTCACCTTGTGCTGCCATTTCATTATAATGCTCAATGTAAGCTGGCAAATTTGGCGTATCAATTTCTTCTGCAAGTTTTTCTATGGTTAGCGCTTTATGCAAATATTCGCGCCCATCTTTTTCTGCCTGTTCAATGTCAGAACGCAAACTTGGATAACGATCCTCTGGAACAAATGGCTTCATTGACCTTGGATAAGATTTATCAGTAAAATCGTCCAAAATTTGTTGACTAAAGATGCAGAAAACACGATCTTGGCGGTTCATGGCATTGCCCTCATTTGCCCAATTAACTACAGCTGCACTTTCGTCAACAAAACGCTCTCCCAATTCGTTAACCCAGCATTGTGGTTGATCACAAACAGAACTCCAAATAGCGGTTCCCCACAGTTTGAATGAAGGAATTGTATGATCTTTTAGCTGACCACCAAACATCATGGCCATACCAGTAAAGAATTTTTTGGCACCTAAACTCCATGCTAGTCTCAAGCCATCTCCAGTATTTTTACCAGAATTAACAGGAATAATATTATCTGGATTTTGATGCGGCGTCTTTTGCATTAATTTTTGATCATTAAGGTAACCACCTGTTGCTAGAACAACATTCTTTGTTCGGACTAGTCGCTCACTCTTATCTTCAACTTGAGTCAGAGTAACAATAAAAGTATGATCATTATTTTTCTTAAGACTTGTTACTCTTGTTAAAGTTACAATCTCAATTCCTTTTTCTTTAACATAAGGTTCAAGACTATTGTGAATTGCATCATGGCCTTTACCTTCAAACAAATGCCATGTTCTTGCACCAGACCCCCAACTGGCAACCATTGCAATTTTAACACCGTGATCTTGTAGCCAAGATACATTCTTACCAGCGTGATTAATGTATTTTTGCCACATCCTACCATCAGCTCGGTAATGAGAATAAGTCAATTCTTCGTTGAGCAATTCGTCTTTATCAATAACAGCATTTTCCTTTTGCTGTATTTCAGAATCAGCAGCGAAGACTCCTTCAACATAATTGCCAGTACCACCTGTTGTTCTGCCCTTTTCTACCAACAATGTTTTCAAATGCTGGTCAGCAGCTTCAGTAGCGGCAGCAAAACCAGCTAACCCAGCACCTACGATTACTACATCATATTCTTCCATTATTCAGACCTCATTATTTTATAAAAAGCATGTACAATTTGCCCATGCTTTTTAAAATTACTTGTTCTTCTTAACTGACTCGGCTGCATCAATTCCGGCTAAGCGACCCGAAATATATGCAAAGCCCAAAGTACCGCCTTCAAAATCAACATAAGCCTTACCATACATGCCTGAAGCATCGGCTCCTGCGACATATAAGTTAGCAACTGGTTCTCCGTTTGGCGCTAAAGCACGCATTCTTTCATCAATTGTGGCACCGCCTAATGTACCAAGATTGCGGGCAATAAACTTAACTGCGTAAAATGGTCCCTCTTCCACCGGAATCATTCGCTTAGTATCAGAGAAGAATAGATCATCTTCACCTTTGTTTTTGGCTTCATTATATTGTGTAATCGATTTTTGCAGATTATCAGGATCAACACCCATTTGTTCAGCTAATTCTGCGATAGTTTGGCCAATAAAGACAACATTTGTAGAAGCCAATTTGTTTAAAAGACTTGTAAAATCAGTTTTTTCGTGTTCACGTTTAATACTTTCGTCGGTATCAGTCGGATAATTGAATTCCATATAGAATTCACGCTTATTCTTCCACTTACCGTAGTGATCTTCAATCGCAACCGTGCCGCCTTCCTTAATCTTGTCAAGCATCGCTTGATCCAAAATCACAAATTCGGTTTGCTTAGGCTGCTCTGATAATTCCGCACCGTGAACTGCAAAATCCAAAGCATGAGTTTCACTAGCATAGCGCTGACCACGATTATTAACCCGTAAGTTAGGAAAATCTGCTAAAGCATTTAATGGCATCCAATTCGGTCCCACTAACTTGGCCATAGCGCCAATATCCTCATTGCTGAAAGTTTGCCAGAAATAGTGAGTTGAACCATTAATATGACGAGCTGTTCCAGCATCCCAAGCCATGTTCAAACCGTCCCCAGTATTTTGTAGAACCTGACCTTGGGTACTGACATCACCCAGATATTGCTTGCGCATCTTGGCATTACCGCCAAAGCCACCTGTTGCAATAATTACTTTCTTAGCATTAACTTGTAATTCTTGATCGTCACCTTGCGCAATTAAGCCAACTACCTTACCATCATCATCTTGTAATAACTTCTGCCCTGCAAAGCCGAAGTACATTTGTCCACCAAGAGATTTAAACTTTTCAATCAGTTTGGTAACGGCTTTTGTACCACCTTCTTGATAACCATGCAAAGTTGCCGGCATGCCAATATGATCAAAACTGCCACCTGTTCCGGCATCAACCAACTTCATAATTGCACCATTTTCATTGAGCCAGTCAACTGTTTTGCCAGATTCATCAATAATTCTGCGTACTAAAATTGAATTCATATAGCCTTGTGACGCATCCATATATTCATCATAAAGCCACTTTTTAGAAACGACTTGGTCTTGATCTTTTTGTTGCTGACTATCACCGGCAAACATCCCGCCGGCAAAGGTACTGGCACCTAATGGCGAAATTGTCTTTTCTAAAAGAGCAACACTAACGCCATGTTGTCTAGCAGCAAGTGCGGCAGCTACACCGGCTCCACCAGCACCAACAACCGCAACATCAACATTAATGGTTTTCTTAGCACTTATATTGGTCTTAGCACCATTAGCTTTTAGTGCTTCAAAGTCAACATCAGCTTTTGTTAAAGCATTTTTAACTCCCTCGATTATTCCACGTGATGTTTCGGAAGCTCCAGAAACGACATCCACATCAACATCCTGATGCGCAACAATTTTTTGCGCCATCTTCTTGAAGGCATTATCGGCCAAACTTCCGGGTGCATATTGATCAAGTGCCTTAACGCTAATAATTTGATCTGAGCCCACTTCGACCTCAAGGTTAATTTGACTTTCCTTGCCTTGACCGGAACCAGTGTATTTACCGGGCTTAGTAGTGATTTTTACCATAATTAAAATCCTTCTTAACTAATCAAATAACTTATTTACGACGACGTGCATCATTTGCGTCTGGCAAAATAGCCATAAAGATGATAGTAATAACAAAGACAAGCCCCTGAATCATAAAGGTTAAAGCATAATTTCTACCAGCAATTGCTGAAACGATAACCGGAATACAATATGATAGAAGCAGTGACACAGTCCCAACTAAACCACCTGCAGAACCAGCATACTTAGGTCCAATTTCTGGAAAAGTAATTGGCAGTGACTGCATAATTGGACCTGTAATGGCACCAAATAACCCGCCTAAAATTAAGGCAATTGTTAGTGGCATGCCGATTGGAATATACCAGGTCATGGCAATTAATAATCCACCTAAGAGCGTAACTAACATCATCACTGGCTTAGCTTTTCTCGCTTTATTAATTAAGGCTGGACCAAAAAGTGAGCCACATAAACTACCAATTGTACCTACCGCTGCAGCCATTCCGGCGCCGGCTGGAGTCATTCCCCGGGCAACAAATGCTTGTGGCAGAATTCCTGAGAAGGCTTCACTAGCACCCATCCCGCAGCCAACTGATAAAGCAACTAGCCAAGTCTTTTTACTACGTGCAGCAGTCTTGAAAAATTCCATTGAAGATTCTGCTCTATCTTGTTTAACTGCCTCTGGAGGAAGTTCTTCACCTGCTGGCATATCCTTAACAAATAAGACCCAGCAAATAGTTAATACCAAAAGGACGCTTGATGAAAAAATATATGCCGCTTCAACACTTGGAAACATTGGACTGGTAACTTGTGACAACATAATTCCAATGCTGGCAGAAGCAAAGAAAACTCCCATCGCCAAATTAGTATCCTGCTTAAACCATGTACCAAAAAGTTTTAATGTATTAGCATTTAATAATGCCATGTATACTCCAAAAAGTAATAACATAATCATCATCGTTACAAAGTTATGTGCAATTAAACGACCGTATGCACCAAGAACTGAAATAACACAGCCTATCGCAACAATCTTTTTGGCTCCAAATTTATCAGCCAAAGAACCAGCCGGAATGCTTAAGAATACGGCAATAAGCATTGGTGCCATCAATAAACTTGAAAATTGTGCTGGTGAAATATGTAATTCTGGCATAATTTGAGTTGCCAACGCTGAAATTTGAAATTGAATGTAGCTACTGATTGCATCTAATAATGCGGCAATGGCTAAAATTATCCAGCGATAATTTGAAAGCTTGGGCATTTGTCTTTCATCCATCATTTTTAAAACTCCTTTTTAAATTAAACTAATTTTCTGCTGCGAATTGACCGGCTAACCTACCGAAAGTTTGGGCGTGACTGCAAGTTAAGCCCGGAACACGGTCTGGATATGAACCCCAGAAAAAGCCGCCACTAGCATTACCCGCTGCATAAAGATGCGGAATTGTGTTACCATCTTTATCAATCACTTCCATCTTAGAATTGATCCGTAAGCCATCAAGCGTTGCAAGAAGACGTCCCCCCATTATGACACCATAATATGGGCCATGTTCGACTGGGTATAATCTGAATTTTTCTTTGCCAAAATCGGTATCTACACCTTGCTTACACATCTGGTTATACCGTTTAACTGTTGCGACCAACTTGTCTTTTGGTAAAGCTAATTTTTCAGCCAGTTCTTCAATCGTATCGGCTTTTTGCACCATTCCATCATCAATTCGCCGTTGAATTTCGGCTTTATTTTCTTTAGTATTATAAATACCAGGCCAGCCTAAACGTGAGCAGCCCTGTGTATCAAATTGTGCTAAGTGATCCATGGTATCTTCTGACCAAATCTGAGCCTCAAGATAGCCCGGCTGCTTCGACATTGCATTAATATCAAATTGATAAGGGACACTTTCGTTACCAAAACGTTCACCTTTCAAATTAACCTTAAGTAGTGGATATGCTCCCATCCAGAAATATCCTGGTCCCTTAAAGTCAATTTCATAATGATCTTCAGCCTTTGTACCAACCGGAACTGCACCACGATCAAAAATAATTTCAGCTGGTTCTTCATCACGTGCAGCACCAACTTTTAAGCCGGCTAGAATTCCTGAACCATCATCTCGTGGTCCATCAGAGTAGACATTCTTCTTGTAACCAAGCGGATTCCATTTCTTCATTAAATCAACATTGCCGCCATAGCCGCCAGTACAAATAATGACACCTTTATTAGCATTAAACTGAGTTTTTTCACCACTAGCACGATCACTCGTAATGACACCAGTTACGCTACCATTATCATCAGTGACTAATTCCTCCATCTTGGTATTATATTTAATGGTTACGCCTAATTCTTGCGCTTTATTGAGTACCCATTCACCATAATGAGCCCAGCCATTATCGGGAGTAGCAATCGCTAATTCGGTATTGAAAGCCGTATTAACTATTGTTTCGTAATAAGCATCTTCTTGCGGACGTAAAATTCCACCATTTGGTTTTAAAATATTATCTTCTAGCCAATTAGCTGTTTCATCAGCATGATTGGCCCAAGTCCAAAGCAATCTTTCATCAACATTATCTTGGAAGAAAAGCGTTAAAAAATTCATTAATTTAGCTTTATCTACCTTGATGCCTGCTCTTTGTTGAGCGTTACTGTTAAGTGCCGCAAAGAAAGAACGGAATAAGAACTGGGAGCTGCCAGATTTATCAATTAACAAAACTTTGGCACCCTTTTCAGCAGCAGCACATGCTGCCATTGCACCAGCGTTGCTGGCGCCGGCAATAATCACATCATAAGTACTTACCATATTTATCCCTCACTTTTAATGTAACTTTTTTTATCGCTTTCATAATACTATGGATTAAGTGAATCTTTGCACTAAATTTAGAATTGAAGATTACTAAATGGAATGCTGACGATTAGCTATCTTTACCAACCAACATAAATAAGCTTGTGAATCAACGTTTTAGCGCCTTTCACAAGCTTATTTCAGTTTACTATTAATTTGTGTATTATTTATTATTTTGATTTAAATACTCATTAATTGCTAACTTTAATGTTGTAATTACTTCTTTTAAAACAGAATCATTGGTAAAAGATTCCATATAAACAATACCATATGGGGAAATCTCATGATAATCAATCGGTACATAAGTAATATCATCGGCACGGTTATCAGCAATAAAGTTTGGGATAATCCCATAACCCCAGCCAGCTTTAACATAAATGTTCATTGCCAAAAAGTCCTGGACAAACTTAATATGTTCCATACCCATGCGATTAATTAGTTCGTTTTGAAAATTCATTTGAACATTCAAAGAACTATTAGGATCAAGTAAGAAAAGTTCTTCTTTTTCCAAGTCATCTAAAAGAAGCCGTGACCTTTGAGCTAAACGCGAATTAGGTGGACAAGCCAAAACCACCCTGCCTTGAATTAAAGGTGAAAAATGAACATCATCCACAACATTAACATCATCTCGGGCAATCGCACATAGATCAACATGGTGATTGAGTAATTCACCAATTGAATTATTTAACACAAAGACAAATTGGATATTAAGGTTACTTTGTGCTGCTCGCAATTTTTTCAAAAAAATGGGCAAAACCTTTTGTTCTAATGGCGTATCGCACACCCCAATTCGTAAAAGTGTTTCTGGATCATTCTTCTTACTTTGTAAATATGCCACTGTATAATCCATATCATCGACAATGTTGCGAGCAACACGATAAAAATACTTTCCAGCATCGGTAAGAGAGATACGGTGATGGGCACGATTAATTAGCGTTACACCAATTGTATTCTCTAAATCTTTAATATTTTTGGAAACAGCCGATTGAGAAAAGTTCATTCGCTCTGCCGCAATCGTAAAGCTAGAATTATCTACTGCCTTGATAAAACAGCGTAACTGGGTAAAATTCATTCTTTTATTCTCCGCAATTGCCAATTGACTAACATAAAATTATTTCACCTTAATTATAAACTTTAACCATTCAAAAAGACCATTGTTGCCAACGGTCTTTTTTAAACTAATTACTAGTTAATTTGGTTTAATGCATCTAAAACTGCATCCCGTAATCCTCGACTTGTACTAGAAGCACCTGAGACTGCATCAACATCAACACTATTATGTTCAACCATTTCCTGAGGTAAAATATTAATCGCTTTTTGCCCATAATCCGCTGATTCAGCTTGTTTTAATACCTCAATTTGTTTCAGATTTTTCTGTTTATCAGCGGT
The DNA here is from genome assembly GCF_003692825.1 of Lactobacillus sp. ESL0228. NCBI lineage: Bacteria > Bacillati > Bacillota > Bacilli > Lactobacillales > Lactobacillaceae > Lactobacillus > Lactobacillus sp. ESL0228. The sequence goes on from NZ_REHJ01000011.1 coordinate 62,536, forward strand.
AACTCGTACAACAATTTCATCACCCATTCCACGGCTTGAACGACCAATATATTGGTTTTCACCCGTTGGATAATTTTCTGTTTGTATATCTGAAGTTAAATAACTTGCTTGTTCTGATGCACCGCTTGCTACATCAGTTTTATTGTGTGATTTTGGCTTTGCTGCATTTTCGCCAGCAATTTTACCCCAAATCAAACATTCTGCCAAGTTTCCACCACCTTGATATTGATTAGCACAAATTCCGCCCAATTCACCTGCAGAGTACAAATTTGGTATTGGATTACCTTTAGTATCCAAAACTTCTGCTTTAGTATTTCTTCTTGGACCACCTTGGGTATTAAGCATGGTTTGTTCCATTTTAACTGCAAAAATTTTACTGCCAACAAAGGCACGCATAGAGTGCGGATCACGGTGAAATTCGGGATCATTTTGTTCATTTGCTGCCTTATTAAAGCGATCAACTGTAGTTTGCAAAATCGTAGAATCAAGCCCAATTTTTTCAGCTAATTCACTAACTGATTCGGCCATAATTACATGATCACAATATGGTTTGTACTCACCAATAATTGGATCGTTATCCAATTCTTGCTTCTTATTTTCATCAAAAATCAAATATGGATGGTCTTGATTCATTGGCACTTTCCATTGACCATGATTTTTAATATGACCATGTCGATGTATTTCAGTTTCATTAAAGTACCTAGTACCATCATCACCAACAACAAACGTAGCACCATGATCTATGATTTCTTTTTGCTTGGCAGGCATTACTCGCCCGCGCTCACCTCTTGGAACAGCAAAAGTCATTCCATGAAGTACGCCACCAGATTCAAAATTATGCATATGCCAAAGATCTCCGCCAATCTCTTGCACCATTCTAATGCCATCGCCTTTATTATATAGTGTACCTAACGGAGCTAGTTTGGTTGCACCCAAAAAATCTTCAATCATTCTTTGATTATTTTCAAAACCACCTGTAGCTACAACTACACCATTTTTAGCTTGGATATTAAGCTTTTTCCCATCATGTTTAATTACTACACCAGTAATTTGTTGATTTGCAGGATCTTGAATCAATTCAAGAGCTGGAGTTTCATATAAAACATCAATTTTATTGTGTCTTTTGACTACCTGTTTTTTTAAGATATGCCACAATGATGCATCAAATAATCCTTTGTTGACAGTTGTAAAATCATAAGATTCTACTCCAGTATATTCTGGATACTCTTCAAATGAATCTCTAAGTTCTGGAGCATATTCACGAACGCTCCAAGGTTTTACACCTAAGTAGTTAGATACATAATTAGGCATATCAACCATCCCCTTAACAAAGGTATCAATCATATCTTCATCAAGTGACATTGGTCTTGTTAATTTTTGATAATACTTTTTAGTTTTATTAAAGTCTTTACTGGTTCCAATTGCTTGAGCTGAATAGCGAGTATTACCACCTTCATGACCCTCCGGTGCCGCATCCACTAACAATACTTTAGCACCGTTATCTGCTGCAAATCGAGCCGCAGTTGCACCAGCACCGCCAAATCCCAATACAACTACATCGTAATTAGCTTTCCAAATAATGCTATTTTGATAAGTCATGGTAAACCTCCTATAACTTCTTCAATTGTAATTATGTTAAGCATATCACAAATATGTAATAAAGATTTCAATAAGCAATTATGAATATTAATAAGTCTATTATTTTAATAATATAGCATAAAAACTATGAATAAGTTGTTAACTACTTACTTTATATAGCCCTCGAAGCAAATAATCGCTCACCAACAATGATGAGCGATTTTCAATCAGTTATTAAGATATTTAGCCAGTTTTTTACCCTTTAATCCAGCACTAAGTCCAACCAACAACTTGATTCGAGCCTTAGGACCCGTTAGTCCGCGACAAAAAATAATACCCATTTTTGCTAAGTTGACGCCGCCACCCTCATAGTCATAAACCGGTTCGGCTATTCCATTAAAGCAACGTGAAACTAACACTAACGGGATATGATTATCAAGAAGTGACTGCAAGACTGGCAATGTTTGTGGTGGCATATTACCCGCACCTAGCGCTTCAATCACAATTCCATTAGTCGATGAATTATTTAAAGCTTGTAAAAGCTCTGACCCCATCCCTGCATATGCCTTAACCAAAAAGACCCGATCGACAACATGATCAATTGGCAAATGCGGCAACGGTTTAATCGTTTGCACATAATTAACGTGACCATCAGAGACGATTCCAATCGGCCCAAATGTTGGCGTACGAAATGTTGCCACATTAGTCGTATGTGTCTTGGTTACATAGCGTGCCGAATGAATTTCATCGTTCATCACAACAACAACACCTTTACCTACCGATTCCGGTGAACTAGCGACAATCACTGCAGTACGAAAATTATATAAACCATCAGTCCCAATTTCATTTGAAGAGCGCATTGCACCAGTTAAAACAACAGGTATTTTACTCGAAATTGTTAAATCTAGAAAAATTGCTGTCTCTTCTAAAGTGTCCGTTCCGTGCGTAACTACCGCACCAAAAAAACCCTCTTCTTCTGCTCGCCGAATTCTTAATGAAAGTTGTAACATATGTTTAGGATCCATGTGGGGAGATGGCACATTGAAAATTTTCTCTGTCACTAATTCCACTTCACCTTGATTATTTAAAGACAACTCTGCAAGTGGATTTTGCTTGTTCGGTTTGATATTGCCTGACTCATCTTCTGACATTGAAATCGTACCACCGGTGTGTAATACAAGAATTTTCTTAGACATAATAATACTCCTACTTAGAAATAAACCATGTATTTATTACTCGTATTATAACTGATTATGATTCTTAAACAACATAAAAACAGTCAGCTTTATTCGCCATATACTTCTTTAGCAAGATCAAAAGCAGACCATGCCTTCGGCCATCCACAATAAAAGGCTAGGTGGGTGATTAATTCAACCATTTCTTCTTTGGTGACGCCATTTGTTTTCGCCATTCCCATATGAGCTTTTAATTGTGGAAAAGCACCTTGTGCCATCAAAGCGGCACAAGTAATTAAGCTGCGATCACGTGCTGGCATTTCTTTTTTGCGTGACCAAACTTCACCAAATAAGACATCATCATTTAATTCGGCAAACTTAGGAGCAAATTCACCTAAGTTATCACGCCCAGCAGTTTGTTTTTTCATTATTAATCCTCCAATTGTTGATAATCTTCATCAGTTACTGGCTCAAGCCATTCAGGCGTACCGGCAGTGATTGCCAAATGTGAAAACCAACTATCTTTAGTTGCTCCATGCCAATGTTTAACACCATCATGAACCACAACAACATCACCGGGATGAAGCTTACGGGCAGGTCGACCTTCTTCTTGGTACCACCCTTCACCAGCAGTTGCTAATAAAATTTGAAAACCACCATTGTGCTTGTGCCAGTTATTACGGCATCCCGGTTCAAAACTAACATTTGCCACACCAACATTAACTTTAGGATCAGCAACCAAACTTTGTAGATAGCTTTGACCAATAAAATATTTTTGATATGCTTCGTTTTTATCGCCTAAAGCAAAAAGACCATTTTTTACCTCATCTTCATGATTATTCATTTTGATTTTTCTCCTTAATTCGCTTCAAATATGCCGCAAAGGTTTCATCATCTGAAATTGTCCGGTTTTGCTTTTCTTCGTACCAGTCAATTTTTTGATTTAATAACTTAATATTGTCAGTTAATTCCTCTAGCTGGCGCATTGCATTTTTCTGCACTTCTTTTAATAACGCTAGCCTGCTTGGAATCGTCCCATCACCTTGAGCACGCAAAGCAACATATTCCTTTAATTCGGTAATTGTCATTCCTGTGCCCTTCAAATGTAAGATAAATTCAAGCCATGACCGATCAGCATCGGTGTAAAAACGTTGACCAGATGCATCACGCTCGGGGGCTAATAGACCTTCTTGTTCATAATAGCGTAAAGTTGCTGGTGGTAAGTGTGTCAATTGACTGAATTGTCCAATATGATATCTTGCTGCCGTCTTCATTAGCTTCACCTCTTACATTATTAAGATAGCCCTTAAAGTACACTTTAAGTCAAGTGCTTTTATAAAAAAAGAAAAAATTAAAAGGATTAACCCCAATAAATATTAGGTGTCAGTCTTTAATTAAGAATTATATTTATACAACCATATAATAAGTTTAAATAATCTTATGCTTTTATAACAAAATATTATATTCTATTTTTAAATCGTTAAATTCCTAGTATAGTAGGACTGATTTCAAGCTTATATCTATAATTTAATCTAGCTTTGTTTTTACAGAATGTTTCAATACAAAAAAGACCACCTAAAAATTTATTATAGTGGTCTTTTGGGTATTAAAAATTATTAGAAAATCAGGTTAATCATCCAATTTTTCTTTATTAACTACATTTAATTTATCATCAAATGTGTAAACTACTGGTTCACCAGTCTTCATTTCCAAGTTCATAATATCTTCATCAGAAATATTTTCGATGTACTTGGTTAATGCGCGAAGTGAATTACCATGAGCAGCAATAATGACATTCTTACCAGCTAATAAGTCTGGTGCAATGTGATCTTCCCAGAATGGCATTACCCGTCCTAAACAAACCTTGAGGTTTTCAGTCCGTGGAATGATGTTGGGGTCAAGATCAGCATAGCGGCGGTCATGTACTTGACTAAATTCTGAATCATCTTCCAATTTAGGTGGTAAAACATCGTATGAACGACGCCAAATGTGAACTTGCTCGTCACCATACTTGTCTGCAGTTGCCTTCTTGTTTAAGCCTTGCAAACCACCGTAATGACGTTCATTTAATCTCCATGATTTCGTTTCTGGTACCCAAAGTTGATCACTTTCGGCTAATGCATAATGCAATGTCTTAATGGCACGAGTTAAAACAGAAGTATAAGCTTGGTCAAACTTTAAGCCATGCTTTTTAAGCAATTTACCTGCGTTCTTGGCTTCTTCAACACCTTTATCGGATAGGTCAACATCAACCCAACCAGTAAACTTGTTTTCAAGGTTCCATTCACTTTGACCGTGACGAATCAAAACTAATTTTGACATGAAATATCTCCTTTGCAAATTAAAAGTTTCACTTATTATTTTACACATTTACATTTTGTTTTCATAGAGTTTAGAACCAAAAATAATGTTTTAATTGCCTAATTTAAGCTACAATAGAGAAAGTAATGATTATCAGAAAGAGAAAAGTTCATCATGATGAAGTTCAAAAAATTATTTCTCGGTCTTGCAACAATGACCGCACTATTTACCGGTGGTTGTTCACAAGCAAAAAAGCAATCGGAACCGGTTTTAACAAAAACTGCCGCAATCAAAAAAGCCCAACAGACTTTCAAAAGTGGTCAAGCCAAGCAATTAATTGATCTTAGTACTGATACAGCTAGTCAGGTTATTACAAGTTCTTATACCTTTGGTGGCAATCCCACTGTTTTTCACCTTAATTACCAAACTCAAGTTAAGGACAAAAACAATAATATCGAAGAATGGATCAGTAATACTAACAAAACTTATATTAATGGGCAAAGTAATTGGTATTACTCGGACCTTAAGCAAATGAGCGGTCATTCATACGCCGATTTACTTGACGCAATCATGAATAATAATTTGCTAATGAACCCGCCGCAAAAATTAGTTAACGCTTATAAAATGAAACGCTCCGGCAACACCTATACATTGACGGCCACAATTACCGACCCTAAAATTATGCGCGAGGCAGCCGAACCGATTTTACTTACTAATACTCAAAGTCAGCGGCAATATCCCACCTACCACAAGTTAGTCAAAGCCGGCAAATATAAGAAAATGGACGTCAAACTCGTAATTAAAAACCAAAAATTAGCAACATTTAATTACAAAGTTAATTTACAAATAGGCAAAATGTTCCAAATGAATATTGGACAGAGTTATGCTAATATGCGTAGTCAAGATTTTCTCAAGATACCGAATAATGTTTTAACGGCAAAACCACTGCCAAAGCAAAAAAAATAACTATCAAAAAACGCCTAAGTTATAAAGTTAACCCCGAAATTGATTTTTGGTCTAATCCAAAGGGTTAACATCTTTGACTGTCTTCTTTTTATTATTAATCAAAGTGAATCTGGCTTCATTAAAAAAACATTACCTTGAAACTCAAGGTAATGTTTTTTTGCTATAATTATATTTGAATTGAGAGCAAATTGTTTTGAGGGCGGTTAGCTGTTTTTCCTAAGAAAGGAGACAGTGCTTATGGTGCGAAATTCTTCAGAAAGGTTGACAGTCATTGAGCGTTTATCATGCGCTAGAATTAGTGCTAGCATTCGCTACGTTTATTCTCGTCTTGTTGACTTATATCGACAAGCACAAGTAAACAAAAAGACCGTCCCAGCAAAACTTTGGCAGGTTATGGGATTGGTCTTTTTGATTAACTTATAATTTGCCAACCGCCTTTAAAGCGGCTGCTTGAAATTCAGAAGAGAAGTCTTGTTTGTTCAAGGCTTCTTTTTCTTACAATCATATTGTAGCACGTTTGGCTTTATTTTATGCAAGAACTTGACTGCGTTATTGCATATTTTTCTCTATATCGTTTAACTGTTATTCGGCTAATACCTGTTAATTTTGCTACTCTTGTATTGTTAGTGCCTTTTTTATCCAACGCAAAAGCATGTTGTAATTGGGGACTATTTTAGAATATTTAGTTAATTTTGATGGTTAGCTTTACTGTAGCTTTTTTCTTTGGCTTTTTTTCTTTTTCATTTCATCACCTCCTTACATATTATGTAATGCACACTTTTGGTAAATTGTTAAAAGTTAGTTTTATGTAAAATTTGTAGGCAATTCAAGTAAAAGGATTTTTCTTCGTGACATCGAAAACATTTCTATCTGGGGCAACAAACCAATATGTTGCCTCACTCGTAGCATCAACAAAGGCGTCCACACAATCAATTTGGGCTCTTTCAAGTTATCTTGACAATAAGATTGTTGTTGAAAGCGGAAACGGTTATGATTGTAAGTGTGAGATAGTAAATTTCTTAATGGAGGTTTAATTATGAAACTAGGAATTATTGGTAGTGGCAAAATTGTGCATGATTTTTTACAAACCGCAGATAAAATCACTAATTTAGAATTGACCGCAATTTCAACAACCAAACGCAGTCAAGCGATTGCACAGGACTTGGCACAAAGATACGGTATTCGTGATGTCTTTGACGATAATGCGCAATTATGTAGTGATAATAATGTTGATACTGTCTATGTTGCCGTACCTAATTCATTACATTATGAAATTGTTAAGCAGGCAATTATGGCAAACAAAAACGTCATCTGTGAAAAGCCATATGTTGAAACGGTAGCCGAGGCTGAAGAACTTAAGCAACTTGCTGATCAGCATAATGTAATCATCGTTGAAGCAATCACCAATTTACATTTGCCCAACTATCAAGCAATTAAAACGGCACTAGCCCAAATTGCTCCAATTCACATTATTTCTCTTAACTACACCCAATACTCTAGCCGCTATGATGATTTTTTAGCAGATAAGATTGCACCTGTCTTTGACCCTAAAAAAGACGGGGGAACTCTGATGGATTTAAATATTTATAATATTCACTTGGCTGTTGGTCTTTTTGGTAAGCCCCAATCCGTTCAATACTACCCTGTTATGCAAAAAAAGATTGATACTTCTGGCATTCTGAATCTAACCTACCCAGATAAACAGGCTGTATTAGTAGCATCTAAGGACTGCTACACTACTCCACGTTCCTTTATTGAAGGAGAGAAAGGAACAATCCATTTTGATGGTTCTACCGGAGTCCTTAATTCCTTTACAATCGAACTGCGTAATGGTGACACTCAGCGTTACAATTATAATAAGTTTCTGCACCGGATGGCTAGCGAATTTACTGACTTTGTTAAAATTATTGACCAACATGATGTTCAGACTGCCAATATGCTATATCATCACAGCATTAATGTAATGGATGTCTTGGCCCAAGCAAAAGCCTCCGTCAATCATTAACTTGTAAGTTTGCTTCCTTTGACCAGTTTCAATTTTGGAGATTGTTGATTTAGCAACATTAGCCTTTTCAGCAATTCTCGCTTTACCAAGATAAACAAAAGCTCACCATTATTCTTTTGGCTTGATCACGCCTTAGACTTTACCCAATATAACCGCATAGCCTTAGAATTTAAAGCGGGCTAAGAGTTATATCTTAGGCAACTTTTAAATATTCAAGATTCTGCTTATCAGCACTGTACTGCTAAAGGTCACATCAGTCATTATTTATCAGAAAGACTGGGGCGATTATTAAACATGTTACAACCAAAGGCTTATACTTTAGACATTAATGATAAAAATAAATCTATTCAAGGAATAGTGGTTATCCCAGATAAATTTATGTATCAACAAATAAGGGGAGTAATAAAAGCAAGTCATTTAGAGTGGTAATTCTGAAAAAGTGATATTGAATACATCTTAGATTATGTAATTAATCCTAATCCTCAATAGCTTAAAAGGATTGATGAAATTTGGGGTAAAGATAATGAGTGATCGAATTGCTAAATTAATTAATTGTTTGAAGACACTCTTGATCGAGCAGTAGCCTTCAAACAATTAATACTCAAACAACAGCAAGAACTGTCTGACCTTATCAAGACAGTTTGGGCTATAATTATTGATAGTGAGGTAAAGAATATTGGATTACGAAGATAAGTTTCACTTAACAGCAGAAGAAAATAGACGATTTGCTAAAACGAATCTAACCAAGCTCGTTTTTACCAATTCACGTTTTGAAGGTTTAACTACGACTATGCCGCAAACTCAAACAATTATTGACGGTTTGGGAGTTGACGGTGTATCGATTGACGATATTAATACGATTGTGCAGCTAAAAAGAGGTTGGCAATTTATAATTAATAATAAAGAGCCTTTAACTTTAGCAACAGAAAAAAAAATTAATGCAATTGTTGCTCGTGATAGTGCCGCTTTCCCTGGTTACTTACGAAACGGAACTGGCGGTGTAAGTACCTATCGAGGTGATTTTGAACCGCCAATAATTGACGAACAAGAGCAAGAGCATTATTTGAATTCAATTTTAGCAAGTAAGCGCACCACTACCGATAAGGCATTGACCATTATGTATCACAATATGCGTGAGCAGATGTTTTACGATGGTAATAAACGGACAGCCACAATTGCTGCTAATAAGATAATGATTGATAACGGAGCAGGGCTAATTAATGTACCGCTAGATTATTGGACCACTTGGCAGAAGATGTTAGCCGATTATTACTTTTCCAATGATATGACAAAATTGAAAGATTGGACATATAAACATGGTATTCAAGGCATGGAGCCTAATTTACGTGCTCGTTCACAAAATGTTGGTAAAGAAATTTCTCCAGATGAACAAGCAAAGAATCTTTCGGAATTTAAACACTTTAGAGACACGTTAGATGATGACGGATTTGGATTATCATAATTAGCATTAGCAACACAAACAGCCTAACAGAAATGATGTGACCACTAAAATTAGGCAATGTCATTAAGTTAAGCAATACTCTTTATTTAAGAACTGCAATTTTTTTAAATTGTAGTTCTTTTTTAGGTGATGCTGGTTAAAGCTAGGTAGATATTACCAAAAATTGAATAGCGTTTAGGAATTTAGAACTCAAATCAACGGCAAAAGTCATATCATAGCTCCATTATTATAAACTATTAGAATTATGATTGCTTAGATAGGGAAAAGAATGCAAGCAAAAAGCCCAGTTATAGTTAATTAACTGAGCTTTTTGGCCTAACTTAATGACATTGCCTAATTATAGGGTTCAGATTAAGGATCGCATTTTTATCTAAAATTAACTGCCTTCACAAATTGTGTTGGACTAATGGCGTAGTAGCGCTTGCCAGCAATTGTGACTTGACCACCGTAAGTCCGAATGCTGTGGTTGCGTAATAATTTCGGATCAGTCGTACGCCGACCCGCAGTATCGTAAGTATAAGCATTCCGAGTTAGTATACGCTTCTTGCCAACAATGTTACTTGCGACAATATATTCATTATCTCCTATTTGCAAATACTGCTTACCTTTAATCAACTTCGCAGCTGTCACCGTGACAGTTGTGCCAGCGGTTTTTAGTCCTGAATTGGTACGTTGACCAGTTGCATCATAAGTATAAGCATCATGCATCAAGGTCTTATTACCAGCTGGCAGTTTAGAAGTAGTATCTTTTCCGGCACCAACATCACTTTGCCCAGTATCAGTAGCCGAATTGTTATTGCCAGCATCTGGCTTAGCGCCAGTATCAGCTCCTTGCAAGTCGTAGTAATACTTGACCAAAGAATAAAATTGATCCATCGAATAGCCCCACTTGTTAAAGTAACCATCAGGGTCAGTATGATTCGTTCCGCCTAAAAAGCGCGAAACGGCATGGTGCGACCAGATTGTGCCGCTGCCTGTGTTGCAGGCATTAGATGGCACAAGATTATAGCGATGCAAGAGCTTAGCCGCATAGATTGCGTCATTGTTGACACTCTTAGCAAAGTTATCCCTAGTGTTTTCTTGGCAAAGTTCAATTTGAATAAATCGATTATTGGCATTGGCACCAGCACCCCAAACACCATAGTTGGGCGTCATCATCTGAATAACTTGTTGACTGTCAACAAAGGCGTGAACGTAGGAATACATGTTCATCCACTCACGGTTGAAATAAATCGCCTCATTATAGGCTGATGCACCCGGTGTAGCCGTTTCATGAATAACAATTCCTTCAGGTTTACCTTTGCGATAATATATCTTATTACCATTGGCATAAAACTTATTGTATTGAATGTTCTGTGTTTGCAACATTTTATTCAAAAAAGTTACACCAACATAACTGTTTTGCTTAGCTATTGAATTAATTGATGCGGCTTCTACCGCTTGACTTTGATTTGTTTGATAAATAGGAGCAACTAAACCTACCCCGATAGCAATAGTAGTTATTAGTTTTTTGAGCTTCATTCTAACCGTTCATTCCTCATTTCTGCTTAGCAGCCTTAATGCAAGCTAAAAGTTTGCTTGCCTAATATACTGGTTAACTCCGATACGATAATATTTATTACCGTAAATTGTAATTGCCGAGCCAAAGGTAGCAACTGACTTACCTTTCTTCATTATGCTTTGATTATCACGATTGCCGTAGTCATTATAAACATAAGAGTTTCGCTTTAACAGTTTCATCGTCCCATCAATATTGCCACTAGCAATATAGTGGTTTTCACCAATGCGGTAATACTTCTTACCATTAATAGTCTTGGTACCATAAGTTGCAATGATCTTGCCATTACTATTAACCTTTATGGCTTTCATGCCATTAACCCGTTCGCCTTTATTGTTATAAACATAAGCAGTATGCATTAAAGTCTTATTGACCTTCTTATCGTCTCGCGGCGCTTGGGCAGCTGGTGGTAGTGCACTGCCAGTATCTAAAACTGTGCCATTAACCCAGCCTTTGCCGGCAATATACATCCGCTTACTACCGTTATAGTAAGTAATTGTCTTGGTAACTGTAATCGAATCACCTGCATTGACACTATCCGTCTTAGCCGATAGTGAATGATCCGTTGGCCAAGCATAGGTTGCCGCATTCTTTTTGACAACATAAGATTTACTATCATTAGAAATCTGCGGGTCATATTGCGTTAAATTGTAACTGGTAATCCGATTATTTAAAATGCTGTCGTAATTATTCGCCGTTGCGTAGGTTCCAGTTAAGGCCTTCGTCGCATCAGTATAAGAAGCCGCATTTTCTAACCATGCACCTTGATAGCGATCTGGTTGCCAAGTAACACCTTGGCGTAATTTCTTACCATTATCATCAAAAGATTCTTGATAAGTATTATATTTTCTAAACTTGGCAACTACATAGTAGCTCTTACCGTTCTTATCTTCTTCGCGCGTCTTAGCCGAATATGTCTGACCCGGCCAGCTGTCATCAGCCTTCATACCAAATAAGTTATTGGCATTTACCGCCAAGCCAGATTGCCCCCAATTAGATTCAACAATTGCTTGCGCAATCATGACAGATGGATATAAACCATACTTCTTGGCTACTTTCTGTGCCTGACAAGCAGCCGTGTCTAAGAATGCAGTTTCATTTCCCTGCGCTGCGGATACTTGTTGAACTCGCGCTGGCGAGTTGACAATTAAGTTGTTGGTAACCGGTATTACGGCTGCAGCTGCTAAAACAGCCGTAGATAAACCAGTGATTAGTCTCTTCTTCATAAATGTATTTTCCTCCTTAATCGACACTTTCATTGTATCGAGCTAGCTGTGGATAAACAATAGCTTACTTTTAATTGTAGTCAAAAAGTAATATTGTCTAGCTTATATTACAAATAGTAATCTATATTTCTAAACTATGTTGAAGCTTAGTAAGTAGGTGGCGTTTAATTCGCTGAAGCTGTCCTCTGCTGATACCAGTTTCTTGAGCTAAAGAAGTAATCGTGTTATTTTCTATCAGATGACGATAAAATAACATAATTTCTTCTTCTGACATCTGTTTTACCTCATTTTCAAGTTCTAACCAATTATTTAGATTGCTTATTTGCCCAATTCCTGCTTCCAAAAGAAGAGGTACCTCACGAGCACAATGCACCTGCTCTTGACGCAACCGGTCAAGCGTATGCCAAATAATCTTGCCAAAAGCTTTGCGATCAATTTCTGCACGTACCAAATTCTTTTCTTGTTGCAATATTGACGCATAAACGATAATTCCTTCCTGAAAGAGATCATCATAATTACTGTAATCTAGGCGAACATGGGCTTTTTTCAATGCTCCACGGACTAATTTCTGGTTACTCCAAGCGAGCATAAAACTTTCTTTACTAATCATTAGTTGTGACATTCCTTTTCGTAATTTTGTCACAAGCGCTTGTGCACCTTGAGATTATCAGTCTTAGCGTTAAAACCAAAACCGGCGTTAATCACTTGCAATTACTTAGTAATATAATAATTGTAAAATAGCAAAAAAATAAAAATACTGCTAATTATTGCGCCATCCTAAGTCAATTCTGGGGAAAAAAAGATGAAAAAAGTTGCTAATGCAATCAATATAATGTATCAAGGCGGCAACTAAAATGAAAGATGGGATAATCTGCCTGTCTTAAAAAGGGTAATTCGTAGTAGTCACTTAATTCGTTAATATACCGTAACTGTTTTTGTTGCAACAATTCCATGACCGCATCCTTCAACTGATGATCATCGGTGACAGGACTGGGGAAAAAATAATCTGCTTGATCAATTAATGATTGACCTTTGGGTTGCTTAACCTGCCAGCCAAGGGAATCTTGTAAATGAGTATGGATCAACTTAAAGAGAACGTGGTTGTAGGTTAAGCTGCGTGATAATTGTGTACCGATATAGCGACTGCATTGGTCGAAGATAAAGCAATAATTGTAATCTATTGTTTTGAAAGCCAGACTGGAAATACTTAAATCGCTCGCATCCACCATTCGGTGTAACGCTATCCAGTCGATATTGCCCCGATTATAACTGCGTGTTGAAAAATAAGCTAAACGCCCAGTCGCAATAACATTGCTGCCCCGAAAATTAAATCTGCGAGCTAAATATCTTTGAAATTCTAACCCCGCAAGCAGATTACGCCGGCTAAATGCTGTAAAAAGAGCACTGCTGCTACGTCGACTTAAGACAATTCCCTTACGACGATCAAAAATAACACTCTTATATTCACCAAGAAGAGGCTGATGTTGAAACTGATAAAGTACCAGAGTATCGGGGTTAATACAATAGTCAGGATCTGTAATCAAATACTGATCAAGAAGCGTATCCTTTCCTATACGCTCACGTATTAGTGTTTTGGACCACTTTCTATACTCTGCTTTTAAGGGTAAATTCCATTGGCTATTTTCTTTACGCACAATTAACCATCCTTTCATTTTTTATAGTGCATAATAAATAATTATAGCGCTTTCATTATGACTTAAAATGCCAATGTCTTTGAAAAAGCAGCGTCTAGTATTCAAAAATTATCTTAATAATTTCATGAGATGTTTTTTAGCAACCAAAAAACGGAAACGATCATTCGTTTCCGTTTTGGTAATTAATTATTTAATTGGATAATTAATTAAAAGTTAGCAACTTTAACGTATTGCTTAGCAGGACCACCGATACGGTAGTATGACTTGCCGTTCTTGAACTTGTAAGGAGCACCGTAAGTAGTTACCTTAGCACCCTTCTTCAATACACGACGGTCAGCACGCTTGGTGCTGGTCTTGTAAACATAAGCGTTATGAGTCAAAGTACGTGAAGTACCATCAATGTTGTCAGCCATTACATATTGGTTGTCACCAATCTTGTAAACCAAGCTACCATCAGCTAACTTAGTTGCGTCACCGTAAACATTTACAGTAGTGTAAGCAGCTAAAGTCTTAGTACCAACACGCTTGTGGTTCGCATCGTAGATGTATGAATTGTGCATAACCTTCTTAGCAACTGCAGGAGCTGGCTTGAATGAACCGTCAACGTATTGACTTTCTACGTAAAGGTCGGAGTCAGCACTGTTAATTCTAGTGTATGACTTGTCACCAATCTTGATTGCGTCGCCAAAGACAGCAATAGTGTCGCCGTTCTTAACTGTAGTCTTGGTATCAGTTACAGTGTTACCGTCAATCTTGTAAACTGGGACATCACCATTTGATTGAACAGTCTTGTAAGTAGCACCCTTAGCACCAACAGTCAACATGAAAGTAACTTTAGTAGTCTTCTTATCAGCATTAGTTGCAGAAACAACTACTGGATACTTACCAGCAACCTTAGTGTTAACTTTACTTACGTCAACGTTTAAGTCCAAAGTAGTCTTATTATTTTCATCTACAGTAGCTGTGAAAGCTCTCTTAATTGAGTTAACATCAACTGAACCATTAAGAGGTACATAATTAATGTTGACTAAATTGTTTGAAGCATCAGTAAGCTTATCAACTTCATCATCGGTCATTGAATAAGTTGCACTCTTACCATTTTCGGTAGGAGTTTTAGTTGAAACTACAGTAGCACCCTTAGTGTAGAAAGTAATCCGTGGGAAAGTAGTGTCCGCTTTATCGCTGTTAGGATCAACAGTAATTACAGCAGTGTTAGTCTTACCGTTAGTAGCATACATGTTAACAGTTACAGGGAAAGTAACAGCTGGCTTATCAAAAGTGCCATTGGCTTTAACCGTAATACCCGCAGCAGTAAGAGCAGCACGAATATCTTGTTCTAAGTTAGTAAAATGACCGTCAGCAGCGTTGTCCTTGGCTGTTACACCGACATCATAACTGCCTGTAATAGCATTCTTGATACCGTCAACACTGTATTGACCTGCTTGAAGAGCTACATAACCATTACTTATTGCTTTCGTATGATCAGTATCTGACTTATCAAAAAGATAAGGTGCTCCAACTTTAGTAGCATCAGCAAGACTAAATTGTTTACTTACTACAGGAATATCTGTAACAAATCCTGTTTCATTAGCTGTTACAGTATATGTTTTGTCATCAATCTTGATAGTGTAGTCTGTATTCTTTTGTAATCCACCAATAGTAATATAAGTTAATGCTTGGTAGTTAATAACACTACCATTGCTCTCCTTTGCATAAAGGTTAGATTGTTCATTAGCTTTATCATTACCTGTAACAGTAAATGCTTTTGTACTACTATTTTGATCTACCTTTACACCGTCGGTACCAACAACTTTATAAACTTTTGCATTTGATACTTTACTGATAGTTGCACCATTTGGTAATGTTGGGTTAGCAAGTGTAACCTTTAAGCTAGATGCAGGGTCACCATCTACTAAAGCATAAGCATTAGTTACATTTAAACTAAAGCTAGCAGTTTTACCACTTATATTGCCTGTTCCACCATCAACAGTGACATTAGAATCAGCAGCAAATACTGGAGCAACACTAGCAGCAGCGACTGGAGCAACAGCTAATAAAGCGGCTGCAGTTGCGCTAACAATTCTTAAATTTTTCTTCATGTGGTCTTTTCCTCCTTGTGTATATACAAAATAGTAATAGGCTATAGGTTCAGTAGTTGAGCCTACATTGTTACAACACTCTTCGAGTCGAATTCATAAGTTTATAACTCTTATGAGGTAGCTCTCCAACTGAAGAACGCGCATGCGTACAGGCTTATTTACCTGAAGCATAGGCTATTACTTACCACATTTCATATTGTACCTGCCTTTAGTATAAATTGCAAGGAATGCAGTTATTTTACATACTTTTGTAATAAACGCTTACACTTTGTTACAAAACCAAATTTTTTCATTCTTTAATAAGCCTAATATGACAAGCATTATCTCTTGTTCACATCTTATCATGACTTAATTAGTTATCTGTTTACCGCTAAATTTTACAGAATAGTAACAAAAATAACTCTTTTTCTACCCAAAAAAGTCACGCCCTTTATAATTAGCGTGACTTTTTAGCGCAATAGTTATTGTTAGCTTAGGAAACGTTTGAGTTCCTTAATTAGGTTAACTAATGTCTGTAAAAGCTTGAGACTAGTTTGACTTATTTTCAGAATGATCGAACACACTAGTAACAGTGCGTTCAACATATGCAGCAGATTGGGGAACCTTATACAGATCAACTCCACCCTTATTAAAAGCATCAGCTTGGGCAATTGTGGTCATTGCACTTTGAACAGCTTCTGCAGTCACATTGTCTGAGGCATCAGGCAACACGATGCTGGTCTTTTTGTTTTCGGAATTTAAGAATACTAGTTGTAACGATTTAGTTGTAGTTGGCATGATTATTTCCTCTTCCTATAAATATCTCTGATATTATTGTCCAATTTGATCCATTGGAACTGCTTGTTTTTGAATCAAGACAATGTCACCGAGCGTATCATTTTGAAGTTGTGCAAGTGCCTTACCGACTTGAGCTAAGCCACTAGCAGTGGCATTCTTCTTAACGTTCTGCATGACGCGGTTCTTGAAGCCCTTATCACCATATTTCTTAGAGTTCAAAAATTTGTATTGAACAGATTGGTCAATTAATTCGAAATTCATTTTTAATACCTTCCTTACTATAGGTTATCTTTTAGTTGTAAGATTTCGGCGCCGATGTCTTACACTATTATTAACGAAATGAATCGGCAATTTGTAACAATTTTTTGGCAAAAATTTGCTAATTAAGCCAAGCAGTCCTCAATAAGTAGTCAAATCAGCTAAAACCATCTATAATTAACTTAGTATTAACAAGGAGGATATATTCCTATTATGAAAAAAACGACGATTGGGACGATTGTAGCAGTGATTATCATTGCTATTGGCGGCGGAGTCTTCTACGCAACCAGGCAATCAACTAGCAACCAAGTTGATGCTTCTTATAATAAAGCAATCACTAGTGGTAAGACCGCTGTCAAAGATAAGGACTATGCCAAAGCCAGCAGCAAGTTTGCTGACGCTTTAGCCATTAAGAAGACAGCGCAAGCAGCAGCTTATAAGGAGCAAGCAGATAATATGCTTAGTGCAATTAAAGCTGCCAAGGCTGGCAAGTACGCTCGAGCACTAACCAAGACTAACAGTGTCATTACCAAAAGCAGCGGTTATAGTGTGCTAATTAGTCAGGGACGCCAATTGAAGAAAACAATTGCTAATGTTCAAGATAATTATGAACACGAGATTAAACCGATTCTGTCCATGGCAAAACAAGCCCTGACTAACAAGCAATACCAGATGGCTAGCGACCAGTACCAGAAAGTGCTGGATTTACCTTATATTGATGGCAAATATTATGCTAAGTATAAAGAGCAGGCACAAGACGGACTTAAGGATGCTCAAAAAGCTGCCAAGACTGGTGACGGTAATAGTTCAACCCAAGGTTATGGTGTAAAATCTGGTAAGGTCAAAAACAACGTGGGCGAAACCGGTAATGCAGGTAAAACTGGTGAAGGTTCGATGGGTAATCACAAGGTGCGCGGCAAGACTGTTACCACTGATCAAATTACCCAATTACGCAAGCGCGTAACTAAATTAGGCTTTGACGGCATGTCATGGAGTCCGCAAGACTTAATCGATCTTTTCCGCAGCTCCAAGCGCACTAGTCCAAATAAAATCACTAAGAGTGACGTTCAACAATATTTAAAACCATAACACCTTAATTAAAAAATCGCCCAAGCGGCGATTTTTTATTTCTCCAATTATAATAACAATAGATAAGATGATATAATTTTATTAACCTTACCCAAAAAGAGAGCTGTTATTTTGCTGAAGCATTAGAATAGTTGCTTTTATAGTCTAAACTCGGTAAAATGACTATTGACTTTCACGTTTCCTATTTTTATTAAAGGAGTGTCCGCTTTGACTGAAAAAGAAAATAATATTAAAGATACAACTAACGAAAATAAACAAGAAAATGACGAAATTAAAGTCGTAATGCCTGAAGCCACTTGGACAACCATGCCGCAAGAGGAGTTCAAAGAACAACCTGAATATCTGCAGGTTTTCACTAACTTTTATATTGCCAAATTCAACCAGCGTGATTTAGAAGTTATGAGTACTTATGATGTTAATTCCAACATGGTTGACATCAATCATTATCTGGTAGATAACATTCACTTTACTCGTAAAGAACTTGTGCGTCATGCCCTACAATACCACGATAATAATTTCCACCAATTGGTAGATGAGATTGTTCACCAAGATCACATTGACCAAGAGTCAATGACTTCATACGAAGACTGGGATAATTGGTATGAAGAACGTCGCAATAATTTTTCGACTTCTTTATCATAATTTGCTTGTATTATCACTTAAAAAAGAACAAAATATATATTTAGCTGAGAATGTCAAATTGACATTCTCTTTTATTTAAAAAATATTGATATTAGTTTATTGGAGTACATAATAATATGGATCAAAAAAATAAACGGATTTCTGCGGCGGGTCTGCTGATTACGATTGGAATTGTGTATGGCGATATTGGTACTAGTCCGTTATACGTTATGAAGTCAATCGTTACTGGTAATGGCGGAATTGCCAACGTGAACCGTGAATTAATTTTGGGCTCAATTTCTTTGATTTTTTGGACAGTGACCTTATTAACAACTGTTAAGTACGTGATGATTGCCTTGCACGCAACCAACCACGGTGAAGGTGGCATCTTTGCTCTCTATGCACTCGTGCGCAAACGTGCCAAATGGCTGGTAATGCCAGCATTAATTGGAGGAGCAGCACTACTTGCTGACGGGACTTTGACGCCGGCGGTTACGGTAACCACCTCAATTGAGGGCTTGAAGAATATGCGCTTTGGTTCGAGCATTCCTGTTCCTAACCAAAGTTCAGTGGTTATAATTACACTGGTAATATTACTGGTGCTCTTTTCAATTCAAATGCTTGGTACTAGTAGTATTGGTAAGGCTTTTGGTCCAATTATGTTTGTCTGGTTTACTTTCCTTGGACTGATTGGTATTTACAATATGAATCAAGATTGGTCAATCTTGCAAGCACTCAACCCCATTCTTGCTATTAAAGTATTATTTAGTACAACTAATAAAGCCGGCATCTTTATTTTGGGATCAATCTTCCTTGCTACGACGGGTGCTGAAGCCCTCTATTCCGATGTTGGTCACGTTGGTCGCGGCAACATTCTAGGGTCGTGGCCATATGTATTTCTTTGCTTGGCACTAAATTATCTGGGTCAAGGAGTATGGATTTTACAGAATCCCAACTATCAAACTCACGGCACAGAGCTTAACCCCTTCTTTGAAGCCGTTCCGACCAACTTACGCCTGTTTGCTATTATTTTGGCAACGATTGCGGCCATTATTGCTTCGCAAGCCCTGATTACCGGTTCATTCACACTCGTTTCCGAAGCAAGTGGTTTAAAATTTTTACCACGAATGAAAATTAACTATCCAACTACCGAACATGGACAGATTTATATTCCTTCCGTCAATAAGATGATTTGCGTAGCCACAATGGCCATCGTTGTCTTTTTCCAAACTTCAGAACATATGGAAGCTGCCTATGGGCTGTCAATTACGGTGACGATGCTTATGACCACCGTCTTATTATTTGAATATCTCGGGGCTAAACACCATCCATTCATCCTGCGACTTTGTTTCTTAGTCGCTTTTGCCTTTATTGAGGGCATGTTTTTAATTTCTAGTTTAACCAAATTTACTCATGGTGGATATGTGACCGTTTTAATTGCAGGCTTCATCGGCATTATTATGTTCATCTGGTACTTTGGTAATAAGGTTCGTGACAAGCACGAGGGCGCTAATACCTATGTTCGCCTAGATAATTACACCGATATGCTTACCGACCTTAGTCATGATGATGATTACCCTGTTTATGCCACCAACCTTGTTTATATGGCTAAAGTTAAATACAACAAGTTTATTAAACGGGAAATTCTCTACTCAATCTTAGATAAGCGTCCAAAAAGGGCTAGTGCATATTGGTTTGTTTCCGTTAATATTACCAATGAACCCTTTACCGCTAAATATGCGGTTAACACCTATGGCACCAAGAATGTCATCAATGTGCAGCTTTTCCTAGGCTTTAAAAAGCAAACCAGCGTAAATGTATACTTGCGCCAAGTTGTTCATGATTTGATTAAAGATGGCACTATCGAATCGCAGCCACAGGAATACACCACTACCCCGGGACGTGAAGTGGGAGACTTCTCCTTTGTTATCGTTAACGATGTAGTCAGCCCCTTAACCAAGCTCAAGGGCTTTGAAAAGTGGATTGTGACTGCTCGTGTCTGGTTACAAAACCTTTCTTCAAATCCTGCTTCATGGTTTGGTCTTGAATATACGGACACGGTTGTTGAAAGTGTGCCGCTGATTCTTGGTCGTCCGAGCCGTGACTTACACATTAAGCGCGTTGCGCCACGTGATTATTCCCACCTCAAAAATGAGGATGATGAATAAAAAAAGAATTGTATCTTTTACTTGATACAATTCTTTTTTCTTACTTAAAATTTCTTACTTTGACGTATTGTTTCTTCGGTCCACCAATGCGGTAATATAACTTACCGTTTTTAAATTGATAAGGTGCACCATATGTTCGAATATATCTGCCCTTACGTAGCAAGCGATGATTAGCACGCTTTCAGGATAAACCATGATATTTTCATTTATTATCATTAACAGGAAGTTGAACTTTATCATTTGTTTCACTACTTGTCTGCTTTGATAAATTATTATCAGCACCATTAATTATATTTATAACTGGTACAATATTATCTGCAGTTTGCTTTAATTTTGCTGTATCAACCGATTGATCAGTTGTTTGATCAGCTTTTACATCTTGTGCATTTAATGCCACTACACCTAAGTCCAGCGCAACACTGTACAAAGACTCATGATTAACTATGACACGTCTAATAGCCTGTTCTTTAAATTCTGCAGAATAAGTAATGTAGGATTTATTGAGGATACTAAAACCATGGCGATCGATTAAAGCAACTAAGTAGTTAAGTACACTAATATTTACATCATATCTGCGACTTAATTCTCCAGAACCAACCTGATAGTTTTTCCATAGATTATAGATATCAATTTTGTCTTGCTTAGATAATTTAGACATAATAAAAACCTCGAAATTAATTTGTCTTAATTTCGGGGTTCAGATCAGAATAGTGCTGTTTTTGTTTTAATAATTAAATTACCAAATATGAACACGTTTATCTGGCTCTAACCACATACCATCTTCTGGCTTCACATCAAAGGCTTGATAGAAATCATCTTGACATTGCGTTTGGACATTTGCCCGTAATGGACCTGGGGCATGAACATCGACTGCCGTTTGAGTCTTAATTGACTCAGTCAACTGCTTATTTGCCCAAATTCTAGCAAAGTTTTCAAACAATTTCTTTAAATCGTCATTTTCATTTTTAGCAGCCTCAACTGCAGCAGTCAATCCGCCCTGATCGGCAATGTTTTCAGACACAATTTGCTTACCATTCAATTTAACTGGACCATATTCAAGACCATCAAACAGATCAATTTCAGCTTGTGTCCGCTTTTTAAATTCGGCATAGTCCTCATCAGTCCACCAATTGGTCATATTACCTAACTCATCGAATTGCGCCCCATTATTGTCAAAGGCATGCGAAACTTCGTGAGCAATCACAGTCCCAATCCCGCCAAAGTTAGTGGCACGATCTTGCTTTAAATCATAAAATGGTGCTTGCAAAATTGCGGCTGGGAAGGTTAAGTCATTTCTTTGCGGATCATAACAAGCGTTAACTAAATTGCCTGGCATTGCCCAAATTGTTCGGTCAACTTCACGGTGCAATTGTTCAATGTTGTATTTCTGCTCTTCGATTGCAAAAGCGCGTTCATTGGAGTAAAGACTGCCGCCTTGGTTAGCTGGAATAACCTCTAATCGATTGTAGATTTCTTCAATCTTATCAGGATAACCAATTTTAAGTTCCAAAGCTTCAAGTTTTACAATTGCCTTCTTTTTGGTAGCTTCGGATAGCCAACTATTCTTTGCCAAGCGCTCTTTATAAACAGTCAACATGCGCCGAATCATATCTTCAACATCTTTTTTGGCTTCAGAGCCGAAATACGTTTGACCGTAATAAACACCAACGACTTCACTAAAACTACCATTGGCAATATGATATGCCTGTTTAACACCATCGGATAATTGTGGCTGACCCGACAAGGCTTGACTAAACGGAAAGGCAGCTTCTCTGAAGCTTTGTGATAGTTCAGAGGCAACGTCATTAATAAAGTTGACAATCATCCAGCCCTTAATTTCTTCGAAATTATCCTTATTGACCAGTTCATTGATATGATCTAAATAACGTGGTTCTGCTACGATAATTCTGGCAGGCTCTTCCCCAATGACTTCTTTCAAGTAGTAATCAATCTTGAATTCACTAAATTTAGCTTCAAAATCAGCAATTTTCATTGGATTATAAGTTGCTGGATAATCAGCCCATTCTTCAGATGACTTAACTACTTTAGCTAGTTTGGCATCAAACTTAATTGCATCTGCCGCATATTTTTCTGCTACTGCAGGATCTATTCCAGCCATTTCAAGCAACTTAACTGATTGCTGTTGCAAAATAGTTAATAATTTAGCCGCATCTTCAGTTTGATAAGTTGTAGTATCTGGCAAAAAGGTTCCAGGACCGGCAAAGTTCAGTACATTAACTTTGGTGTTTTTCATATCCGGTTCCACATCAAAGCCAAATGGCATTGATGCAAAAGTTGTTAAGTCTGGTGCCTTCAAATTAAAATCAGAGAAGTCCTTAAGTTCAGCAAGAAGTGCCAAGTCGGATTTTATCGGCTCTGCCCCTTCGCGATTACGTTTATCAAAGTCGCTTGCTAATTGGTAAAGCTTAACCGCCTTTTTCAAGTTAGGAACATTGGGCACCTCTTTTTTACCAGAGGCAAAATCTGCGAAATCTTGCATTAAATGCTTTTCAACATTAACGTCAATCCCATCAAAAGATGCCATCCGCGAACGGTCACTAGGAATCTTAGTCTTTTCAAGCCAGTCCGAGTTAACCGCTAGATAAATATTGTCTTGGGGACGTGTACCCACTTTAGGTTCAATTACATCGCCGCTTCCGCCACGAATTGTAGAAATTTTTTTCATTTAAAAATCCTCCCTTGGGATTAAGATTAAAATTTAACTAGATTAATATTATCATTTTAATTATCAGGTTAATATTAAAAAGCTTTTACAAACTTTATTTGTAAAGTTTTATCCGATGCCGTAACTTCGCATAAAGCGGTAATAGCAGAATAACCATTAGAAAAATTCCGCCAGCTGCAACCATGAAAAATGGTATATAGCCTGCCCGATCAATTATCATCCCGCCAAATAAGGGACCAAAGGCTTGACCTATCCCGCGAGCAACATTGATTACCCCCTGATATTTACCCTTACTGGTATTGGGCGATAAATCATTAATGTAAGCCGGAACAGCTGGAAAAGCTGTAGATTCGCCCAAAGTTAAGATAACCATCGATAAGGCAAAATGCAAAAAGTCCCGAGCAACAATCAAGGTTGCAAAAGAAATGGCAAACATCAAAGTGCCGAACACAATTTGTTGGAACAAGCTCTTAAAAATATTTGGGTACCGTGCCAAAATTACTTGCACAATCACAATAATTGCTCCATTAAGAGTCCATAATAGACTATATAAGTGAAACGGAATACCCAAAGATACCATATAAACGGAAAGATTAGATTCCCAGTTCATATACATTAGCCACGTTACTGCTAGTGAAATTAAAAATCCTACCATCAGCATCAAATTATATTTAGGCATCGGTTCAGCCTTAGGTTTTTTGCCTAATTGTGTTTTCTTAGCATGTCTTTGCTTATGAAAATTGCTAATTGGACGATAATGAATTGCGGCATTAATAAAGCCAATTGCAAATAAAGCCGCTGCCAACAAGAACAAAAATTCGATCGAAAAATCATATAGGTAGCCCACTAAGAGTGTGCCTGTCACTGTTCCCACGTTCTGGGCAAAGTAAATTAGATTGAAAACATAGCGTCCCGGATACTTGCGCAGGCTGGTCGCAATTGAATTGATTAGGGTTCCGTTCCATCCGCTAGCAAAGCCAGTCAGCACCAACCAGAACCAATATTCTGGCCAGCCATGGAAAAACGCCATCAAAATCAAAATTAATGCATCTACCCCAAGTCCAGTAACAATTAATGGGTATGGGTTGCAGCGATCATAAAGCCAGCCCGCTACCAATGATCCCAACACATTGCTGGCACAATTGCAGAATAAAACAATACCAATCACTGATAAACTGATATGTAACTGTTTGTTAAGATATACTGAGGTTAATGGCCAAACAAAGCTTGACCCAATCCAAGTTACCAATTCTCCTAACAGCAGCCAGCGCAATTTGACTTCTATTTCATTATTATTTAATCCATGTGCAAGTTTCATATAATTAATCCTCTCCACTTAGACTCTATTTACCAGTTTAGCAAGAAGTTTAAAAAAAGAACACCCCAAGGTGTTAATGACCGAATCAAAATGTTTACTTTAATTTCTGGATTCGTGCTTAACTTGCGGGTGTTCTATATTTCTATATTGTAATTAACGTTAATTACTTAAAATTTGCCACTTTCATATAAGTACCTTGACCGATAATATAATACTTCTTTTTCTTAATCGTTACACTGCTACCGTAAGTTCTAACCAAATGATTCTTTTTGAACACTTTTTTGCCTAACCGATTACCATAACGACTGTAAACATATGCATTATGCTTGAGTTTCATATTAGTACCATCGATATTGTTAGCAACAATGTCCAAACCATTAGAAAGTTCATAATAATTCGTACCTTTTAAAACTTTCTTGCCTATGACATCTACAACTGAGGTGGTGGTAAGAATCACTTTATTGGCACGTTGTCCTTGCTCATCATAAAGATAAGCATTGTGCATAATTTGCTTTTCAACGAGATTATTTACATTTACGCTTACTTTCATACCACTTGTAGTTAATGATTGTACTGTAATTGGCATAACGTTATTGGCCTTGATGAAACGATTACGGGCAATGATAAAATATTTGTGTCCGCGAATGGTTAATGGATCACCATAGGTGTCAATTCTTTGTTTGTTGCGCAACATTTTTGAGTGCTTAATTCGCTTGCCATACCGATTATAAACATATGCATTATGCTTTAGCACCTGCGCAGTTGCGTCAGCGTTACTAGCGACTACATAATATTTCTGCTTGTCAGCACCTTGATCAACTAAAACATAAAATGTTCTGCCATTAATCTTTTCTTTACCATGCACAGCTAACTCTGAATCAAACTTAAGCGTCACCTTATTTGCCCGCTTACAATTTTTATCATAGAGATAAGCATTGTGTTTAAGCACAACTTCTTTAACCATATCATTAGTTGACGGGACATGATTACTAGGATTAGAAGTGATGGGAATAGCTGGCGTTTGACTTGTTGAATCAGTTGGTGGTACAGGCGAAGGTAGCGGTTTTGGTACAGCCTTTTTATCAGCGTAGGTATCAGCGTCCGTATTTGGATTATAATTACTAATTAGCTCGCTTGAACTCCATTTATGAGTATTAGCTGGCAGATAGGAAGGATCATCACCTTGGTTATACCACGTTACAGGAGTATTTAAGCCAGACCCATCTAAGACGTTGTTCTTGCCTAATTTTAGCCATTTCAACTTAGGTAAGTCTGTCAACATATCTGAACGTAGAGTTGAACTGGTCATTTTAAAACCACTAAGATCTAATTTCTCTAAACTTTTACAATCGTGAAACATTTGATCCATCTCGGTCGGGGTCGAGTTTTTAAAACTACTGAGGTCAATTTCTTTTAACTTTTCACACCACTCAAACATACCTCCCAAAGCAGCGATTTTTTCACTATTCCATTGAGGGAGTTTTACCTGTTCTAATGACGAACAGCCAAAAAACATGTCATTCAGATTCGTCACCTTATCAACTTTAAAGTTTGAAATATCGAGCTTTTTAACGGACCTCAAGTTCGAAAACATGTATATCAGCCCACTACCAGTAACATTGCTCGTGTCAAAACGACTAACGTCTAATTCTGTTATTTTCTCACAAGCGCCAAACATACTTTTCATATCAGTAACCTTAGCTGTGTTAAAGTGCGAAACATCCACTCCAGCTAGATTACGGTCATCAAAAAACATACTACTCATATTAGTTACATCTGAAGTATCAAGTCTATCCAAATTCTGAATGTCTTGTAATTGATCTAACTGGGCAAATATACCAGCAGCAGAACCACTAATTTTTATTAAATCAGCAGCAATAACTATATGTTTCACTCCTGGTGCTACCATTGCAAGCATACCAGGACCATTAATAGTATACTTTTCCCCAGGTGTTCCAATAGTTAGGGTTCTATTATTAGCATCGTATTCTAATGGTACAGTGTTGCCCCACATAAATTGTTGTGATCTAGTCAAATGATTATTTGATGCAGCTTTGGGCAAGCTAGTTGTAGTTAAATGCTCAGAAACTTCAGGTCGCAAGTCAGCCGCTTTAACGGTGTTATTTTCAGTAATTCCTAATATCAATAACGTGCTGGCGGCAAGACTACTAACCATTATCTTTTTATTCTTTTGATTAAAACTTTTACGTTTTTTCATATTTACTTCTTCCGTAAAACTTACAGCTAATAATACAATTATTTCTTATAAAATAATAAATTGTATCTTATAATCAATTGTATAACTAAATATATATAAAAGATAATAATTGATAGAATAAATTAAAAGTTCAGCTTCATAATCAGCAAAAAATTAAGCCAATATAATTATTGCGCTGTTTTTATTTTTGTAAGTTAAGTAAAAAAATAATAAAGCAAAAAATAAATATACGCATACTTAATGCAGATACATATCACAATTTTGATTCTATTTTATTTCAATAAACTACCCTTGCACCCAAGACTTATAATAAATATAAAAAGATCGTATACCGATATTTTATCGACATACGACCTTAGCAAATCAAAATAATATTAACTGTTAAACACTAAAAATCTGCTTCATTGATGTATAAATCATCAATATTTTCTTCATGTAAGCTTTTAATTATTTTTTGTGCAGTGTTTTCTAATTCCATCTTAATTTGTTTTAAACCACGTACTTGCATTCGAGATGTTGGACCCGAAACGCTAATTGCAGCTACCACTTTATTACATTTAATTATTGGAACAGCAATACAACTTAATCCATACTCAGCTTCTTCATTATCATAGGCAACTTTTTCTTTTTTTATTGCTAAAACTTCTTTTCTTAACACTGTCTCATTATTAATTGTATTCACTGTTTTTTTATCTAGGTTACAAGTAGCGAAGTAATGAGTTAACTGTTTTTCTGAAAAAGTAGCTAAAAATATTTTTCCCATACTACTACAATATAAGGGAGCTACTGGCATTAATTTAACTTGAAGAGAAAAGTTCTCTCCCTCAATACTTTTTAGATAGACTACCTGTGAATTATATAATATTCCCAAATTTATTGTTTCTTTTATTTTTTTTGAAAATTGATTCATAAAAGGTAGTGCAATTTCAACAAGAGAATTCTTACTTTTAACCCTATTAACATATTTTAAAAAGGTTGAACCTAAGCTATATTTTTTATCTTTATCCTCAAAAATTATATTTAAATATTTTAGTGTACTAATTAATCTAAATACTGTAGTTTTTGGTAAGGATACAGCTACACTTAAATTACTAATTCCCACACTATCTTTTGCATTTGCTATCACATCAATAATCTTAAAAGTGTTAATGACGGTTTTATTTAATTCATCGTTCAAAAAAGTAACCTCTTTTTATGGATTTACGATACTTCTAGTAGTTCCTCCATTAATTATAGTCTTAGCATCATTTAAAGCAATTTCCATACTATTTTTAATTGCTAATTCTGTAAAGAACGCAATATGTGGCGTAATCAAAACATTAGGCATTTTATGCAATATCTGGTAGTCCTTAGGTAAAGACTCTTCATCTAATTGCTTACCAAAAAAGTCTATTTCATCTTCTAGAGTGTCTAATCCAGCTGCTGAAATTTTTCCATTTTTAAGTGCTTTAATTAATGCTTGGGTATCAACAAGTCCACCCCTAGCCATATTAAGCAAAATTGGTTTTTTCTTCATTTTATTAATTGAATTTTCATTAATTATCTTTTTTGTGTTAGGCAACAATGGTACATGCAATGAAATAATATCTGATTCCTTATAAATGGTATCTAAGTC
Organism: Lactobacillus sp. ESL0228; assembly: GCF_003692825.1. Lineage (NCBI taxonomy): Bacteria > Bacillati > Bacillota > Bacilli > Lactobacillales > Lactobacillaceae > Lactobacillus > Lactobacillus sp. ESL0228. The sequence goes on from NZ_REHJ01000011.1 coordinate 91,311, forward strand.
AACATAAGTTGTAAATGGTTCAAGTGATGCATCATAATATGGATCATAGGTAATAACTTTAGCCCCTAGCATATTATAAATTTGAGCAGTTGCACTTCCAATATGGCCAGCACCAATTAATCCAACGGTACAATTAAAAATTTCTGTACTAATAGTAGATTGATCATAAGTGAAATTTCCCTTTTCCATACGTTCTTGATAAATACCAATTTTACGTAATAGATACATTGCCTGCGTTACTCCCATTTCAGCAATTGCACGAGGAGAATAAGCAGCAACATTAGTTATTCTTATACCATGTCGTTTGGCAGCATTTAAATCTTGATTATCTACTCCAACTTGACGAATTGCCAATTGTTTTATTCCAAAACTCTCAAGTTTAGAATAAACCACTTCGTTTACAGGAGTAATCCCTTCTGAAGAAACACCTGAATAACCCTCAGCTAAACCAACGTTATCATCGTTTAGTTCTTCTTTCACAAGCTTTATTTCAACATTATTTTCTTTAGCCCATTTATTAATATATGGTTTTTCTAATTCAATAACTCCATAACAAATAATTTTCATTTTCTTCTCCTCTTACTTTTCGTCAATGTTGACTACCCAATCACTTTTTTTATACAATTTTGGGAATTTTTCCATAAAGTGAACCACAATTATTGACACAACGATCGGCAATACAAAATATATAAATATCAAAATAGCTATCTTTAATAAATCAGGTCCATTCATATACGTATATGAATTAATTGGACCAACAGGCTGACCAAAGCCGGCATAAGCTGAACCATTTTTTATTCCTAAAAATGAATCTACAAAACCAATTATTGCCCCGACTATCGCTATTGGAAGTAACATGCGTGGATGCTTAACAAAGTTTGCTAACATCATTTTCACAGATCCCCAAAACATTGCAAAAGAAACTCCTTTTCCATTAACTTTATACGTAGCGATGGCAACTATCATAAAGCAAGATGTCACACCAACAGATGCTGCACCACCTGCTAATCCACTAATTCCAATCGCATAAGCCAATCCCACTGTTGAAAGTGGAGTAGCTATAATAACTGCAAAAGACATGGCTATTAATGTACACATTAAAGTCGGTTGAAGCCTTGTAAACGAATTTAATATTGAACCAACAGTCGTTGAAATCAAATGAACGTAAGTATAGCTCCACATACCAAAAGATCCTACTATTGTCCCACAGACAATAGGATCCCATATAATTGAAAAACTTCCAACATAATTTCTAATTAAAAATATGGCAACTATAGAAATAGCAATAATCAAAATGGTATTAATTAAGTCTCCCATTCCAACTAATTTCCACTCGCCTTTTAAATATATAACTGCTCCACTGCCCACTAGGCTAGCTATCGAAACACTAGCTTTTTCAATCATATTAAAACCAAATTGATTAGCTGCCAAAATGCCAGCTGCAACGGGAACAATATACATTCCCATGTTAGTAGCTGTGATTACTGTGTTCCAAAATGAATTTGTGTTAGCCAACCCACTTATAAATGGTGCAATGATCGCTCCTGGTGTCACAGCAACCACTATAGCCATTGCTACAGCAGACATTATTTTATTACAAAAGTCACTAAATTTATATTTTTTTAATTCATTCATGTAATTCTCCTTTAAATAAATGGAACAACGTTTCACTTTCTAAATATAAGCTATTGTGAAAAAAATTTCAAGTAAAAATCATGTAATAAAATAGCTGTTTTTTATTTGATCCTGGTTAATCAAGCTTTGGCACTAAAAGCAGACTCAATAGATATAAATTTTATTTTACTTATATCAAATTGTTCACAATATTAACGTGAGCCGAAACTAACATAATTTTAAAAAGTAAGCCAACATAAAGGCCGTATCTCGATTGAATATCGACATACGGCCTTTAACTAATTTTAACTGATCTGCTTTTTTAACTAATATTATTTATTAAAAAATTGTCCTTTATTTTCCTGATAATACTTTTGATAACGACCATTATAATTATGGAACATATATTTCATTAACAGCCAGCGCTTAAAGTTACGATCCTTGTCATAAAACACTGTCGTACCATAGCGACCCTCATGAATTAATTCTTCAGCCAATTGCTTGGCATCATTATCTACTGCATATCGTTGGAAAACTTTAACTGGTAGCCCCAGCCACAAAACATGCTTAGACTTTAGTTTATTCCCATAAACAGTTTCTTTATCTTTTAAACTATCTTCAACATAATCTTCTACGTACCACTTAGCGAGATTATAATCATTCAAAGTGACATAAAAGCTAGAGCGACCTTGACGCAAGTTGATTTCAAAGAACTTATACTTGCCATCACGGGTATCATATTTAATATCAAAGTTAGCCATTCCAGTATAATTTAATTTTTCTAAGAATGCTTCAACTTGCTCATATAGCTTTTCATCATATTCAGGTAGAATCGCCATATAATTACCAATTGACTGCGGAGTCGGATCTTCTAATAGCGGATGCCCCATGCACATCATCTTGACGTGATGATCCTTGTCAACATAAGCGTTTAAAACACGCATGTTAGAATCATCCCCGGGAATAAAGTCCTGCAAAATCAGGTCTTCTTTATAGCCATTACCATAAATCTTGCCGATAATATCTTTTAATTCAGCTTCATTATGAATGGTAAACGCCTTTTTACGACCTTCAAATTGAACATCAAGCCAAGAAACTGGATCTTCAGGCTTTAATTCCAGTGGATAACCAAAAGGAAGCTCTAAATAATTTTCTTCCTGATAGTCAGCCAATGTTACAATTTTTGTCTTTGGATAAGGTAAGCCATATTCTTCCGCAATTTGATAAAAGCCTTCTTTAGAAATCAATTTTGCTAAAAGATCATAGTCAATATACGGAACAATAAAAACATCGCTTAACTCAGTCTTATGCTTAGAAAGCAGTTCTGCATAACCATCCCCACAAGCAATCAAAATCACTGGTTCCTTGTGGTCTTGATAAATTTTCATTTGTTCATACATGACATCCATAAAGGTCGGATCTGTACTAAAGCCATGGTGTAATTCAACGTTTACAATTTTAGAATAACGCGTTGGTGCCAATTGGGTATCAGCTAATGCCTTAACTTTAATGCCATAGGCTTCATTAAATGAACGAGCCATACCATAAACATTAATATCACTACCAAGTAAGATGGGTGTAAATTGTTTCATTTTAAAAATCTGCTCCTATCAGACTAACTTTCCTTGCTCAATCAAGCTAGCTACTTCTGGTTGCACGTGCTGATACTTGGATACTGTTCCCTCATAATCAACAAAGAATAACTTATACCATACTAAAAAAGTATATATCGTCCAAATTTGACGCCGGTGCGTCCCATCGCCCTTATAATTATCATCTAATAATTGCAATATCTTATCTTGCTCAAAAATATCTTGGACAAAGTCTTCGCTAAATAATTCCCTTACTTGCTTATAAAAGCGTGGTTCCTGTAACCATTGTTTAATTGGTGTTGGAAAACCTAGTTTCGGACGTTTAGCCCATTCATCTGGCAATACTTTTTCAGAGGCCTTACGTAAAGCATACTTGGTGTCATGGCTATTAACCAAATAATCTGTCGGAATTGAATTAGCACGTTCTGCCATTTTCTTATCTAGGTAAGGAACTCGTAGTTCTAACGAGTGCGCCATTGAAATCTTATCAGCTTTTTGTTCAATATCGTTTAGCATAAAGTGATGCAAATCGATATATTGCATTTGGCGAACATTATCCAAATCTTTAACTTTCTTAAAGTCACTTTGATAAATGCCATTAACCGTTAACTGATTGCGATAAGATGGTCGCAAAATACTATTGGCATCTTTAGAAGTAAAAATAGTTGGATAATCCATGTCATAGATGACGGACTGCCCTACATAAAATTCACTTGGTTGCGCCAAATTAGTATATAAATGCACTTTCCCTGGAAAGTTTGGCATTTTCTTTATCTTGCGCGCCAATTTTATTTTGGTGTTTTTAGGTAGTTTTACACATTGAGAAGTAAAAGCCTTAATTACACTGTTATGGGTGTGCATGCCATAATTAACATAGCCGGCAAATAATTCATCAGCACCTTCACCAGATAATGCCACTGTGACGTGCTTACGTGCCATTTTACATAGATACCATAAAGGGATAATTGACGGATTAGCATCTGGTTCATCCATATGGTATTGCATTTCTGCAAAATCATGCATTGCTTCATCAGCATTTACTTTATCTGAGTAAAACTTCCACCCCTTAATATCGGCTAAGTCTTTTGCTTTAGACGCCTCATCATAAGTGGCATCATCAAAGGAAATTGAGAACACATCATCAGGATTTAAAATACTAGTAATGTAGCTTGAATCAACACCCTCAGATAAAAAGGCCCCTACCGGAACATCAGCATTGTGGTACAGTTCAACTGTTTCTTTCAAATCCTCATCAATTTTCTTAACCGTTTCTTCAAAGCTAAGACTATTAGCCTTGTATTCGGCATCCCAATATTGATGAATTTTCATCTCGCCAGCTTTATATTCGAACCAATGCCCTGCCGGAAAACGGTGAATCCCTTTGAAGAACGTTTCACTTAAGTCATTGTATTGATTCATTAAATATGGCTTAACTGCCTCAGTATTGAGTCTACGTTTAAAACCAGGGAAAGCAAGAAAACTCTTGATTTCAGAGCCCATAATAAGATGACCATTGTCATTGCTGTAATATAATGGCTTGATACCAAAGAAGTCGCGAGCACCATACATTGTTTGGGTATTATCATCCCAAATAATAAAGGCAAACATTCCCCGAACCCGCTTGAGAAGACCATCCATGCCCCATTCTTCATATCCATGTAGTAAAACATCAGTATCTGATTTAGTTGTAAAGGTATGTCCAGCCACAATTAGCTCTTCTCTTAGCGGCTTAAAATTATAAATTTCTCCGTTAAAAATAATTGCCCGCGTTTTGTCTTCGTTAAAAATTGGTTGGCTACCGCCACGCAAATCAATAATCGATAACCGTCTAAAACCCAGTGCGACTTTATCGTTAGTGTAAAGCCCATCTGAATTAGGACCACGGTGCTTAATTGTTGCCATCATTTTACCGATGGCGGCTTGCTTATCGTTTATTTCTGGATTATAAAATGCAACAATTCCGCACATAGTTTATCTTCCTTAAATTATTTCAAACATCTATTTTCCTTAGTCTAACTTTACTATTATAGGCTAAAAGGCAGCCAATTACCAAATTGCCCAACTTTCTTTACTAAATATAAAAAATTCTTCTCTTGCTAGCCGCGCCATAACCAAATACTTGAATACAATGTCGACGTAAGTCAATATTTACCACGTATCCAGCAAACTCAGTAGCGTGATCAATTTGCCGCTTCCAATTCTTGTTGTACTTAGTAGTCAGAACATGGTTAGAACCCATCAAGGCTGAACAATTAAAGAGAATATATTGAATACCATTAATGCGGTACTGGTCTTCAGTATGGCGATGACCACAAAAATAAGCAATGATGTGGGCATTTTTTATATTTGTAAAATCAAAATCATTTGCCAAACGAAACTCGGGCGGAATTCCACGACTAGAATGCATTTGTCCTTTTTCTCTTTGATTAAAGGCAACCAGCAACTCATGCAGCGATCGACCATTATACTTTAACGCATTTGATCCCTTACGATTAATCGGATTAGCATGACTCATCAAAACGATGCGTTTATTTGATGATTGCTGTAAGATTTCAATAATTTCTTCAATCTGATCTTCTCTAACTGCTAAAGTGATTTTCGCATCATACTTTTTATGTCCTTGAAGATCTAAATGATATGGAAGATCCGAAGTATTAACGCAAATAAAGCGCACATCGTCTACATCATAATAACAGACACCATGTTGGCGAGAAATATAATGCACATCTTTTTGAGCATACATCTGCGGCCACATAATTTTTTCAAATTCATTCTCTGGAAAAGAAGCCTTTAGGTCATGGTGCTCATCATATTTATCATTTTCGTCATGATTACCCTTGATCATCATATATGGCACGTCTGTCGATTTAAAGGAATCTCGCAGCTTAATTAACTCACTTTCACCCAAAAAGCCGGTATCAGAGCCATCAATCCAATCGCCTAAATGAAGCTTTAAATCAAGTATGCCTGATTGATCAAGATAAGAAAACTCTTTGACATGCGTTAGTCCATTCCAGCCATAGAAGTCCATACTATTAGAATCTTTAAAATGAGTATCAGTTATTACGCTCACATTAACGGAATTTTTACCTTGGCGAATATGTCTTCGAGTGCGCTGCAAAAATTGATCAAGATAGTCCTCTACAATATACCGTCGGCCCGTTTTAGTATTAACAAATGCACGATAGCGTTCCAACTCAGGATTAAATTCTCGCACATACTCTGGTTCCAATTTATCTGAACTTTCTGAGCTAAGTGCTTGATGCAGAATATCATTTTCATCTTTATATACGATCAGAGTATACGGTTGACCATGAGGCGTTTGCTGCTCAGCACCAATATGATACTCGCCCACTGTCAAATAATCCTGCATTGGATCAAGTGGAATATTTTTTTTATTAAATAGCGCATGGTCTTTTATTCCGCTTAATTGATCAGCCAATCCTCTAACATATTTAAATACATTCATTTTTCGCCTCAGACTAAAGAAAAAAGCTGGGCATTATGCCGCAGCTTCAAAAACTATTTGTCATTTGCCAAAGCATAAGTTGCCAACCCAATTGACACAAGCGCATCCTTAGACAAAACTGCTTGTAATTCCTTAGCCGCAATTGCTTGAACTGCACCAATTACTTTCAAGCTATATGTAACAACGTGAAAATCAACTATATTATTATAAAAATCATCTTCATAAGGATTTTCATGATTATATGTCAAATTGATTTCATTTTGATCAATAAAACCGTCAACATGATTTGTTAAAATACGATCATGCAAATCAGTCAATTGTTCAGATAAGTTAATCAAAGTCAGTTTATGATCACTTTCAGTCTCGTAATACTCTTCCTGCGTCATTTTAAGGTATTCTTTGATTGGCTTATGTAATACTTGCAGACTATCAATCGCCTGATAAACAGCCTCTGCATCAAAATCTGTCTCTTTATTTAAAATACTCTCTTGATTTGCGGCCAAATCATCGGCCAAAGTCATTATAGCTAACTTCTCCATGATATCCTCCTAAAGTTCATTCTATATTATACCAAAAAAACTACTAATGCACTTTTTGAAGGCGATTTTTTATAAAAGAATGATAAATATTAAAATTTATTATTTATTTAAATGAATAATACCTTTTTTTCGTATTTAATTGTAATAAAAATTGTGTTTTAGAAAGGGAAATTTATTATGTACCAAAATTTACGTTGCCCCTGGGGATGCAGCAATGATTCCATGATGCAACAGTATCATGATCATGAATGGGGTAAATTGAATTTAAATGAGCAATATTTATATGAAATGCTTGTACTTGAATTATTTCAATCTGGCCTCAATTGGGCTATTGTTTTGCACAAACGGGAGAATTTTCATCGTGCTTTTAAGAATTTTGTTTTAGAAGATGTTGCCCAACTGACAGAAACTGATATTGCAATGCTGATGCAAGATCAGTCAATCATTCGCAATCGCCTAAAAATTTCAGCAGCAATTCAAAATGCTAAGGCCATTTTAACTATTGAAACCCAAAATGGCAGTTTTGCTCATTACTTACAAAATTTTATTAAAACACCCATCATTCATCATCCGCAGACAGCTAGCGAAGTACCAACAACGAGTGCACTTGCGATCAAATTATCAAAACAAATGAAAAAAGACGGTTTCACTTTTGTGGGGCCAATTACTATTTATTCTTACTTACAAGGAATCGGCTTAGTTAATGATCATCTTGAAAATTGTCCATTTAAATATCATGGCTAACAAAAAATGAACCGCGCAACGCAGCGTGATTCACTCTTCTAAATTATATTTATACTAGCTTTTTACGAATCCAACCTGAGATGCCATCAATCACAATTACCATTACGATGATTCCAAGTAAAATAACTCCTACTCGATTCCATTGCCGGTACTGTAATGCAATGATTAACGGGTAACCAATACCACCCGCTCCAACTAATCCGAGGATGGACGCTGAACGAATTGAAACATCAAAGCGATAGAGCGTATTCGAAATTAGGGCAGGCATTAAATTTGGTAAAATTGAAAACATTACAACATTTGTTTTTGAACCACCAGCAGCAACTACAGCCTCATTTGGACCGTCATCCAAGTTTTCGATTGCTTCTGAAAATAATTTTGCTAACATTCCAACAGAATGAAAGCCTAAAGCTAAAACCCCCGCAGCTGATCCAGGTCCTACTGCTTTAATAAACATTAACGCCAAAACAATCTCTGGAAAAGAACGGATAATTGCCAAGACAACTTTACCTACACGCGAGACATACCATCTTTTATGTTTAGTATGTGCAGCCCAAAAGGCAAATGGTATGGAAATAATTGCCGAAATGAAAGTCCCCAGAAAAGCAATACAAATGGTTTCCCATAACTGGGAAACAAGGTCTTCACCGGTACCGTTATAGATATAAGACCAATCGGGATGGAAAATTCCAGAGAAAATCGCACCCGCAATTTGCCCAGCAGTTTCTTTAATACCACCAAAATCTATTCCAGTACATGACCAAACAATTATTCCAATTGTAATTAGTGATAATGCCCAGTGCACTATTCTTTTCTTTAAATCAACTGGTTTAGGAGGTAATTTTTTCATTGTAATATCCATTATTTCATTAACGCCTCCCGTGATTTAGATGAAACATAGTCAATTAAAACAACAACCAATATGATTACAATAATAATCGTTCCTGTTTTGGCATAATCAAAGACCTGTAGTGTTTGTTGCAAATATAACCCAATACCACCAGCTCCAATGTAACCTAACACAGTTGATGCTCTGACATTAATTTCAAAAGCATACAGACAGTATGAAATGAAATAAGTAATGACTTGTGGCAACACAGCAAAAACAATAATTTGCAATTTATTTGCGCCAACTGCTGTTAGGGCTTCAATGGGACCAGGGTCAATTGTTTCAATTGCTTCATAAAATAATTTAACAACAATTCCGAAAGTACAAATTGCTAAGGCCAATATACCTGCAACAGGACCTATTCCAACAATAGCTACAAAAACCGCACCGAGCAACAAATCAGGAACTGTTCGAATAATATTCATAATGACCCGTAAAATACCAGTTATGGCCTTATTTTTTACAATGTTACGTGCAATTAGCAGTGAATAAACAAAAGCAAGAACAGAGCCAATGACTGTTCCCAAAACCGCCATTTTAATTGTTTCTAGTAATAGTGGAATTACCGTCTCCATGTATGCCCAATTAGGGTGCAACATTTGAACAAAAATGTCAGAAAATTGATCAAAATTGGTAAAAAAAGCATTTAAACTAGTTTTGGTAACACCAGTTGAAACAAACAAGCCACCAATAAAGATAATGAACCAAACCAAATTCCAAAAATTAAATTTTTTGCGAGGTAATGTCAGCAATTTTTCTTCGTCAGCATTAGTCATCTTGGTCACCACCACTATAAATTTGCGCAAAAGTTGACTCTGGAGTTTCACTCATCTTACCATCATAGATAATCTCGCCAGCTCGGACACCAATGACTCGTTTACCAAATTCGCGGGCAAGCTCAACGCTATGCAGGTTAATTATTACTGTCATTCCATGCTTTTCATTCAGCATTTTCAAATCCTGCATCACCCGCCGTGATGTTTGGGGATCAAGAGAAGCAGTGGGCTCATCAGCCAAAATAATATCTGGATTTTGTGTTAATACACGAGCAATCGCAACTCGTTGTTGTTGCCCACCAGACAACTCATCTGCACGTGAATAAACTTTGTCAGCTAAATCAACTTGTTGTAAGGCATCATAAGCACGTTGCTTGTCTTCTTTACTAAAGAGATTCAAGGTACTCTTCCAAGTTGGATAATAGCCTACTCGACCAGTTAACACATTACGTAAGACGCTCGAGCGCTTAACTAAGTTAAAGCTTTGGAAAATCATTCCGATGTTGCGCCGCAAAGTCCGCAGTTCTTTCCCCTTGGCTTTTGTAATCGATTCACCATTAATTAAAATATCGCCTGCACTAATATCAATTAAGCGATTAATAGAACGCAACAGTGTTGACTTACCAGCGCCAGATAATCCTACAATAACTATAAATTCACCTTGATTAATAGTTAGATTGACGTCTTTTAAACCAACAACATCTTTACCATAAACTTTTTTAACATTTTTCAACTCAATTATTGGTTTAGCTGCAGAATCTGCCATTATATACTTCCTTTATTTTTTTGTTGATTCGATGATTTTTTCATATTTACGAACAGTATTGAAGTCGCTGTCCTTAGAAGTTACATAGCCTTCATGTGTATAAATACTTTCGATAATCTTTTTACCCTTCTTAGATTTACCAATGTCTATAAACGCAGTAGCTAGCTTTTTACGAAATGACTTAGACATGCTAGGTACAACTGAAATTGTGTCATTTGGTATTGGCTTAGTGAAGTAAATTGGAACAACTTGCTGCATAATTTTTGGATTATCATCCTTAACAATTGTTCGTGCATCTTCAAAGACGAATGCAGCATCAGTATCACCATTTAAGACATTCAAGACAGCTTGGTCTTGACCGGTAACTGTTACTAGCTTACATTTCTTAGGTACATCTAAACCTTTCTCTTTTAATTCGGCAATTGGATAAACATAGCCAGCTGAAGAAGTTGGACTTTGGACTGATATTGACTTACCCTTTAAATCTTTCCATGACTTAATATTAGAGCCTTTTTTAACTACAATTTCAGAACGGTAGAAATTAACCAAATTCTTCGTTGGGCGTCCATCCGGTTGCTTTACACCATATCTTTGGGCTTGTAAAAGGACATCCGCTGCACCTTGGTTATGTGCTAACACATAACCATTTGGTGGCAAAAAGCCAACATCAACTTTCTTAGATTTCATTGCCTCAACCACTGTGTTGTAATCCGTTGACATTGAAACATGAACAGGAATACCTAACCGATCAGACAACATTTTTTCTAATGGCTTAGCCCGTGACTCCAACTTAGTTGCAGCCTGACTAGGTACAAATTGAACATTTAAAGACTTAGGTTCATCGCTACCTGCACTCTTCTTACTTGAGCCATTTGAGCAGGCAGTTGCCATTGTAGCCGCAATCAAAACAGCAACACCAGCTAATAATTTTCTAAATTTTTTCATCATGTCCTCCTAGACATAAAAAAAGACTTTAGCTAAAAACACAAATGTGAATTATACTAAGTCTTTCAATGACAACTTTAATCAAAAAACGAACAATACCTACATTTTGAAAGCAACGAAGAGACCTTCTTACAGGAAGGATAGTGAATGATGCGAATCGTTCACACTTCTGCATAGTCTACGTCTCCTTTCATTGCCTTATTATTATTCGTATCAAATAATAACAGAAATATCTTATTTAGCAAAGTAAATTTGCTGGAAACTTTTTGCTTTAAGCTGTCTAGCTTACTTTATATGCCCGTCTACTCTGGAGTAGCAATCTTATTTCTTATTAGCCGCAATGATTTTATTATATTTACGAATAATGTTGTAGTCGCTGTCTTGGGCATGAACATAACCCTCATGACTATAGACACTTTCAATAATGTGTTTTCCTTGCTCAGTCTTACTAATATCAATAAAGGCTTGGGCAAGTTTCTTCTGAAAATCTTTCGGCATATTAGGAACAACCGAAATTGTATCGTTAGGAATCGCCTTAGTGAAGTAAATTGGAATCACTTTGTCCATAATTTTTGGTTCATCGTTTTTTACAACATTTCGAGCATCTTCAAAAACGAATGCTGCATCTGTATCACCATTTAAAACGTTTAAAACACCTTGATCAGCACCTTTTACAGATACGATTTTACAACTCTTAGTGACATCAAGACCTTTTTGTTTTAATTCTGCAACAGGGAAAACATAGCCTGAATCCGAGGTAACGTCTTGAACTGAAATTGATTTTCCTTTTAAGTCTTTCCAAGTCTTAATCTTAGAGCCCTTCTTAACCAGAATTTCTCCGCGATAAAACGTAACTAATTCTTTAGTTGCTACTCCACCTGGCTGCCTAATACCATAGCGTTCTGCTTTTAAAAGCAGATTAGCTGCACCTTGCTTATGCGCCATAATATAAGCATCGGATGGTAAGAAACCAACATCAACTTTTTTGGATTTCATAGCTTCAACTAAGCCATTATAGTCAGTCGACATTGAAACATGAACAGGAATGCCTAAGCGCTTTGATAGCAACTTTTCCATTGGCTTTGCGCGTGCTTGCAACTTATTTGCACCAACACTAGGAACAAATTGCACATTAAGTGATTTAGGTTCCGAACTACTTGAAGCTGTTTTTTTGTTTGAACAAGCAGTTGCACCCACTGCCAGTAATAGTACCAAAAAAGCTAATATAAACTTTTTGATTTTAGTCATTTTATTTATGCTCCTATATAGAATTATTTTTTAAAATTAACCAACTGCCATGCTCGATTTTATACCAGTTCATTCTTGGCAGCGCCCGTAAATTTAAATACTTTTTGATCTATCACATTCTCCTTTTTAAAGACTTAAAAACACCAGCAAAATCAGATCCGTTTTAGCTTATGCGATTAACTGCTAGAAAATAAACGTACAATTTAGAAATTAATTTAAAAGCTAACTTTAAACAAAATTCAGTTTTAAAGTATTAGCAGCCTTAAGTTGTTTTACGTTTATTTTATATAAATAATATCATTATCGTTCGTCAAAAACAATCAAATAAATAATATTTTTTATATATATAAATATATATTAGCAAAAAAGCGAACAATAAGTTTTAGATAATAAAAAGGGCATACAACTTTTTGCATGTCCTTTTTATTACCTATATTTGTAAACTTTACTTAAGTGGCTTATTAGCAATATCCGTTCTGACAATTAAAACATCAGCTAACGCATGTTGATTAACATAAGACGTAACCGAACCCATCAACATTCTTTCAACCGCATTGAGACCTGTTGCACCCATGATAATCAAATTATTATGATGATCCTGAATAAAATCATAAGAAATAACTGCTTTGGGACTCCCATAGCGAATATGGTAGTCAATATCATCAAAGTTCAAGTTATCATGTGCCCATTTTTTTAGGCTCTGCATATATTTTTCAGCATCCTGTGTCATCTGATAGACCGTATCACCGGTAATTAACGTATCCTGCATTTCACCTAGAAATTGTCTGGTGTCAATTACATTTAAAATATCAATGTGAGCATTTTCTGTCATAGCAATTTTTACTGCTTTATCAAAAGATCTTTCAGCTGCTTCAGAGCCATCAACCGGAACTAAAATTTTTACTTTGTTCATACTCATGTCCTCATTCTTACTTTGCACTTAGTTTCATTCATTTTAACACAATTTTGGTAACAGTAATTTTTTTATAATTGTTTGCACGATAAATTATTGCTAGAATAAGTATTAAATGTCAGACGGTAAAAGGTGGAACAATTTATGACTGAAAATTTAAAAAAACATTTACTCCCAATCTCTAGCGGTCGAAACTTCCGTGAACTTGGCGGCTACACAACTAAGGACGGTAGAACCATTAAAATGCATAAGCTATTGCGAACAGCAAACTTAGCAACACTTAATGAAGCTGACCTTAAACTTCTACAAGAATATGGTGTTAAATATATCGTTGACTTCAGAAGTAAAGATGAAGTCGAAAACGAACCAGATCGTGTGCCTAATGAAGCAACGTACAATTTCGATCCCGTTTTTAGTGAAGACTTAACTAATGCTTCAAAAGGAATTGACGACATCATTAGCCAGAAAAATGATGACCATAAAGCCGGATTTAATCATATGTTTCTTGCTTACGATGACATGATTAAGAGTGAGGCAGCTCAAAAATCGTACCGCCAATTTTTTGATATTCTGCTTGCAAATACCGAACCAGGCAAAAGCGTGATTTTTCATTGTACTGCTGGCAAGGATCGTACGGGTGTTGCTGCAATTCTCATATTGACTGTTTTAGGTGTACCTCTTGAAACAATCAAAGAAGATTATCTCTTTACTAATATCGCTACTAAAAACTTTGTCACTGAATTTCTGCAAAAAGCTAAAGCTGAAGGCGCTAATGACGTTACTTTAAGCGTCTTGCATGACCTGCAAACCGTTTGTCCAGAATATTTTAACTACGTAATAGAAACCATAAATAAAAATTATGGTAGCGTTGATAACTACTTACATAATATAATGAAATTGACTGATGATGAAATTGATCAGTTGCAACGTAATTATCTTGAGTAAATGAAGGAGTAGAGTAATGAGTAAAACAAAAACTGTCTATTTTGGTGCCGGATGGTTTAATGATAAGCAAAACAAAGCTTATCAAGATGCAATGACCGCTTTAAAAGCCAATCCAACGATTGATCTTGAAAACAGTTACGTTCCTTTAGACCACCAATACAAAGGAATTAATGTTGCCGAACATCCAGAATATTTACATGATCGCGAATGGGCTACTGCTACCTACCGTGGTGATTTAACCGGAATTAAAGGCAGTGATATCATGATTGGGGTTTACCTTCCAGATGAAGAAGATGTTGGCTTGGGTATGGAATTAGGATATGCAATGTCTCAAGGTAAGTTCATTATCTTAGTTATTCCCGACGAAGACTTTGGTAAATCTATTAATTTAATGAGCTGGGGCGTTTGCGATAATGCAATTAAAATTAGTGAGTTAAAAGACTTTGATTTTAACAAGCCTCGCTATAATTTCTACGATGGTGGCGTTTATTAAAAAATTACCATTAGCAAAAACCGCTTCTATAACTGTGAAGCGGTTTTTTAGACCTAAAATATTCGAGAATTAGTTATATTTTCTTCAATCAAACCAGGTTTTTCGTTAGGAGTATGTTGCAACACATTAATAATCATCGTTTAGCCCCCAATAGTTCGTTAATAAATTTCACATCAGATCAACAACATTTAAGGCTTGGTACAATCCAAACCATATATGACTTGCTTTTTTAAATAAAAATAGCCTCACATATTTAATTTGTAATACGTGAGGCCGCAATATTATATTTTAAATTATGCCTTGTAACGTGATTCACCGTTTAAGTAAGTTTCACTTAACGTCATGTCCTGATTCAGCACTATGAAGTCTGCATCTTTATCTGGAGCAATAGAACCACATTTATTTAAGATATGGGCACTTTTGGCTGGCACATAAGAAGCCATCATCACAGCTTCTTCTGGAGTAGCCACATTCCAATCAACTACATTCTTCAAAGCGGTATTAAGTTGCAAAATGCTCCCAGCAAGATTGTCACCATCCTTTAACCGAGCCATGCCATCCTTAACGTAGACCGGTAATTCACCTAACATGTAATCACCATCTGGCATCATCCCGGCTTCCATACAATCCGTTATCAGACAAATATGTTCAGATCCCTTTGCCTTAACCAGTGCGCGCACCATTTCCTTATTCACATGGTGACCATCACAAATTAATTCGGCAGTTACATTATTTAACGCCATAGCTGCATTAGAAATTGAGGTGGCATGATGTGATGGATCTGGCATACCGTTAAAAGTATGTGTAAACATTGAAGCACCCGCTTCAATTCCAGCCTTAGCCTGAGTATAGTCAGCACTTGAATGTCCCAATGAAACAACAACGCCTTCTTGCACAGCAGCCCTAATAAATTCCTTACTTCCTTTTCTTTCCGGTGCAAGCGAAATTTTATTGAGTAATCCTTGAGAATCGTCCCGCCATTGGTTAAATTGGTTAATATCGGGATCAAGCAAGTATTTAGGATTTTCAGCCCCGGCATGTTCAGCTGTAAAATACGGTCCTTCAAAATGAAGGCCTTGAATCTTGGCACCAGTTTCTTCTCCTTTATGTGCTCCAAACATTTGACAAATTCTAGTTAAAGTATCAGCACCTGCCGTATAAGTTGTTGGCAGCCAACTAGTCACCCCAGATCGCAAAAATCCTTCTGCCAACCGATTGACTCCATCCCAATCACTTCTCATGACATCTTCATTCAGTGAACCATGCACATGAGTGTCAACTAAGCCAGGAGCAATCCATTTACCACCGTAATCAAGTATTTTTCCCGCTGGTTTTTCATTTTCTGAATAATAGAAGCCAAACTTACCATTATCTTGAACTTCCAAGTAACCACCATCTTCGGTTACATTTTCAAGAAAAAATTTATCTGCATGAATATAATAGGTCATCTTTTTTGCCTTTCCATTAAAAGTTAATCTGGTATTTTCTGACTTCATTTTAGCTTAATCAATTGGTCTTTACCAGTTCAATCACAAATACTACGGAAAGTTTTTGTTTTTTAGTTATAATATGTAGTAGTAGAAAGATTGAAGAAGAAAGCAAAAATCATGATACAAAATAATCAAACAAATAAACATCAATTAGGAGCATTAACTGGCGCCAGCAAATGTGAAAACTATTATGAACTGCACTTTAATACTGGTGAAGTAGCACATTTTTACATTCTGGCTGATGGTATTTTCCGCTTTTTACTTGATCCTGAACAAACTTTTAATGAAAAACGGAGTCCACTTGGCGAACTCGAACAATTTGATAATACAGCTTTCGAGAATTCACAAGTTCGTGCTACGAATGATTCGCTAATTATTCAATCAGGTAATTATCAAATTATTTTTGGACAAAAACCAGCTGTAATGAGTATTTTCGATGAAACAATTCACCGCACTCGCATGGCTCAAGCCCAGCCACTTGAATTGGCAAATAATGCAACAAGTGAACTTTTAGTTCAAAAGAAAAGCGAATTTTACTTTGGTGGTGGCCTGCAGAATGGCTATTTTAGTCATAAGGGCCACAAAATTGAAATTAGCCGTAATCAAATTACGGGGCAAGGTGGCATCCCTTTGCAAGTACCTTTTTTCTGGTCAAACGCTGGTTACGGCGAATTGCGCAATACCACTCAAACAGGAACATATGACTTTGGACAAAATGTGCAAAATTTAACTACTATTATGCATCATGACCAGATTTTCGACAGCTTTTATCTACTTGGCGAAACTCCCCAAAAAATTATTGCAAAATACTATACTTTGACAGGACAACCACTATTATTACCCAAATATGCATTAGGCTTAGGGCATATTGGCAATTTTTGCACAACTTTATGGGAACCAAGCAAAGCCAAGGATCGCAATGCTACTCGTTTTGGAAGCAATTATTATACTCGTACCAATACAGAT
Source organism: Lactobacillus sp. ESL0228 (assembly GCF_003692825.1). NCBI lineage: Bacteria > Bacillati > Bacillota > Bacilli > Lactobacillales > Lactobacillaceae > Lactobacillus > Lactobacillus sp. ESL0228. Next base: position 108,700 of record NZ_REHJ01000011.1, read on the forward strand.
GCAAATGCGGCTGGCAAAGCATCTCTTAATGGAGAAGAAGATTACCAGTTTTCTGCGCGCGGCTTAATTGATCGTTACCAAATGGCTAACTTTCATTTAAACTGGTTAGTTCCCAACTATGAAGCACCAATGCCTAATCACCAAGCGCTAGACTTCTTTAATGACTATGCACTTAGACAAGATGTTCATCCCGGATTCTGGCATAAAGAACCTCTTGCACTACCAGAAAAAACGACTTTTACTTTCACTAATCACGTCGAACTAATAAACTCAGATAATGAACAATTGGCAACTCATTTAAAACGCAAACGTCCACTAATTTTGAGTGATAATGGCTTTATGGGAATGCAAAAAAAAGCTGCTTTAATTTTTGCTGGAATAGGCGGTAATTGGGAAAATATTGCCACACAGGTTGCAGGAATGCTCGGGGCAAATCTTTCGGGCCAGCCGTTAGTTGGAGCTGCCGTTGATGGTGCGCAAGGTGGAGGCAATGCTCAAATATATGTTCGTGACTTCGAATGGAAGACCTTTACTCCCCTACTATTTAACTTGGATGATCAAGGAAATTTTAGCAAAATTCCATTCACTTATAATAAAAAAATAACTGAAATTAATCAGTCATATCTAAAGCTACATGCTAAATTAAAGAATTATTTATATACTTTAAACGCACAAGCACAGTTTGGGTTTGCTATTATGCGCCCCTTATTCTTAGCTTTTCCTGAACAACGATCTAACTATACCGATCAGTTTGATAGCGAATTCATGCTCGGCGATAATTTCTTAATTGCCCCAGTAACTAATGGCCGCGAAGATGATCGTGGCAATACTCGCAAGGATAATCTTTACTTGCCAGGCCCTCGCACCATATGGATTGATTTTTTTACTGGCCAAAAATATGCTGGCGGACGAGTTTACAATAATCTCTCATATCCATTATGGCATTTACCAGTTTTTGTTCGCGGCGGTAGCATTCTGGATTTAGGACAACGTGATTTTGTTATCTATCCTCAGGGAAGTAGCGAAACAACAATTTATGCAGATTCTGATCTAACGGACTTTAAACATAATCATTGTGAAACCCATATTCAAAGTACCTATAATGACGAAAAGCTGATTGTGACACTTGACCCTATTAAAGGTAACTACCCCGGATTCAATAGCAATCAAGAAACCAAGTTAACAATTATGTGTGATGCTTATCCTGATCAAGTAACAGTTAAAATCAACGACCAAATAGTTCCCATACAAGAATATGGAACTATCGAAGCTTTTAACCATGCTAACGAAGGAATTTTCTATAATACCAATTATGTCTTACCGGAATTTTCTTCATATCAAAAACAAAGACAAACGGCATTACAAATTAAGTTAGCTAGTCGTGAGCTTTCTAATACTAAAATTGAAATTATTGTCCAGAATTTGATATATGGCGACCATGTTTTGGTTCATGCAATTACCAGTGGGCTCTTATCCTCGCCCAAATTACCAGCAGTTGATTCAAGTAAAATAACCGCGCACTCATTTGAATTAGCTTGGTCTCAACAAAGTAGTGTTCAAGTTGAAATTAATCATTTGATTTACGAAGGAATTACTGGTAAAAGTTTTACTTTCCATGAGCTTTCACCCAACACACGATACATTATTAGAATGCGTTATGTTTCTGGTAGTAAAGTTTCAGAATGGTCAGATCTTTTTGGTGTAATTACTAAACCAGCCGCAATTTCTTACGCTATTCATGATATTCAAACAACATGTAATTTTGAAAGCAATTCACAACATCCGTTGGCTTACTTAACTGATTTGAAATTAGCCAGTGAATGGCAAAGCAATCAATCAGTTTTAGAAGATAACCCACTACAACTAACTTTTACTTTTAAAGAAATAGAAAAATTGAGCCGAATGGTATTTGTACCTCGTAACATTGATCATGACGGCGATCCTACTGATCTTAGCCTTGCTATATCAACCGATGGTGCAAATTATACTATTTACGCTGACCATTTAAAATGGAAAGCCGATAGTAAAAATAAAGTGATTGGCTTACGAGACGTTCGGGCTAAAGCAATTCGCCTAACTATCTATCATTCATCTGGTGCAATGGTTGCTGCACGTGAAATTCTCTTTTATCGCGCTAAAAAATAATATACTAAAAAAGTCTAAGTTCTCAAATTCGAGAACTTAGACTTTTTATTTAAGAATTATTATTGCAATAAGTCGCCTAAATTAAAATAAGTCATATCAGTGAACTTTTGCTTACTATATTTTTGAGCTAATTCTGGCGTTGTAAAGTACTGATTTACTACTTTACCTGTATAATCTGCTTCAAAGACGACTTTAACGGTTTGCCCATCTATGTTTTCTTCATGCATGGTATAAGCTGTTGCCATCTTGGGAGCATGGTCATCCACTGGTCCAATCACGGTCCATTTTAATCCCCGCATCTTGCGTGTTTTTTCAATTCTCATCGCTTTTTCATAATACTTGTCGAACTTACCTGGCATTTGCCAAGGATATTTATTTGTTCCCTTAACTTTACCAACAACATAGACAACTGCGTAAAGCTTTTTTCCATTAGTCCCAGGTCTTGAAAAAGAATGCTTAGTGATCTTCATTGGTGACATATTTGAAACTTGGGTATACCATGTCCCGCGTAAACTTTGCGGTAAGGTATAGCGTTTGACAAGCCCGTATTTATTACCTTTTGCGGCCGCTTGAATAGTTTGTTCAGGGTGCACAGCAACCGTAGCTACTCCTGCTAAGGACAGCCCCAAGGCCGTAATTAAAGTAATTATTTTTGCTTTTTTCATTTGTTTTTTCCTTTTATGTAAATTATTAGACATTGCATATTATACTTCTTAATATTCAAATTAGCAAACGATTTCAACAAACTTATTTAATTAATATTTAAGTATCAAAAAAATAAAACCGCATCCATAGTAGAAACGGTTAATATCAATTAAATTTATCTTGTTTAACGATGCGATAGATTGAAATTACTAAAACTAATACTGCACATAATATCGCAACATATGCCATTGGTCCAATACTGATTGCAGCCCGTGCTTGATCATGAGCTAGTTGATTTTCCATCGCGTATTCAGTAATCCACTTGCGCATTAAATGAGGAGTTAATATAAAACTAAAAGTGGCAATAATTGATGCCGTCAAAGCAGTATTTCTCGCATAAGGTTCACGGAAAAACTGGGCTAAAACACAGAATGCTGGTGCTAGCATTAAAAGTAGTATCCACATAATAATTAATCGTCCCGCATGGCTACTCATCATTTGGGCACTATTTGTTGCATAACGGTATTTGCCCCACAATTGGCCACCGGTTAAAGTATTTAATAAACTTAAAAAATACGAACCTTGTTGCCCATAAACGCCGCCACGATTGGATAAGATACCTTGAACAATCTGCAAGCCATCGGTTGAACCCGCTGTAGAAAAATTAACGGTGACTACCTTTTTCATGTATGTTGCCAAAAACATAACAATTGAGCCACCGAATTGCAGAGCTCGCAGCATACTTAATTTTCTCTGAGCCTTTAATTTAAATTCAAGACTTAATACACGGTTGGGATGATGACTGCGCCCAATTACTAAAATGCCAATAATAACAAGGACAAGTAATACTCCTAAAAGCCACCATAGTTTAGCCATAATAAAAAAGATTCCAAGAACAACAACTGCTACGGCTAAGTATGGTCGATCGGAAAAAATTTCCCAAAAATTCAATTTAAGGTGTCGATAATTACTACGTGAAGCAGGTATTTCTGGTGAAGAAGATGTTCCAGATACTTTTTCTATCCTAGCTGTATTCTTCTGATACTGTTTACGATATTCACGCCGCGTCATGTGCGAATGCTCCATTTAAAGACACCTCTTTCTTTCAGAAATATTATCCTATCACTTTTTTTGAGCAAATTTCTTGTCTTTAGCAAATTCTTAGTAATTTTATTGTGCTAAAATAAAAAAGATAGTTTTTTTAAGAAAATCAAAAAGAAAGATGAGGACATTTTGGCACGTTCTAATACACTGCCAGCTGGCTGGCACAAAGCTTTTTATACTTTATGGTTAGGTTGTTTTATTACAGGCATGGGTTATTCAATGACGATGCCATTTATTTCATTATTTATTGCAGACCTTGGGCATTACTCTCAATTGCAGGTTAGTCTTTATTCCGGACTGGCTTTTGCAATGACTTTTATTGCCCAGGCAATAGTTTCACCTTATTGGGGAAATTTAGCTGACCGCAAGGGACGCAAATTAATGTGTATGCGAGCTTCTGGGGTAATGGCTCTAACGATTACCGCCACCGGATTTGCACCTAATGCAATTTATATCATCGTTATGCGATTCATTCAAGGTGCCTTTTCAGGTTATATCAATAATGCAACGGCACTGATTGCGGGAGAAACCCCACATCAAAAAAGTGGTTGGGTTATGAGTCAGATGATGACCGCCGGTACTGCTGGCAACTTAGTTGGCCCGCTTTTAGGTGGCCTTTTATCCAACTTTTTTGGTAATTGGCTTGGTGGAGCTTGGGGTTATCGCATTCCCTTTTTTATTACCGGTTTTTTGATGTTGCTAGTCTTCTTAAGTTCTACATTCCTGGTTAACGAAGAATTTACACCAATTTCACGTGAAGCAATGAAACCGATGAAAGAAATCATGCATACACTTCCTCACGTAAAGTTAATTGTAGCAATGTTTCTGACGACGTTATTGGTTCAAGCAGCTAATATGTCAATCGATCCAATCGTATCGCTGTATGTTAAGTCCATGATGCCTAATAGTAAAAATATTGCTTTTGTTGCTGGTGTGGTTGCTGCCACGCCAGGACTTGGAACCTTGCTTGCTGCTTCTAAGATCGGACACAAGATGGATGAAATTGGTCCACTCAAGATTTTACGCGTTGGTTTGAGCGTTGGTGCCATTCTTTTTGTACCAATGGCGCTCACGCACTCACCGTGGATATTAGCAGGACTGCGTTTTCTTCTTGGAATTGCCAGTGCAGCAATGCTTCCCGCTGCACAAACAGTCTTAACTCTAAATACGCCACCTGAGAGCTTTGGTCGCATTTTTAGCTATAATCAATCTTTTCAAGCCGTCGGTTCTGTTTTTGGCTCATTAATGGGTTCCGCAATTTCCGGTGTATTCAATTATGCAACTGTCTTTTGGACAACAGGATTGATGCTAGCGATTAACTTTATTTTGATCATTTTCTTTAGCTTAAAAAAAGAAAAGAATTAAATAGAGTCTAGGAAAAACTAAAAATAAACCAAAAGCCAATAATACTTGAGATTAACCTTCTAAATTGGATCAAATGATATGAGCCCCGAAGTTGTCCTAACTTCGGGGCTCATATCATAATTCAGTTTGGAGGTTTTTTATTTAAATATCTTTAGATAAAAAATTTCTTTTTTCTACACTCTCTTATCACTTATTAACTTCTTTTTTCATTAAAACGAGTGTAATAATCAAAACCATACCATTTACTATTAATAGTAGTCCTAAAGAATAGTTTACCCTTGAAACAGCGGATATTGTGGTAAACACAGTTGTCATCATGGGACTGATAAGTAACAAAATTGTATTTAATAGTCCAACCGTTGATGCCAAAATTTGGCGCTCAACTGATGATACCATCCACTGAGTTAGCTTGGGGCTTGCAATTCCAGCAAAAAAGCCTAATAAACTATACGCTGCTAATCCCCAAAATATCTGTTTAATAATCAATGCACTAGTAACAACTATTGCAGCAATAGTTGCTAACAAGATAATTTTATATAAAGACACTTTCTTAAAAATTTTTACACCCCAAATACTACCTAAAGATATTCCAACAGCCGCTGCGCCACCAACCAAAGCAATTGTAAAACTATAGGTACCAATTATCATTTTCTGACGATTACCGGCAACGACAATTGCTATTAAGGGCTCAATCGTACTAAGAACTCCATTTAATAAAGCAAGTACCAAAACCGTACTCAACAAGCCTGAAGCTGTTTTTACTTGCCCAAATGATTTTGTTACTACTGAGAAGAAACTACGTTTCTCTATTTCATTCTGAATAGTGCTACTTATTTGTCCTCGCTCTACGCTCCAATAAATTATCCCTGCAATAATAAATGTTGCACTGTTAACAATTGCTAGCATTGAATACGACATAAATAGTAGCATGCCAGAGCCTACAAATTGTGCTACCATTGTAATAATCTGTGAAACACCTGCAGTAAAACCCTCTGCTTCCGCAACTTGATCTTCTTTAACCAAATTAACAATTATAGGCGTCATTAATCCGGTCGAATAAATTCCTGCTGTATCAGAGAAAAAATTAATAATGATTACCATCATAACCAAATTCCAACCAGCAATGTTTAAACTAAAAAGAACACCCACTAAGAGATATAGCACACCCCTAAACGCAGCCAACCAAACTATTTTTTGAAATTTATTGCGAGTTTGATCGGCTAAATATCCACCAACACTTGCAAATAATTTAGGAACAGACTCAGAAATTGCGATTAACGACAATGCCAATGAATAATTTTTTAATTTACTGGCATAGGTCACTAATGCTAAATAAAATAAAATGTCACCCGCACTTGATAAAATACTTGCAAGTGAAAACTTGCGATACTTACTATTTTTTAAAAAGATATCCATAATTTTAGCTCCATCTTTCTTTTTATTGATATCTTTATTTTAATTAGGCTATAATTTGATGTGTAAAAATGTCATATATGAAATCTGGAGTAAACTAAATGACAATTGCTGAATTACTTAAAAGTTACCGTTTGGCAGCTGGCAAAACACAAAAAGCATGGATTGGTGATATTGTTAGTCCATCTTTTTACTCTAAAATTGAAAAAAACACGACCAGAATTTCAGCAAGTGATTTAATTGAAATTTTAAATTACAATCAAGTTAATTTAGCTGATTTTTTTAGTCAAGTAACTAATCAAGAAAAAAATGTCTCCTTAACAGTTAAAGAACTTAATGATCGAATTATTAGTGCCTATTACCATAATAATCTGAGTCAACTTAAAAAAATCAAACATGAGTTAGCCAGTACTCTTTTAGTAAAACAAGAAAAAATTGCATTAATACTTGATGCGTGCATAGCTTTAATAAGTGGCTCTGACACTCAATTCACTGAAGAAGAAAAAATGGCAAGTAAAAGTTTATTTTTCTCTACTGAAAATTTTGATCAAAATTCCTTAATAATTTTTTGCAATTTTATGTACTTTTATGATTTCGATAGTAACCTAGTGATAACTAAAAAAATTATCAAACAATTTCAAAATAGTTCGAATATAGAAATCCAGTACCTACTGTTAGCAATTTTATCCAATATGATCACTATGTGTATTGAGAACCATGTCTACCATCAGGCTAAGGAATTACTTATAATGGCACAAAAAATTCCCACACAACCAGAAACATGCTTTCTTAGAATAGCAATCTTAATTTTAGAAAATCTCATAAATTATCATGATGATCCCCAACAGATTTTTCTTGATAACTGCCAAAAAGAAATTGAACAGTTATCTATGCTAGGTATGACTGAAAGTAGTCGAGATTGGCAAAAATTTGTTGCTCAATATCATGATTAATATACTAAATATGATTGAAGCAAATAAAGAGCGGGATTTAAATCCCGCTCTTTATTAATAGTCAAATTTTACCTAATACCGAATAAACTTTACTTACGATTTTCTCTGCCTTTATTAAAGTAACGTAAGTCTCCAATAGGTCCAGTTAAACTAAATTTACCATTTTTATAAACCAATTTAGTAACTGCATCATTAGCTATTCCTACACCTTGATATTCTGGGTAATTTTGTGCTGAAAGAAACATGTTAATCGACATACCAGAACTAACAACTAAGACGTTACCGCCTCTTTTCTGTTGTTTTTTAGCAATAACTGTCAATACATCAGTCATACGTTTTTGAACTGCTTCAGAACTTTCTGCACGATATTGAGATGGCAAATTAGTATTCAACTTGTTTTGTTGGTCTAAAGCATAATAACCATCTTGCATTTTATTTTGAAACATTTTTCCAGTCTTAGTTTGGAAATCTTGAACACTGTTATAGCCAAAATATTGAGCAATTTCTGGTACATTTTGTGCTATGTCGGGACGTCCTTCATAACTCCCATAATTGCATTCACGTAAACGTGTGTCAACTTTTAAATTCACTTTCGTATTACCAGAATACTTTAATGCTCCTTGAGCAGTTTTTTCTTGTCTAGTCAAATCACCAGAATAAGCAGCGTTAAATTTAATACCTTTTAAACCTTTACCTAAATATTCTGCGCCCTTAACCCCATTGTCAGTTAGAGTAAAATCACTCCAACCCTGTGCCAAATGCATCACGTTAGCTGTTGTTTCGCCATGACGAGTTAAATAGATTGTTACCGGTCTCTCACTCTTACCTTTAGCTTGCGCTGAATTTACACCAAAAGAGAATGCACTAACAATACTTATAGATAATACTAAAATTTTTATCCATTTACGTTTCATTCTTGTTCTCCACTTTTTTAAATTCGTAAAAATTTAGCTTAAATCTGCCCCATTGGTTGAAATCACTTGTTTATACCAGTCAAATGACTTCTTCTTGAAACGATTGAAAGTTCCTTTGCCTTCATCATCCTCATCAACATAGATAAAGCCATAACGCTTGGACATTTCACCTGTTGAAGCACTGACTAAATCAATACAGCCCCATGGTGTGTATCCCATTACATCAGCACCATCATCAATTGCTTCAGAAATTGCCTCAATATGTTGGCGCAAATAGTCAATTCGATAATTATCAGTTACATAATGATTTTTATCAGGCTCGTCAACTGCTCCTAAACCATTTTCAACAATAAATAGTGGCTTTTCATAGCGATCAGATAATTGGTTGAGCGCAATTCTTAAACCAGTTGGATCAATTTGCCAGCCCCAATCACTTGATTTTAAGAATGGGTTCTTGACGCCACCCATTAAGTTGCCGTTAGCCGTTTCTTGGTTTTCATGAGTTACATCAACAACAGATGACATGTAATAACTGAAGCCAATATAATCAACCGGATATTTAGCTAATAAATCAAGCTCTTCATCTGTATAATCAAGATCGGATAGCTTGACGCCCTGCCGAGCTAGTAAGCTCTTAGTATAAGCTGGATAATGTCCTCGAACTTGAACATCAGCACAGAAGAAATTATTAGCTTGATTGTCCTGTAAGGTTGCTAATTGGTTCTTAGGATTTGAATCATAGCTGTAAGTTGTTGCATACAGAATCATACAACCAATCTTCATAGCAGGATTTAATTCATGACCTATCTTAACTGCCTTTGAACTGGCAACAAATTGATTGTGCCAAGCTTGATAAATATTCTTTTTGTCTAAGGCGCCATTACTTACAGTTAATCCCTGGCTCATAATTGGAAAATGTGCAGCACTATTAATTTCATTAAAAGTCATCCAGTATTTAACTTTATCTTTATAACGAGTCAAAACAGTTTGCGCAAAGCGTTCAAAGAACTCAATTAATTTTTTGTTCTTCCAGCCACCATATTGCTTAATGAGGTTTAGTGGTAATTCGTAATGTGAAATAGTAATTACTGGTTCAATATGGTTCTTTAAGCACTCAGCAATTACTGCATCATAAAACTTAAGACCATCCTCATTAGGTTGTTTTTCGTCACCATTGGGAAAAATTCGAGACCAAGCAATCGAAAAACGATAGCATTTAAAGCCCATCTCTGCAAATAAAGCAATATCTTCTTTAAAATGATGATAATGATCAATCCCAACGTGGTTTGGATAAACCCGCTTAGGATCAATCGAAAAATCAAAATCAGGAGAAGCAATAATCTTCATTCGATCTTTTCCACCTGGTAAAACATCAGGTAATGATAACCCCTTACCGCTTTCTTGATATGCTCCTTCAAGTTGGTTAGCAGCAGTTGCGCCACCCCATAAAAAGTTTTTAGGAAAATTATTAGTATTCATAGCAAATCTCCTTTCATTAACCGCTTATTCTAGATCAAGCAATGCATCGCCGAAGTTAACATCGCCACTAGCAAGTACCTTTACATCATGATAATTATTTGAATTTGTAACAACAATTGGTGTTGTAACCGTGAATCCAGCTTCTTTAATTGCTGCTATATCAAATTCAATTAAAGGTTCACCTGCCTTAACTGTTTGATCCTTCTTAACTAAGATTGTAAACCCTTTGCCATCTAATTCAACTGTATCCATTCCAATATGAATCATTACTTCAGCACCAGTGGCCGATTTAAGACCAATAGCGTGTCCCGTTGGAAATACCATCATAACTTGACAATCAAATGGCGCACAAACTTTACCTTCTGCTGGTTCAATCGCTACACCTTTACCCATTGAGCCACTAGCAAAAACTTCATCTTTAACTTCAGATAACGGCAATACTTGACCAGTTAACGGAGCAACCAGCTTTTCTGCCTCATTATATGTTACTACAGCTGTTTTAGTTGTTGCCCCATTTTCATTAGCCGGTGCTTGAGTACCAGCATCAGCAGAAGTTGTTGCACCAACAAGTGGTTCATCAACGCTACTTTTACCAAACAGCATTTGTAAAATGAAACCAAGAACTGTCGCAACGGCCATGGCAATCATTAAGCCGTAAACTCGACCATCAACACCATTTTTCCCAATTGCATCAGGAATTGAGAAGATGCCCATACCAGCCATTAAGTAAACTTTAGTACCAAAGAAACCAATCATTCCACCACCAATAGCAGAAGCTATACAACTAAGGATAAATGGTCTTTTACGCGATAAAGTAACTCCGTAAATTGCTGGCTCAGTTACACCAAAAATACCAGAAACAAAAGCAGGAATCGCAATACTACGAGTTTTTTCATTCTTAGTTTGGAAAATAATTGCTAAAACAACACCGGTTTGCGCAAATGAAGCAGCTAAAGATAATCCTAAAATCGGATCATATCCCATAGCGGCAATATTGGTCATCATCACAGCTACAAAGCCCCAGTGGACACCAAAAATCACAAAGACTTGCCAGAAAGCACCCATTAAAATACCAGCTAACAGTGGACTAAAGTTGTAAAGCGCACTAACTATAGCTGCAATTGCATTACCAAGCCACGTAGCCACCGGTCCGATGACTAAAAAAGTAACCGGAACAGTAATCAAAAGAACAACAAATGGTACTAAGAAAGTCTTAACAACGTCAGGAATAATCTTCTTAGCCAATTTTTGAACTTTCGAAGCAAACCAGATTGATAAAATAATCGGAATAACTGATGAAGTATAATTCATCGAAATTACAGGTATACCTAAGAAAGTCATGTGAACGGGAGCCTGTAAAATTGTGCCCTTGAAAACAGTAAATAGTGCCGTCTTACTACTTGCCATGGTCACAATTGTTGGATAACAAAGTGCCGCGCCAATTGTCGCTCCTAAGTATTCATTAATGCCAAACTTCTTAGCAGCAGAAATCCCCAAAATAACAGGTAAGAAATAGAATAAACTATCGCCAATTGCATTTAAAATAATGTATGTTCCTGAATTGGCTGCAACCCAGCCAAAAGATAGAAACATAGCATTAAAGCCCTTAATCATTCCAGCTGCACATAGAGGTCCTAAGATTGGATTGAAAATGCCAGAGATTAAATCAATAAATCTATCAGCTAAACTCATGTTGCTGTTATCAACATAATCATCACTAACTGTGCCACCATCGCTAAAGCCACCAACTTTAATTAAAGTATCATAGACATCAGCAACGTTATTACCAATAACAACTTGATATTGACCACCAGATTTAACTAATGAAAGTACTCCATCAGTCGCTTTCATCTTTTCGTCATTTGCCTTTTTCTCATCTTTCAATTTGAAACGCAAACGTGTCGTACAATGCACCACGCTGGCAACATTATCCTTACCACCAACGTTGGCGATAATTTCTTGACTTAATTCTTCGTAAGCCATATCTTCCTCCATCTAAAAAATAAAAACCCGCGAACTCAAAGAAGACTCCTTGTTAAGACAACAATAGAATTTTCTTTATGTTCTCGGGTTAATGCCTGTAAACAGTAACACACCGTTCAAACTTTGATTAATTATTGATTGGACCTTGACCTGAATTTTTGGCTTGCTTGTTACTTTGTCGATGAGTAACTCGCCAAACATGAAGCGTTAAATAAACCTCATCATCAGGTTGCAATTTCCAACCAGCTTGATTTGATAAATAAGTGCCGATCTTTAAAACTGTCTCATATGCTTTATTGTACTTAACTTTCATTAATTCAAGCAAAGAATGATCAAGTTCACTACCAGTATCTTCATCACCAATTGGATAAAGATGCCGTACCATAAATAAACGCAAATGAGTCATAAACCGACTGAAATTAAAGGATTCGGTATCAAGCTGCATGCCATACTGATATTCGATTATCTCAACTACTCCACGGATCAGTTTGGTAATTTTTACAGTATCCTGCAACTTGGTTTGACTAGAACCCGCATTAATGAAGTGATAGGTTAAATAAACTGCTTCCGATTGTGGAAAAGCTAGATTCGTTTTTTGTTCTATCAGCTTTAATGCATCTTTAGCAACACCATACTCTTTAGGAAAGAGCTTATTCATTTCCCAACTTAATGTGTCTGGCCCCAATTCAAACCTTTCATCAGTTCTTTTAAGCATAAAATCAATATGATCAGCTAAAACCATATACTGATAATCAGAAAACTTTACTTGCAGTCGCTTTGAAACTAGATCAGTAACAATAGAAGTTAAAGACAAGGTTCGTTGATCAATATCTTTGATATTATCAATCATTTTAATATTTTTCTCAACCGCAACAAAACGACGAGTAATTTTTTCTTCGTCAATGGCATCACCTGGTTTTTTGCCAAAGCCAATTCCATTACCAATTACTACCCAATCGACACCAGATTTATCCGACACCAAAGCAGCGTTATTGTTAAAATTTTTACGAAATTTCACTCAGCATACTCCTGTCCCAATAAAAAAACCTATGAGCAGCACAAAAAACTTGTTGTTCATAGGTTCATGCCTGATCGAATCAGTAACACACTTATTTACTTATAAAATTATACATCATTGTTAAAGCGATTTCAATACTTATTTACGTATTTTTCATCAGCATTTATTTAGTTATAAATATTTGTACTTAAGCAAAATATATATTTTAATATTAATTACTACTTTTTGTTCCCACCAAATAGAAAAAAGGTTTACTTTAATGACCACGAAGACACAAAATTATTCGTTAAAACAACGCTTTTTAAATTCAATTATTGTTTTATTCTTGGGGATGCTCTTTTATTTGGGTATCACATTAGTATTTTTTGGCTCTGGAATTGGTAATGCATATCTTATCAAAAATAATTCCGAAAAAGCTAGCTCCAATCTAACAGCCCAAAAAATCCGCAAGAATCAACAGCATAAGACTACTTATGATGCCAGTAAAACTGAATCTGTTAGTACCGTTAAGCTAATTAAATCACAGTCTCAAAAGGCATATAGTATTGGGCAGGTTTCAATTCCTGCTGTTAATATTCATGTGCCGCTATTTGCTGGATATGGCAAAAACAATCAAAATTTATCATATGGTGTCGTTACTTGCCTTCCTAATCGATCCATGGGAGGGAATAATAATTATGTTCTTGCCGGACATTATATGGGTTCAGCCAATGCAGCGGTTCTAGATAATCTGCACTTAACTAAACCAGGTGATCTTGTTTATATCACAGATTTACGCAACATCTATCTTTATCGCATTAAAAAGATTTCTGTAGAAATCAAACCTAACCAAATTGAAGTAGAAAATAATGTCAGAAACAAACCAATGATCACATTAATAACTTGTTCTGATTTTAATACATCAAAATACGGCTATGGTGCTAATCGAACGGTAGCTCAGGGAAAACTGGTCGGTCAAGCCAGCGCTAGTATAACCAATCTAAGGATCGCTGAGCTAATTAAATCTAAGAATAAGGCCTATAGTGCCAAAAACAAGCTAATTTTAACAAATAAAAAAGTCATTCATAAAAGCTGTCCTCGGGCAGCTGCTCAACCCAAGTTCTATCAAAACCAGTCCTTTATTAAAATTTCAATTATCACATTCAATATTATTTTTCTAATTATCATTAGTTGGTTACTTATAAAAATTTGGTAATCGACTAAATTTTCATCATTAAGTTTGCTTACCCCTAAGATCATCACGCCACAATATTCTAAGCTCGAAATTAATGGTAATGGCTATGATCTATGAATTAAGACTATCAAACAATCGATTCATAATAGTCTATATTAGATAATCTAATTTTTCAGGCAAAATAACATGGCATTCAAAATTATTATGGATTTAACACTCCAAACCAATATCACAGTTTATTGTTGCACAAAAAAGAAGAAGAAATACATATTATTACTTTTACATTTGACGTGATTCAGTAGATAGTCATGAACTACCTATAACTTCTTAATTATTGATAAATAATTAACAGTCGAGAACCATAATTAGCTATTAATTTTAATTGCAATCTTATATTTTATACTTATAAAAAATTAATTAAATTATAGCCAATAATAAACAACTCAAAAGAAAAGTCAGTAAAAATGTGATCAAAATTCGCAATATTGAGAGACAATTTAATACATCACTAAAAAACGTATGTAATTTCCAATATTAATCTGAAGAGTGATATTAACAAATTTTTAAATATAAAGAAAAGCTTATGTCTTTTTTATCCAAATAAAAAACCTATTGATTGGATATCATAGGAATATCTATCAACAGGTTTTATCACAGAGCCTTAATTAAACATCAGTTTAACTATCAGCAATATTTTTTAATAATCAAACAAATTTAAGAACTGACATGAAAAGAAACTATTTAAGTTTATAAGTATACTTATTAAAAAGGCTAACTTGATTAATTGTATCTATAGATCAACATTTATGAATTAATCTTGTTTTTTCTTGCGTTTAAATCCTAAACCACCTATTAGTGTCATTAATAAAGCAATGATTCCACTGAAAGTAAACAAGTTTTTTTCTTTTTGGTTGCTGCCCGTTTGCGGTAGCATTGAATTTTTATTTACTTTATCATCCGGTGGAACTGTTAACTTGTTGCTCATTAAACGTGGGATTGTGACCAATTGGTGGTTACTTGCATTAGCTAGGTCTTGCTTTGATTTTTCCGATGATTGTTGTTGCTCACGCTTTTCCCATATTGACAGATTGCGACGATGCTTATTTGGCAGTATCAATTGCTTTTGTTCATTACTTGGTTCTGTTTGATGACTGTGACGGTTCTCAGGCGCCGATGACTGATTTAAATCAGATTTATTTGGCGACATAGGACTTTTATGACTAGGTTGTAAGGGATTAGGAGCTGGCTTGGTGATTTTTTCATAAATATAATAAATATTTTGTGCGGTGTCGCTAATTGTACCGGTTTTGTTACCTTTAACTTCTTTTAACTGATAATCTGAAAACTTTTTTTCTTGACTTGTATATGGATCACCAATTTTACCATTAATTATAATTGGTTGAATTAAATCATTCCCAGTTGTATCTTGATAATGAATTGTAACAGCTTTCCCTTGTTTAGGAGCTTCTCGATGGTTAAAGGCAACAGTATAAGTAATGTCACCAGTTACATTATCAGGAATTGAAATGTTTTGCTCATTATTTAAAGGTAAATTTGATTTTGAGGAATTTAGTACATATCCTTTAGAAATTAAAGAATTGACGATTTGATTGTATTTTTCTTTATACTGAATTATAGTTCCGGGTACAATATCTACTTCATCTGCTTCAAGTACCGAATTATTATCTAGATCGATGTAATTAATTGTCGCCTTAGAGGAAGTAGGAATTGAAGGATCAGGAGCTGGCTTGGTGATTTTTTCATAAATATAATAAATATTTTGCTCAGTGTCGCTAATTGTACCGGTTTTATTACCTTTAACTTCTTTTAACTGATAATCTGAAAACTTTTTTTCTTGACTTGTATATGGATCACCAATTTTACCATTAATTATAATTGGCTGAATTAAATCATTCCCAGTTGTATCTTGATAATGAATTGTAACAGCTTTCCCTTGTTTAGGAGCTTCTCGATGGTTAAAGGCAACAGTATAAGTAATGTCACCAGTTACATTATCAGGAATTGAAATGTTTTGCTCATTATTTAAAGGTAAATTTGATTTTGAGGAATTTAGTACATATCCTTTAGAAATTAAAGAATTGACGATCTGGTTGTATTTTTCTTTATATTGAATTATAGTTCCGGATACAATATCTACTTTATCTGCTTCAAGTACCGAATTATTATCCAGATCGATGTAATTAATTGTCGCCTTATATAACGATTGTAAATTATTATGTACATAGGTATCAGCATCTGTTTCACCATTATAGTTAGCTGCTAGATTAGTAGAGGATATTTTAATTGTACCTTTAGGATGTTGTATAGTACCGCCTTTGACACGAATCCAATCTTTTGGTGTATCTAAACCGGTTCCTGAAATAACGGAATCTTTGCCTAGAACAAAAACAGCTAAATCTTTAAGTCCACTAAGCATATTCTCTTTATAAATAACTTGATGCATTGAAAAACTACTAAGGTTTAAATATTTTAAACTGAGATCATTGTAGAACATATAACTCATACTTAATGCTGAGGTTGTGTTAAAAGTGCTCAAGTCTAATTTTTCTAGTTTTCCACAATTTTTAAACATTGAATTCATATACACAACTTGACTAGTGTTAATGTCGGGAGTTTTTAAGTTAGTTAAATTAGTACATCCACTAAACATATAGCTAGTATCGGATGCAACCTTGCTTTCAAAGCTACTCAAGTCTAATTCAGATAATTTAGTACAACCATCAAACATATGCATAAAATAGACAATCTTTTCACCTCCGAAATCTTCAAAAGTAAGATTTGTTAAATTAGCACAATTTCTAAACATATAACTTGAATCAACTGTTTCGATAGCTTTAAAGTTGCTTAAATCTAATTTAGTTAAACTACTATCACCGTCAAACATATACTGCATGTACTTAACTTTACTTGTATTAAATTTATTTAAAGCAAGTGTGGTCAGATTAGCATCATTACTGAACATCCGATCCATTGCCCCACAATTGCTGGTATCAAGAGAACTTAAATCAAGAGATTGAAGAGAGGAATCATTAGCAAACATTCCAGTCATATGAGTAACTTGTGATGTATCTAAGTTGTCTAGATTTTTAATTGATTTCAAATTTGGTAGATTAGCAAACAAATTATTTGCTTTGCCCCAAATTTTTATTTTATCAGCAATATTGATAGATTCAATATCTTGATAGTGTGGTATATTGGAAGCAATTGGATCAGGATCAGTTATACTTCCACCTTTATTAATAGTTAATGCTTTTGTTTGATCATTATAAGTTACTTTTAGACCATTCCAAGTATTATTACTCGGCTCCTCACTTTGACTGCTAATTTTTGTATGATCTTTTTTGTCGTTTAATTGAGGTTGTTGCTTAGATTGTTCAGTTTGACTTAATCGTTGAGCAGTAGATTCTTTATTGCCAGAATTAGTAGTAATCTGATCTGCAATCAATTTTACCTTAGCAACCTGATTATTTTGATTTTGACTGGATTCGTGATTATCTATAACTTTATGATCATTGACTTGGCTTTCTTTATCGGTAACCGTATCCGCCTTTATTTCCTTAACATTGGGATTAGCTAGAAATAAAGCAGCGCTTAAAACAGCACCGGCAATACTAACGTTAACTTTACCTAGATGCGAAAATTGTTTTATAATAGCTGTTTGTTCATTTTTCATAATTTGACCATTTCTAATAACCATCGGTTTACTAATCTTATTTAATTAAAGTTAGTATAGATATGTTTTTCTTCATTATAAAAATGATTATGTTACGTGTCAAACGGTTTTAATTCCATAAATATAAACAATTCAATTATGTATTACAGTGTTATTTATTTTAACAGTTTGCCGTAAGTAAGTAGTTTTTATAAATACTGCAAAACTGTTTTAAATTATCTTTTTCTTTACATGCCCATAAGTTAGGAAAGCAAACAAGATATTCGTTAATTATATTACTATAAAATCATAATATTATAACGCAAAATACAATATATTATTTATAACAAAATTATATATTACACAAGTAAATTTTTAAAAAAGATTATAGATACTTTAATAAGTTATTTTATTTTTAAATTATTTACGTTAACTAAATAGATTAAAATTACTATTGTAATAACATTTATCTGGTTTAAAAGAAAGATTCATTATTTGTAGTTTCTTTAAGCTATCAATTTACCGCCGCATTATGATAAAAAGAAACATAAGTTTTTCTTTACATTAAAAAACTGTTGATTCCACTTTTCAGATTCACATCAGAAATTGTTTATTGTTTTAAATTGTCGCTCAATGTTGAAGATCATGACCTCATTTTTACTGATTTTCTTTTAATTTGCTTCATTAAGTTAAAACTAAGGTCCATCATGTAATCTTAAAACTTGATTATTATGTCTACTATGCTTAGTCATCACACTAACAACGGTCATATCTTTGTTAATGTCTGCCACTATTCCAGTGCTAATGACAATTTCCCATAATATACATTAGACTGAATAAGAAACGAATTATCTAACAAGATTGTGGTAAGCATGCTATAGCAAAAAAGCAATCTGGTAGATAAACATTGTTCCTCTCATTTTAATAAGATTCGACTACCAAAATATTTACAATGAATTCATCTGAATTATAAATGCCTAAACTTTTGTTATCTTTCATAAAAAGATATCATTATTCTAAATACATTTGTCTTAACTGAGTCAGATCAGCACTATTAAATCCTAATTCCTTTTCAAAGAAAGTAGCAAAATCGCCCCAGCCACCACGAATAGTTTCAGTAATACCACGAATAGCAATACCTTCGCCTTTAGTAACATTCATCTTAGCGACCATCTGTGTAATTTCATCATTGCTGGGCAATTGACGCGAAACAGCAAAGTCATAGAGTTTATTAGTTAATAAATAATCGCGAGCAATTGTATCGTCACCGACTTCTAAAGCCATCAAAATTAGTGCTGAGACCATCCCCGTTCGGTCTTTACCTGCACTGCAATGGTAGACCAATGCCTGATCTGGCTTTAGTTTCAATAACTCGGTAAATATTTGAGCAAACATCTCCCGACTATGTGAATTAAGCAATGTTTGCTGATAAATTCGACCAATAAAATTATTATTCAAATTGGGAATGTGATGAAGAAAGCGATAAATGTGGTGGTTACTCTGACTTCCTGACTCATTTTCATCATATATTGGCACATCAACGTATTTAACATTTGACCAATGTATATCTGGAGAAGATTTTTTCTCGTACTGGGAACGCAAATCGCAATCAACTGCAATTCGTAATTGAACTAATTTAGTTTGATCAGTTGCAGTCAATGAACTAAGCGAATCAGACCGATAAATTTTATTCCATTTAACTTTCTGGCCATTTTCATTTTGATAGCCGCCAACATCTCTAAAATTCAACGGCCCATCCAATTTAATAATTCGATCATGTACCAATTAACTCACTCTTTCTTAACTCAAATATCAAATTCATTCATCATGAGCAAAAATCTGCGTTGCCTTAACGGCTCTTTTCCAGCCTTGATATAAACGGTTTCGTTCGCCATCATCCATTTGACTTTCAAATGTCTTACCGACAACAAAAATATCTTTAAGCTCATCAACATCTTTCCAATAACCCACGGCAAGACCTGCTAAAAAAGCCGCCCCTAAAGCAGTCGTTTCCAACATTTGCGACCGCTCAATTTTTATTCCTAAGAGGTCTGCTTGAAATTGCAATAAATAATCATTATTTGATGCCCCGCCATCGACACGCAAGGTAGGAATTTGAATTCCGGAATCAAGTTGCATTGTATCAACTACATCTCTAGTTTGATAAGCTAACGATTGGAGCGTGGCCTTGATAAAATCATTTCTATTTGTTCCACGTGTAACTCCAAATACGGCACCTCGAGCTTCTGAATCCCAGTACGGGGCGCCAAGTCCTGTAAATGCTGGAACAACATAAACCTCATTTTCAGATTTTGATAAACTAGCCGCTTTCTCCGACTCTGCTGCCGTTTTAATCATTTTCATTGAATCTCGTAACCATTGAATGGCACTACCAGAAACAAAAATCGATCCTTCAAGTGCATATGTTATTTTACCATCAAGTCCATATGCAATGGTTGTAAGTAAATTATTATCTGATTCGGTTGGCTGCTCACCTGTATTCATTACAATAAATGAACCTGTTCCATAGGTGTTTTTTACCATACCCTTTCTCAATGCCAACTGTCCAACTAAAGCCGCTTGTTGATCGCCTGCAATTCCACATATTGGAACTTTCTCACCAAAAAAAGTATAAGACTTGGTATAACCATAAATTTCAGAATTTGATTTGACTTTGGGAAGCATTTCTTTAGGAATATTAAGCAAATTCAAAATATCATCATCCCATTGTAAATCATGAATATTGAATAGCATTGTTCTAGAAGCATTAGTATAGTCCGTCACATGAACTGTGCCATCAGTCAACTTCCATAACAACCAGCTATCAATAGTTCCAAACAACAAGTCACCTTGCTCTGCGCGTTTCTGTGCCCCGTCTACATGATCCAAGATCCACCTTATTTTGGTTGCACTAAAATAAGGATCAATGATTAATCCCGTTTTTTTATGAATCATTTGACTATAGCCATTATTTTTTAAATTTTCGGCTAATTCGGTTGTCTGCCGTGATTGCCATACAATTGCATTATAAATAGGTTTACCAGTTTTTTTATCCCAAATAACTGTAGTTTCTCTTTGGTTGGTGATTCCAATACCTTTAATTTGTTCAGGACGAATTCCGGAATTGATAATCGCATTAGCAATTGTCGTTTGTACTGCATGCCAAATCTCTTCAGCCTTGTGCTCAACCCATCCAGGTTGAGGAAAATACTGCGGAAATTCTGTTTGCGAAGAAGCAATCTTATGACCTTGATGGTCTATAATCATCGCCCGTGTCGAAGTAGTACCCTCATCAATTGCCATAATGTAATTTTTTGCCATAAATTGTCCTTTCTTAAGAAAGCGATTTACTATAATTTTACTACCTAAGCCCACTTTTACAAGAAATAATTATAGCATGGGATCTATTTTTTAAGTTATACTGTGAGCATCAAGCTTTGATTAAAAAGAGGATAACAAAATTATGAAAAAAGAAATAATTACCTTAACAATTGCTGGAAACGATAGTGACGGTAGTGCAGGAATGACCGCAGATTTACATTCATTTTATGCTCGCGGAGTTTATGGCATGGGGCTCTTAACTGCCGCTGTTGCTGGAAACACCACGGGAATCTACGCCCAAGAAGTAATGCCCATTTCATTTATTCAAAAGCAATTTGATGTTCTAAATGATGATTTTGCAATTTCAGCTCTTAAAACTGGAATGCTGGCTAATAAAGAAATTATTACTTGCGTTGCAGCTAACTTGCGTAAATATGATATGGGTAAGATTGTCATTGATCCTGTTATTATGACTAAACATGGCAATACCCTGCTTGACGATGACGCTTACCAAGCTTTCTTAGATGAACTACTACCACTTGCTGATATCATTACACCTAATTTTTATGAACAACAAAAATTAACAGGGCTTTCTTTGGATTCAAAAGAAGAAGTGCTGATGGGGGCAAAAATGTTACAAGCAATGGGAGCGAAGAATGTTTTAATGAAGGGGCGCCACGATAGTCCTCACCAAACCCGAGTAACCGATGTACTGCTGGCTGCTGACGGTCAGGTTTATGAATTTACTAAGCCGTTTATTAATACTGAACGAATTAACGGCACAGGCGATACCCTATCAGCAGTTATTGCTGCTGAACTTGCCAAAAAAATGTCAATTATTGACAGTGTTAAAATTGCTAAAGATTTTACTTATGAAGCAATCGCTCATCCAATTGAAGTTGGCTCAAAATATGGTCCAATTAATCATTTCGCTGCCCAAGAAGATATTGAATAATTATCTTTTGCTCACGCTTTACCTTTAGGATATACTTTAACCAAAGAATAGAGGTAGAGATAAAATGGCAGATAAATCAATTAAAATTGCATACTTATACGAAGACCTAATGAATACCTATGGTGATTCTGGTGATGTCAAAATTATTCGCTATTTACTAAAAAAACAAAATTATACAACTCAAATAGATAATATTTCTTTAAACGATAGCTTTGACGCTTTTGACTATGACTTTGTTTTTTTTGGTGGTGGCCAAGATTTTGAACAAACTGTAGTTGCCAAAGACTTACCACGTCATAAAGATACTTTAACCAACTATATCAATAGTGACGGCCCAATGTTAGGTGTTTGTGGGGGCTATCAATTAGTTGGTTCTTATTACAAAACTAATTCTGGCATTACAATTAAAGGACTAGATATCTTACCCTTCCACACCGTTTTTAAGTCAGATAAGCGAATGATTGGTGATACTAGGTATCTGAGCGACTGGGGTGAAGTTAGTGCCTTTGAAAACCATTCAGGACAAACATATTTTGATGATAAAGAAAAACTGCATCCTTTAGGCAAAATGATTGAAGGTTATGGTAATAACCCCCAAGATAAAGTCGAAGGGCTACGTTATCATAACTTTATTGGTACCTATTCTCATGGACCATTATTAAAAAACCTTAATGTCGCCCAAGCAATTGTTGACATGATTTTGGCTCGGCATGAAAAACGACTTGCGGCTCAATAAAAAAACTGAACTACTAGCTAGTTCAGTTTTTTATTACCATCGCTCTTTTGCGTAAGCCATTTGCCAAAACTGTAATTCGTAGTAGCTACTGCGAACAAAAGCTGTTTGCATCATTTGACGATCAGTTACGGTGGCTTGACTAGCCAAAGTATTTATTAATTGCAAAATATGCGTCACATTGACCTCATACCAGTCACTATCATAAGTATCTATCCATGTTTGATAGAGTGTTACGGGTGAGCCAACTTTAGCTAATTTTTGCCCAATTTCTTGATACAACCAATAACAAGGAACAATTGCAGCGATTGCTGGAGCAAAGCCATCACGTTCGAGTGTCAGATACATATGATTGACATAATTATACGCAGTAGGCGCAATCGCTGTTTGTCTAATTTCCATTGGAGTAATTTTTAATTCCGTAAAAAAATCACTGCGGACAGACCATTCGCAAGCTCTAAGATCTGCTTCACTCTGCAATAAAAATTTTTTAATTTGCGGATTACCTGCTTGTTCAGCTAATAGATGATGGAACTTACTAAATTCAACTAAATAATACCGATCCTGCAGTAAATAAAACCGAAATTTTGTTAACGGTAGTTGGCCACTTTGTAATTCTGTAATGAAAGGATGCACCAGACTTTTTTGCCATATATTTTGTGCTGCTTGATGCAATTGCTGCGTGAAACTCATTAATTTGCCTCTTTTCTACTTTATTAATTTTATTCTTATTTTATGCCTATTTTTAATTGTCTTAAACTTAAAAAGTCATTATAATAGAAAGCGATAACACGAGGGGAGCCCCCATCAAGGCTGAGATGGAACTACGTTCTAGACCCTTTGAACCTGTAAGCTAATTCTTGCGTAGGAACGTGTCAATAACCGTTAAGCTTTGACACATGATAGTGTCAAAGTTTTTTATTTACGCAAGTAGGCTAGTGCAATTGTTGGAGGTTGAAATGAAGTTAAATATTCTCAATGAATTACGAGAAAAAAATCCGGTTGTTTTAAATGCTGCTAATTTTGTCACCGTTCAAGATGTTGCTAATAGTTTAAATGCTATTGGTGCTTCACCAATTATGAGTAAGGAAATTGCCGAAGCCGAAGAAATGGTTAAGATGGCTTCAAGCGTCACCCTTAATCTCGGCACTTTAACCCAGTTGCAAATTGCCCAAATGAAAAAAATAGGCGCTTTAGCTACCCAAGATAAAAAGCCTATCGTATTTGACCCTGTCGCTGTAGGAGCGGTTAATTATCGTCTGCAAACAGCGCAGGCCCTCCTCCACAGATTTCCAGTTAGCATAATCCGTGGTAATGCTGGTGAAATTGCAGCTTTAGGGGGTTTTGAATGGAATGCCCGAGGGATTGATGCTGGTTCGGGTTCAGGTAATCTTGACCAAATCACCCAAAAAACGGCTCAAAAATTGGACTGTGTTGTTATTGCTAGTGGTGCAACAGACACAATCAGCAATGGCAAGAAGATTGCACATGTTTACAACGGCACCCCGCTATTTCAAGCCCATGTTGGCTCAGGTGATGTACTATCTAGTATTGTGGCAGCTTTTGCAGCAGTTGGGACTGATCCATTTGAAGCAGCTCAAACTGCCACCTTGGTATTTGCAGCTACTGGCGAATTACTAGCTAAAGGCCAGCCAGAAATTGGCCCTGGCACGTTCGGTATGCATCTGATAGACTACTTGGCTAAAGTTCAAGTTGCCGATATTGAAAAAATAGCAAAATTTGACTAAAGGACGACTTTTTATGACTGAAAAAATTAATTCTTTCCCTCAAGTATTAACAATCGCTGGGACCGATTCTGGTGGTGGTGCTGGTATTATGGCTGATCTTAAGACTTTTCAAATGCAAAAAGTTTTTGGTACAGCAGTGGTGGTAGCAGTTACCGCACAAAATACCCTTGGTGTACAAGACTCTTTTTTAATACCATTAGAACTAATTGATGCACAATTTACCTCACTTGCCGCTGATTTTAAGATTCGCGCCTGCAAAACAGGAATGCTTGGCGATGCAGCTCACGTGCATCAAGTTGCTCTTAACCTAAAAAAGTATGATTTTGGTCCCATTACAATTGATCCTGTAATGGTAGCTAAAGGCGGTGCACCCCTGCTAAGTAAAGATGCTGTTAAAACTGTCAAAGATGAACTTTTACCACTTGCAGATTTAGTAACACCCAACTTGCCCGAAGCTGAAGTACTGACGGGAATTAAGGCAAGCAGCGAAAAACAGTATCCAGCATTAGCTCATGCCTTACAAGAGATGGGTGTGAAAAATGTTCTAATCAAAGGTGGTCATGCTGAAAATGAACTAGTACGCGACTATGCCCTCTTAGCCGATGGTACCGATTTTTGGATTAGCAGTCCACGTACCCACACCAAAAGAACTCACGGCACCGGTGACACTTTAGCTGCAACAATTACAGCTCAGCTCGCTCACGGTCAAACTTTAAGTGCTGCAATTAAACTTGGTAAACAATACGTAGCCAAAGCTATCGCAGAAACCATCCAAGTTGGCCATGGTCACGGACCACTTAATCATTGGGTAAAAATAAACTAGGAGAAATTATGCAAAAATTTGATCCCACACAGTTAACCGCATATTTTGTCTGTGGAACACAAGACCTGCCCGCAAACAAAAGTCTACCAGAATTAGTAGAAGAAGCTCTCAAAGCTGGCATCACTGCTTATCAATTCCGTGACAAGGGTCCTAAATCAACTTTGAAACAAAGTGACCGCTTATCAATGGCCGAAGAACTACACCAACTTTGTCAAAAATATGATGTGCCATTTTTTATCGATGATGATGTTGCTTTAGCCAAAAAAGTTCACGCTGAAGGAATCCATGTTGGTCAAGATGATGAAGATATTGCCCAGGTAATAAATGAAGTAGCCGGCCAGATGATTGTGGGATACTCATGTTCTACTATGACAGAAATTGCCAAAGGCGACTTTATTACTGGCATTGATTATTATGGCAGTGGTCCAATTTTTACCACACAATCAAAAGACGATGCTGATCCAGAAATAGGTCTTACTGGTTTAGCTAAACTAGTCAAGCGCACTAGTAGACCAATCGTTGCAATTGGTGGCATTAAGGTTACAGATTTACCAGCAATTGCCCAAACTAATGTAGCTGGCGCAGCAGTTATTTCAATGATTTCCCAAAGTAAGAACATTCAAAAGACTGTTACAGCAATGCTTACCACCAATTGGCAGCGACAATAATAGCTGTTAGCTTCTTCCTCGTTATTTAAAGCCTTAGTTATCTTCAAAAAAGGCAGTACTACCTTAAGTACTGCCTTTTTTAACTTCTTTAAATATACTTCATAAGAGTAATCTTTACTTTGCTCCAAATTTTTTCGATACTAGGGCATTTTTTAATACAGTTAGGTGCATTGTTACGGCTCTTTTAAACATAATTAATCGAAATTGAGACAAATCTACTTGATCCTTGAAGAATTACCGTTGGACCATCGCCTTTTGCTGTACCGTTGATTTCTACTTCACCCAAAATAGTAGCTAAATTGTCTTTAAGTTTCCATGACAACGGCAAGTAGATTGCGATCTCACTCATTAAAGCATTGACATTAATTACCACCGTATCGCCAGCAGGTTTAGCAGAATCTAGATAGACACTAGTTGTACCCATTGTTGAATTAATAGTGACTGTTTCTAAGTTTTGTGAATGAACGTAGCGCGAAACTTCCGATAGTTTTTGGTTAATCACGATATGACGTTCATCATTTTCATTGTCGTCATCACCAAAATCACTTTTGGTAGAGGTGAATTCGCCATCCGTCCAACCTCTGCTTTGACGCTTATTGAAAAAATAAGATGTGTGATAGTGATGCCAACTTTTTGCAAAAATCAAATGTAATCCCGCATACACTAAGCAAGTTGCTAAAAGTAACGTCCACGGAACAATACTGGTGATGTGTAGTGGCTCAGCATAAACAATTAATAAAAAAGCGACTGAAAATACTGTACCAAATAAATTATGATTAACGAGGCTATTGATTAAGCTTACTGCAAAAATCACTGTCCAAAAAATAGTGGCCAAGCCTAAGTGAAAAGATAAAAGCTGTAATTGATTAAGAATTAAGAAAACGGCTGCTGCCACTAAACCAATGCCCCACAAAATTTCTTTAATCTTTTGTTTTCTCATGATAAGGACCTTCTCTCATTTAATTTATCACTCAAATTATGATAATAACGGCGTGAAACGTAGACAACTTTGTAAGAATCTCGAAAATGTACTTGGCAATTAGAAATTGATCTAGTTAATGCATAAACCTGTTTTAAATTTAAAATAGTTGATTTAGAAACACGCATAAACTGCCAGCTAAGTAATTTCTCTAATTCATATAATTTATAATTAACGCTAAAAGAATTACCTTTTGTATGCGCAACTACTTGGCGACCTTCAGTTTCCAAAAATAGAATATCATCTAAATTTAAATAGTATGTCAGCTCATTTTTGTAACATTCTAATTGATTGGGTCGTTCACTTAGTTCTTGCAGTTGCCGATAGATTTCTTCCACTTCAGCTGTTAATTCTGGTGCCTGAATAGTAACCATTGTTTCAGCAGTATCCGCATTCAAATCAATTTTAACTTTCAAAACTCTCACCTGCCCTTCAATTGGTAATTTTAATTAAACCCTAATTTAAACGTAAAAGCCAGCAACATGGTGCAAGTGGTTCCTTTATCTAAGTAAGCGGTCAATTTTAATAAGTGAATATAATAGTCATAATTTTTTTACAAGTAATTGAAAAGATTCTGCCAAGAAAGATCACCAGCTAATGATTAGCCATTTTGTTTTTTAAAAAATCGTTCTAATTCTTTGCCATACTCAGGCATACCCAATAAAGAAAAATTCTCAATTGCTATTCGACAAATATCTAAATATTTATCTTCTGCTTTGTAATGATACTCAATCATATTTTTGAGTAACAAAATGACATTTTTATAAAAAAACAATTCAGGTTTAGTATCAATTTGATCTGCAGCCATAATTAAAAAGTGTGTTGCATCATATTCATTCTCTTCAATACACTGAATTAATAAATTACCAATAACACTTAAAATTATTGCCAACGTCTTCACATCATTGGATCCTTGGAATTGCTTAATTATCCTTCTAGTAATTAATAAATTGCTTTCAAGATCATAGAACATCATAAAATTGCAATACAGCACTAACTTAGACTTATCAAAATTAGGTCTACTAAAGATTTGATCTTTTAGAGCCTTTTTTTCTATATCATTTAAATCTTCATTATTTACATTAGCAATATAAGCATCAAGATAAAGCAAGTCAGTCTCTTTATTAGGAAGATCACTTTTACTAACAAATTCTTTCAACTTTAACAATTCGTTTTTTGAATTCCGATAATAAGCATCACTTATTACAGTCATTAATTCGCGTTCTTGATTATATTTTGATTGTTTAGAACTATTTAGTTCACCAAAAAAATCAAGTAAAGAGACAGAATTATAATTCAGTAAACTTACTAAATCTTCTGCAGAAATACGATGAATATCTTTTTCTACCTTAGAGTAATAGGAAGGACTTACAATATCCCCAATCCACTCTCGTTGAGTTTTTTCTTTATTCAGTCGAAATTTTCTTAATAAGCTACCAATAGTCATAATTTTCTCCATTCCTGTTACTTGTAATACTATATTTTTAATTTTTATTACGCCTGAATTTATTTTTCCCAATAAGTATTAATATTATATTTGTTCTGATTCACTTGCCTCTTTCTTATTTAACTATAAAATTTCGAATACGACATTTTTATGCTTAAAATTATAGCCCTTTTATAATAAAAATATCATCAAATTAAGAAATGAGAGGCAAATATTATGAACATCTTTTTAAAGAATAAAAACTACAGAAAATTTACTCTTGCCAGCTGGTTATCCAGCGCAGGCAACATCCTTTTCTACCTGGCTCTCATGACTTATGCTAGTAAATTGAAAAATTATTCCTTGGCATTATCTTTAATTGCGATTACCGAGTCACTACCAGACTTAATTCAAAGTCTCAGTGGCTACCTAGCGGACCGGACACACAATAAATACCGCGTAATTGTCTGGCTTGCAGTCATTCGCTTTGCTTTGTACATGCTGGTGGGCCTGCTCTTCGTCACCAATATTGCCGGCTGGAACCTGGTTTTAATGGTTATCGGACTCAACTTTGTATCTGATCTATCCGGCATGTACTCTAGC
This sequence comes from Lactobacillus sp. ESL0228, assembly GCF_003692825.1. NCBI lineage: Bacteria > Bacillati > Bacillota > Bacilli > Lactobacillales > Lactobacillaceae > Lactobacillus > Lactobacillus sp. ESL0228. Next base: position 137,822 of record NZ_REHJ01000011.1, read on the forward strand.
GGTTTACAAACGCCTCTAATCGTTGGCCTCGTCGGTGAAAATGAAATGGCCGAAGCCCAGGGTTTTACAGGCGGCGTATCACAACTAATTACGCTAGTCGCACAATTTGTCGGTTCCGGGCTCCTGCTCTTCATGTCATATTCAGAACTAGCCATTGTCAATGCTCTAACCTTCTTAGCAGCTGGCTTACTCTACGCCAACATTGGGGCAAATGTTCGCAAGCAGCAGCCTGACCAGAAAGAAGAGGTCAATGACCAAAACTTTTTTGCCACGATTGGTTCATCACTCAAGCAAGTACGGCAAGCCCACGGACTCTTAACAATTGTTTTAGTTGTAGCTATGCTTAATGGTTTGCTCAGCTCTGTTGAGCCATTAATTTCAATCGTTATTGCCGGCAACAAAAGCATGCTTATCGGCAGCTATAGTTTCACCATCGCACTTCTAGGAGCTGCTGCAGCAATCGGCTTAGCTCTTGGCAGTGCAGTCGGCACCAAACTCCTTAAAAACACGTCGCTTTTCCAGCTATCTTTATTATCTACTATCAATAGTGCCATTATGGCCGTTGTCATTTTGAACAAGAGCAGCATACTTTGCCTTATCTTAATGACCACTCTTGGCTTCTTAGCTGGTACGAGCAGCCCTAAGTTAATGCAATGGTTGGTTATCTCCGTAGATCGCAAAATTTTAGCTTCTTCAGCAGGGCTTTTAAACACAATCTTAGCAATTGCTGGTCCATTAATGACAACATTATTTACCACGATTGCTGGTACAATCAATGTTAATTATGCCCTATACGGTGTTTTGGGACTTAGTGCCATAGTTTTCATTGCTACTCTGATCGTAATGATTAAGGTCAATAAATAGCAATTACTTATGAGTATTAAAAAAAGAGTAATTCATTTACTCTTTTTTATTAATTATTTAATATCCAAATCATTTGTGCTATAAATCGTGTGGTTGTACCACTAGATCGAATCCATTAATACCTATATATAGAATATTTAAAATTATTAAATTAGATTTTATTCTAATCCAACCTTTTTAAAAATTTCATCAACATACTTTAAGTGATAATGATAATCAAAGGCATCTGCCACATCCTCTTGGGATAAATAGGTCATTACGTCACTATCTTCAACCAGTTCTCTAAATAAGCGACCTTCATTCCAAGATTTGGTCGTTAATTTTTGCACCATATCATAGGCAGCTTCACGCGATAATCCCGCTTCATCAATCAGCTTTAACAGTAATCTTTGCGAATAAATCAAGCCATATGTTCTATCCATATTCTTACGCATTGTTTCTGGAAAAACATCCAAATTCATCAAGATACGATTAAATCGATCAAGCATATAATCGAGCCCAATAGTAGCGTCTGGTAAAATAATTCGTTCAGCACTTGAATGCGAAATATCCCGTTCATGCCATAAACTAATATTTTCATATGCCGTAATAATTTGCCCACGTAAAACACGAGCCATTCCGCATAAATTTTCTGATCCAATTGGATTACGTTTGTGGGGCATTGCTGAGGATCCTTTTTGACCTGCACGAAAATGCTCTTCAACCTCATGAATTTCTGAACGTTGAAGTCCTCTGATTTCTGTAGCCCAATTTTCGATACTTGTCGCGATTAGTGCCAAGGTTGCAATATACTCAGCATGCAAATCCCGTGGTAATACTTGACTAGTAATTAGCTGCTGTGTTAACCCTAATTGCTTTAAAACACTAGTTTCAATTGCCGGAGGAACATTAGCAAAAGTCCCAACTGCTCCAGAAATCTTACCAGACTCAACGCCTTTAGCCGCATGTTCAAAGCGCTCAAAATCACGATTAATTTCAGCATACCAACGAGCAAGTTTGAGACCAAAAGTAGTCGGCTCAGCTTGAACACCATGAGTACGTCCCATTTCAACAGTATATTTATATTTGCGCGCTTTCTGTGCAATTGTTTCTTTTAAAGTAAGTAGATCTTGACGAATAATTTTATCAGCTTGCTTTAAAATATAGCCCTGAGCCGTATCAACCACATCTGTTGAGGTTAATCCATAATGGACCCACTTCTTTTCTGAACCCAAGCTTTCGGAAATAGTTCTTGTAAATGCTACAACATCATGATGTGTCACCTGTTCAAAATCAGCAACTCTGTCAACCGTAAATTTTGCATTTTGCGTGATTTTATCAGCGTCTGTTTTAGGTACTACTCCTACTTCGCTCCATGCCTTAGTTGCAGCAATTTCTACCTTTAGCCAAGCCGTATATTTATTTTCAATTGACCAAATTTTTCCCATTTGAGGTCGTGTATATCGTTCTAACATTTATCCTCTTTCCCATGGATTTTGTAATACAATTGTTTGTTCGCGATCTGGTCCCACCGAAACAGTCACTAACGGTACACCAACTAGTTCAGCAACTCGGTTTAAAAAATTTTGAGCATTTACAGGTAAATCGCTCCACTTTTTAGCAGCTGTAATATCTTCCTGCCAAGCAGGTAGTTCTTCATAGACTGGATGACAACGTTCAAGTTCTTTTAAACTTGCAGGATAATAGTCAATCTTTTTCCCATCTAGTTCATAAGCAGTGGCAATTTTGACAGTCTCAAAACCGCTAAATATATCAAGTAAATTCAAACTTAAAGCATTGATGCCCGCAACACGTTTAGCATGTCTTAAAGCAACTGCATCAAACCAACCGATTCGACGTGGTCGACCAGTAACCGTTCCATATTCATGAGCAGTTTCTCGAATACGATCTCCTACTTCATCCAGTAATTCTGTTGGAAAAGGACCGGCACCAACACGAGTCGTATAAGCCTTGCACACACCAATTACTGTTTGCAAGCGATTACCGCCAACCCCAATTCCGCTAGCTAAGCCACCAGAAATTGTATTTGATGAAGTAACAAAGGGATATGTCCCCTCATCAAGGTCGAGCATAATTCCTTGTGCACCTTCAAATAAGACTTTGTCATTTTCATCTAAAGCCTGATTTACCAAAACCGAAGTATCAGTCACATATTTTCGTAATTTTTGTCCATATTCATAGTATTCAGTAAAAATATCATTAAAATCAAGAGCAGGTTTATCATAAATTTTAGTAAACAACGCATTTTTTTCTCTTAGATTGGCCTGTAATTTAACAGAAAAAGTATCTTTTTCAAGTAGATCACAAACTCGAATTCCAACCCTTGAAGCCTTATCCATATAAGCGGGTCCAATACCATTCTTTGTTGTACCAATCTTATTGTCACCTTTTGATTCTTCTTGATATTCATCCAGCTTAATATGGTACGGCAGAATAATATGCGCCCGATTTGAAATCCTTAATTTGCTAGTATCAATGTCATTTTTGGCTAAGTTTTCTAACTCTGCAAGTAAAACTTTTGGATTAATAACAACGCCGTTGCCAATTACTGCACCCTTATCCGCAGCAAAGATTCCTGATGGCAACAATCTCATTTTAAAAGTTTTACCATCAATTTCAATTGTATGCCCCGCATTATTTCCACCATTTGAGCGAACTGCATAAGCTGCATCTTTACTTAAAAAATCAGTAATTTTTCCTTTGCCTTCATCGCCCCATTGACTACCAACTACTGCCACTGCCGTCATTTTCATTCACCTCATAATAATCTAGCAATTTTACATTAATAGTCTAGCAACTATTTCAACTTTAGTCAAACTTAAATACGAACTATTATCAGCAGTTCAATAAACATAATTCGATTTATTAATTGACATGCGGAAAGTTTTTGATTATAGTTACATCGTTGAAAAAGATTTAATTTAGGAGCAAACACATTTATGAGCAATTATTTCAGTATGGATGCCTTTGACTACGATGATATTCAGCTTATTCCTAATAAAGGCATTATCAAAAGTCGCCACGATGCCGATACAAGTGTCAAATTTGGAACCCGAACATTTAAAATACCAGTCATTCCAGCAAATATGGAAAGCGTGATTAATGAAAACTTAGCTATCTGGTTAGCGAAAAACGGATATTACTATGTAATGCATCGTTTCCACCCAGAAAAACGTCTTGACTTTGTCAAAATGATGCAAAGTAAGGGCCTTTTTGCTTCAATTTCTGTTGGAATTAAAGAAGAAGAATATACCTTTATCGATCAACTTGTAAAAGAACAAATTATCCCTGAATACATTACAATTGATGTGGCTCATGGTCATTCAGTTTATGTAATTGAGATGATTAAGTATATTAAGGATAAGCTTCCAAATACATTCTTAACTGCTGGCAACGTTGCAACACCAGAAGCAGTGCGTGAATTAGAAAATGCTGGTGCTGATGCAACTAAAGTTGGTGTTGGACCAGGGCGAGCATGTATTACCAAGCTGAAGACCGGTTTTGGAACCGGTGGGTGGCAATTAGCTGCCTTAAGGATGTGTAGCAAGGTTGCTAGCAAACCATTAATTGCCGATGGTGGTCTTCGCTACAATGGTGATATTGCCAAATCAATTCGTTTCGGAGCCACTATGGTCATGATTGGTTCAATGCTTGCAGGTCACGAAGAATCACCTGGTAATATCATTAAAATTAATGGTAAAACTTATAAACAGTATTGGGGCTCCGCTTCTGAGGTTCAAAAAGGCGCATATCGTAACGTTGAAGGTAAGCAGATGCTAGTACCATTTCGAGGATCCATTCGTAATACTTTGCAAGAGATTCAAGAAGATTTGCAGTCCTCAATCTCTTATGCTGGTGGCAAGGATCTTAATTCAATTAAATTAGTCGATTATGTTATCGTTAAAAACACAATTATGAGTGGAGATAAATAGTTTTTGAAATAATTTTTAATAAACTTATCTTTTGGTGTGGTAATACAGCGCATTTTCCGTTAAAATATTATTTATCTCAGTATTGTTAGGTAGTCGATACTGAGATTTTTTTATACAATTGAATTCAAAAACTAAGTTCAGTAAATAATTTGCTAGTGTTATTTTATTTCTTCTTATGCTAGAATATACACGATGATTTTTTATTCTAGAAAGTTTTTGAAATATATGAAAAAAAAGTTTTTAATATTTTTAACTGTAAGTTTTATTTTTTGGAGTGGTATCACTGTAATTCAAACTGCTCAAGAAATATCTGCTACCGAGATATCTAACACCAAAGCAAACACTAATATGCAAAAGGCTAAGGTAATTAAGCAACCTATTTCTCAGAACCCCTACTTAACTAATGAGCAGTTTAAACAACTATTAAAGTTATTAAAACCATCCTACGAAAAGTATCTCAAGGACCAAAAATCTAATGGTACAGTTAATAAAGAGACATCTTCGACTACACCAAATAAACAACCCAGCATAGCAACTAAAAATGCTATAAGCTTAATGATTTTTATTGCAAACGATAATTCTTTGACTGTTAAACAAAGACAAGCGGCTAAAAATGCTGCTAATTTATTAAAAACCGGAAAATCAAATAACCAACCAGCGCCATCTTGGTTTAAGAAGTATGTTGATTTAACCAGTCCCCAAGACGCTACAAATAGTAGTAATATTCGTGTCTCACTAAAAAATTTGGCTAAAGTTAATCAAGCACGCACAGCAATTGGTGAAAAGGCCCTTAAAGTTTCTTTACCCTTAATAGCAATCTCAATGATTGATGCTGACTATCAAAAACGTGGTGGTTTAACACAGCCACATTATTATGAATATACCAACAACTTAGAAAATATTGCGGGAGGTACTGAACCAGTTGCTAAATGGCTGAGTGAAGAAATCAATTGGAAGTGGGATGTTAAAAAAACACCAAGTCTAGCACCGAATGAATTTTCTCCTAATTGGTCTAATATCAAATATGATAATGCCGTTTTTGGTACAAATGGTTATAGGACTGCCGGTCATTATTTAAATTTGGTAAACAAACAACATCGCGTTATGGGAATGGCTCATATGACCAAAAGTAATTACGGCTTTGTTGACATTCTTAATGCCAACTATAAAGACTCATCTAGTGCTATTAGTTTCAATCAATATAAAAAATTAGTCACTAAGTGGCTGAAGAAATAATCTAAAAAATGCATCTTTTTTTCTTAAAGGATGCATTTTTATTATCCATAAAAATACCTAATCGCCATTTTAAAGTATCTTTTTGTCCTTTATTTTTCTTCGTAATGACCTAAAATATGGTTTATTAAAACGATTTCATAAAAGGAGTTTGAAAATGACAGAACCAGATTATCAAAAATTAGTTAACGAAATGCGGAGTGAATTTAAACAAGGAGATGATAAACGCGATGCGGGATTACCAACGCAAATTCCTGAAGTTGAGCGTTTTGATAATTTACCGTACGGTAATGTCGCACAATTTCAATTGCTTGATGTTTATTTACCTAAAAAAAGAACTAATGAAAAGTTACCTGTAATTGTCAACATTCACGGTGGCGGTTGGGTTTATGGTACAAAAGAAACATACCAATTTTATTGTCTTTTTTTAGCTAAAAAAGGCTTTGCCGTAGTTAACGCCAATTATCGCTTAGCGCCTGATGTAGTCTATCCAGGCGAACTTGATGATATAAATCGAGTTTTCCATTGGATAGCAAAAAGTACGAACGCAAATAAATACCACTTTGACCTTAATAATGTGTTTATCGTTGGGGATAGTGCTGGAGGGCAAATGGCAGAGCAAATTTTAGCCGTTTACACCAACAGTGAATATCGCAAATATTTTGGCTACAGCGTACCTGAATTAACAATAAAAGCGGCTGCCCTAAATTGTGGCCTATACTTTTTAACCGAAACTGACTTAATTGTAGGAGCACCAGAATCTTATTTTCGTCCAGAAATTCGTTTAACTGAACATGATCAACTAAATGTAGAACAATACTTAACCAAAGCACTTCCACCAATTTTTTTAATGACCAGTAATGATGATTTTTTACGTAATAGTGCATATATGCTTTCAGGATATTTACACGCTAAAAACATTTTTCATGAAATGCATTTTTATGGTGATGATAACCACCGGCTTGGACATGTGTTTCACGTTAACCAAAAAGACGACCTAGCTAAACAATGTAATCTAGATGAATTAGACTTTTTCCGTAAGTATATTAATTAACGTATTGATAGATATAATGGTTGACATGGTTAACACATGCTCAACCTTTTTTAATAAAGGTAGGAGCTATGAACTCTAATATACATGAATTAGTACAACTAGATAAATTGCCCATTTATGTTAAAGTACATCAAAAAGTAGGAAAAACTGAAGTAGCCCCACATTGGCATCAAAGTATTGAATTAAGTTTTACTTTACAAGGTAAAATTGATCATTTTGTAATTGAAGGGATTGATCATCAAACACAGCCTGGTGAAATTTTAATCATTAATACCCAAATTGTTCATAGTATACAAAATACAAACAACAATCAAAAAGATTTAATGTTAACCCTGCTTTTCCCTTACTCCCTAGTTCGACGCATGTTTCCAGCAATGGATCAATATTTAATTTGTATAAAAAACTTAACTGAACTATCAGTTAACCAAGTAACCAAATATCATCAATTACAAACTATGCTTAGTCAAATAATTGCAATAAGTTTAAATAATAACGAAACACTTAAGGATTTAGAATTAACAATTCTTAGTTATCAAGTTCTAGAAATTTTGCTTAAGCATTTCTTATACCCTCGTAATCATAACAGTCAACTATCCGATAACTTAATTATTACTGGTCACTTGCGTCATGCATTAAGTTTTATTCATACTCATTATCAAGACCAAATTTCTCTACAAGACATTGCAAATAATTGCCATTTGGCTCGACAATACTTACAAAGAATTTTCCACAAAAATATGGGAATTACTTTAGGAAAATACCTCAAAAAATATCGTGCGCAAATGGCTTATCAGGAATTATGTAATACCTCAAATACTTTAACCACCGTTGCAATGAATAATGGGTTTAGCGGTATTCGTTCAATGAATCGCGCTTTAGTTGCCAATTATGGACAGCCTAGTAAGCAAATTCGTAAAAGTTTCTCAGCGCCACATGCAAGTTACTGAAAGCGCTATTTAAAATAAAAATATGCGTAATAATGTAAGTAAACAATTTAAAACTAAAGAAAAGAGGAATTTAATATGAAAAAAGCCGAGCCAAAATCTAAACTATTCAAGATTTCTTTATTATCAATTTCACTACTATTAATGATTGCACCACAAATCTCACCAGTGTTACCTTTAATGTACTCAGCTTTCCCTAACATTTCACGAGCTGGCGTTGAAACATTAAGTACCATTCCTAATATTGGAATCGTTATTGGATTAGTACTAAGCCCATTTTTAATAAAATTAATTGGAACTAAGCTAACAATCATAGCTGGACTTGTAATTACTTTAATAGCAGGTACATATCCCATATATGCCACGGATTATCCCACAATTTTAATTTCACGTTTTTTATTAGGAGCTGGAATTGGATTATTTAATTCCTTAGCAGTTAGTCTCTTATCAAAATTTTATCAAGGCAATGAGTTATCAACTATGCTAGGATTTCAAAACTCAATGGGTAGCATTGGTGCTGCTATCTTTTCTTTCTGTGTAGGGTGCTTAGCTTTTCAAGGTTGGCATATTACTTTTTCCATTTATTTAGCAGCATTGCCTATCTTAATTTTGTTTGGCTGGATAGTAGTTCTACCTCATGAGCAAAAAAATATATCGACTCAAAAGATACCTATGACTAAAGATGAAAACAAAGTAAATATAGCTGTAATTAAAATTGCTTTACTAATGTTCTTTATGTACGTTTTCTTTATGCCAATGACTTTTAAGTTGCCACAATTAGCAATTACTCAAAAAATTGCTAATGTTAGTCAAGTAGCTTTTGTTTCTACTATAGTGACTCTTATTGGAATTCCCGTTGGTATGTTTTATGGCTATCTGAAGAAAAAATTACAGGATTTAATTTTACCAATTGGTTTATTTTTACAAGTCATTGGATTACTAGCAATTGCATTTGCAGTTAATCTTCCAATACTAATGATTGCTGCAATTGTTCTAGGAGCTGGCTTTGGCTTATCAGTACCATATATTTTTAATTGGCTAGGAGAAGTTGCTCCGAAAAATTCAGTTAACTTCGCAACAACAATTACTTTGATTTTAGTCAACATAGGCTGTGCAGTTTCACCAACGATTATTAACTGGCTAGGTAATAATTTAAGTAATGGATCTCCACGAGCAGATATGACAATTGCTGGCTTAGGGATGACAATTTTATTTTGTTACAGTATCATGCACTATTTCAAAACACAAAAGCAGCATTAGTTTAAGGACCATTCGCGTATAACTTTTTTAGGCAAGTAAAAGCCGTAAATCAAGTTATTATCTTGAATTTACGGCTTAAAATAACTATCATTTATTTCTTTCTTTTCTAGAAAGCCAAAACATAAACGCTGGTAAAATGATAAACCCAAAGACCATCATTAAAATGGCATACCAGTTGATACCGACAACTTTGCCATTAACCACAATTCCAAATTGAGTTTGCCAATTATAATTAATTAATAAAAAAATAACTAGTAATATTGAAAGAATCGGAACAACAATATCTGTCCAAATATTTTTAGAAGCTGGTAAAACAGCTTCTTTATTTTTTTCAAAATAAAATAGAATAACTGCAAGTGGAACAATGATAAATCCCAAAAATCTTACCATTGCACTGAGAGTGATTAAATTAACCAAGTTATATTGAAAGGCAAGAGGCACTAACAAAGCTAATGCTTCAGAAATAAAGAATGTTCTAATTGGAAAATTATTTTTGGTTCTCTTCGTTAAAGACATTGGAAGCTGATGCTCACGCGCCATTGCTTCTAATATCCTTGGAGCATTGAAACTTGAAGCTACGTTTATCCCTAACATTGATATTAAAGCTCCAATCAAAATTACATCGCGCAAAATTTCATTATTAAAGATTGCACTAATTGCTACAACTTGCTTAGTTGTCATCAATGCCCTAGGATTTAACACCATAGCAACTGCCACCACACCAATATAGATTGCTGCAATCACAAAAATAGCTAATGGAATCGCCCGTGGTAAATTTTTCTCAGGTTCTTGCATATCATCTGAACCCGACGCAACTGATTCAAAACCGGTAAAGGCATAAAAGGCTGAAACGATTGCCATTACAAATCCTGTTGTAGTTAATGTAGGGACAATTCTTTGCCCATTTTGCGTAATTTGGTCGACTTCAGTTAACTGGTGAGAAGCACCACTAATAAGTAAAAGTACCACACCTGCAACAATAATTAATACCAAAGCAGCTAATTTACCTGCAGTAGCCATGTTCATGACTAATTTAACAAATCTTTGACCAAAAACGTTAATAATCGTAATCAATACCATCAAGACAATAAATCCGATAGTGACGCTGCTAATATTATCTGGATTGCCACCAAAAATAGAAATAGTTGACTTAATTACTCCCACAGCCATTACGCCCCATGCTACACTGGCTGAGAAATAACGTAAAATCCCAACATAAAAACCGATATTGTCCCCAAAAGCTGCTTTGGCATAAGCATAGGACGCACCCGATTTCGTAACATACTTAGCTGCGGCCGAAAACGAAATAGCCAAAATCGCCGCAAAAGTTGCTGCGATTAAGTAAACTATTAACGCTTTGCTACCAGCTTGTCTAACAACACTGCCTGGCGTTAAAAAAATTCCTGAACCAATAATCGAATTAATCGCTAATAAAACTATCGACCAAAAGCCAAGCTTATCATTTATTCCACTTTCCTTATTCATCAAAGTCCCCCTTTAATTCGCATTTTGAATTAAAAATTTAAATAAGTTATTCATAAATTTAACGTCGGGATTGCGATGTAACATTTCGGGGTGCCATTGAACCGCCAAAATATTGCCAGACTCATTTTCAAGTCCTTCGATTACACCATCTTCAGTCTGCGCAACAGCATTTAAATCTGGAGCAACCTTTTTAATTAATTGGTGATGAAAAGAATTAGTTAAGAAGTCGGTTTTACCCAAAGTCCGCGCTAGAAAACTGCCTTCTTTTACATGTACACGATGAGTGGGCAAATCTGGTGTATGTCCTTGTTCATGCTTAAATGTTTTCTCTGAGCGATCGGTTATATCTTGGTAAAGACTACCGCCATGTGCCACATTAACGATTTGGGCTCCTCGACAAACACCTAATATTGGCTTATTCATTTCTTCTGCAAATTTGAGTAATAACATATCAAAGTGATCTCGTGCAGGCCAAATTTCACCAATTTTTGGATCTAACTCTTCCCCATATAAATGAGGATCAACATCATGTCCACCTGACAAAATTAGCCCTTGAACTTGTTTCATTTGTGTCCTAATAACTTCTTCATCATCAGTATATGGAATAATAAATGGAACGCCACCATTTTGGACAACCGAATCAACGTAATCTTCATTGACATAGCTGCGACGATAGCCCGGAAACATTCCTCCTGCATCAACGATTACTGAACCCGAAATACCAATAACTGGTTTTATCATTGTTTCACCTGCTTTTTGTCTACTTTATTAATTATCTTAATTCTATTATAAGAGTAATTTGTGAATTTTGGCATTTATCTGTTTGGAAGCAGCTTAATTACTTTTTTTACCTAATCGCACAACTTGTTGCCTAAGCTGCTGTATCTCGGCAATCGAAATCTTGGGATCGGTAATTGCTTGAGCAAGTTTAAATTTTAATAGCGCAAGTTCATTACTTACTGGTACTGCTTTTTGGCTTAAATTAGAAGTTGCTGAAACTAATTGATTATTTTGAATTTTCCAGGTTTTAAAATTTAAATTTGCGAGTAACTGTTGATCATGAGTCACAATAAGCACCGCAAAAGGATAACTTTTAAGAAAATTCTCTACTGCTTTAAGGCTTTTAAGATCAAGAAAGTTGCTTGGTTCATCTAGAATTAATAAGTTATGCTGGCCCAGAAGAACTCGGGCCAATCTGTAACAGATCATCTGGCCACCACTCAAAGTGCGAATTTCATTTGTCAACGACTTAGTTAAATGTAAATCCCCTAAAAGCTGCATGGTAGTTGTCCGATCAAATTGACTAATTTTTTGAATTGCTACTTGCAATGTTGTTCTGTTTTCTATTTCTTTGCTCATATTCTGCTTAAAAAAGCCAATTTGGGCTTGGGGATTAATCCATTCGGCCAAAGTTTTCGCGACTAACTGGCTTAAAAAAACAGACTTTCCGCAGCCATTAGAACCCGTCAAAGCTACTTTTTGGCCAGTTTTAAGTTTTAGTTGCGTTGTAATAGTAAATAATTCATGCTGGGCAATAGTTATTTTTTGTGGCTCAATACGTAATAAAGTATCGTTTATAGAAACAGCTGAAGATTGCCACTTTAAATTATTTAATGTTATTGGTTTATGAATATATGGTCTTACTATGCTTGTGGTTTCTTGTTCAATGCGTTGCTTGATTATCTTTTGTGTATGCGCCAAATGTTTTTCTTTACCACCATAATCTCGATTTTTCCATTCCGACCAAGATAAATCTTTTTTCTTACAATTTGCACGATCCACTTGTTGTTTCTTTCGCTGCTGCGCCTTTTTTAATTTTTTGATTTGCTTTATCTGATTATGGTATTGTATTTCTTCATTTTCTCTTCTTTTTTTGATATCTTGTTCAAAATTCAAAAATGATTCTTTATACGCAATAACTTTTTTATTGTTCAAATACCAAATTGTATTGACTGTTTGTGTTAAAAAATGACGATCATGACTAATTACAATATATGGGTTTTTGAGATGATTTAAAATTTCAATGAGCCATTGCTGCTGACCAATATCTAAATTTGAAGTGGGCTCATCCAATAATAGTAAAGTCTTCTTACTACTATGGCGCATTTGCTCAATTGCCGTCACAATTTCCTGTCGTTCCCTTTCACCACCACTTTGTTTACCGTAACTAATAATTTGTGACACCATTACTAACTGACAATTACGTTGAATTTGCCCCGTAACATTAAACGCCACTGGCTTTTGGCTGATTACATTAAACAAGGTCGTTTTACCCGTACCGTTTTTACCAATCAGGCCAATCCTTTGTCTATCTTGTACATTTAGCTTATCAATGTATAATAGTTTTTCTCCTTGGTATTCAAGTAGTAATTGATTAATTTTGAGATATTCCATATCTAACAACTCGCTTTCTTGAGTAAAGAAAAAGCACTGATAACAGTTGCTTCCAACCTAAATTAGCAGTGCACAAAAAAGCCAGTGTCAAATACGACTACCTAAACTAAATTCAATACTAATTTCTGATTATCAGCAAAAAAACACACACCGAAATGTATGGGTTATCAATCTTTTTCGCATAATAATATTTCAGAAATTAATTTTTCATTTTAGTAGTAGTCTCTCTTTCTTCATCTTTTAATTATTATATCATATTTGTTAAAAGATTAAATAAAATCTAATCAATCTTTTCAAAAACTTCACAGACCATTGGCGCTTGCGGATAAAATTCCTTATTTCCTTCTTGTTGATATTCTTGCCTAAAAAACTCATCATGAATTTGGCGCCAATATTGGTAACTGCGATCTCCCTCACCTTCATGATAAGCATGCTCAGCTGAAATTTGCTCATAGGAAATTATTTCAACTACTTTATCTTGAACTACACAAATTGGCCTAGCAGCATGATCAAGGATGATATTCCAATCCCCAACTTGTGGCAGTGGCTCATCTTTTGCATAAAGTTCATATGCAGAAGTTGTTGCCGTTTTAAGCCCCTGCTTTACTAAATTAGCTAATTTGTCACTAGTAGTGTCAAATGACCAGGCAGTAACCGGAGTATTTTGAGGTAATTGATGCTTTTGACAAAAGTCTTGCCAATATTTAATTGTTTCTTCATTCATTAGAGCCACCATTGTGGTGTTAATTCACCCATTGTCATTACTTTTGCTTGCTTATAATCTAGCATTACTTCAACTTTTTGATAATCTTTTTCCATTAATTGAACAATAAATTCACGGCAAGCTCCACATGGGGCGCCATTTTGCCCATTTGACATAATCGCTAACACTCTAGTAATTCTTGTTTCGCCATGAGTAAGCATACTCATTAAGGCGTTTCTTTCCGCACATAGCCCCAACCCACAGGCAGTATCAACGCAAACGCCAGTATAAATTTTACCAGACTCCGATAAAACAGCGGCTGCTACACCGCCGACCTCCATGTGATTACCAATTAAGCGAAAGCCTTGGACTTTCTTTGCTGCCGCAAGCATCTCTTGCCATTGTTGATCCATTTTTGCTCCCTCAAGCTTTTTTCTAATAATAGAGCTATTTGTAGATTCTTTTTCTGAGCCAATCACTCTATAACCCTTTTAATATACTTTCAATATGCGTTTGTTAAATTTGGCTACCGCTGATAACAATGAAACAAAGTAAAAGCGTTCATTAAGATACTCTTCTATTACTTCCATCATTTTATTAAATATAATTTATCAAAAAATTAAATAAAAATAAAGCCCCAAATGTTACTTGATAATTTTCAAATAGCAATGGAGCTTCAAGATAACTTTTAATCTAATTAATTGATTGACCACCAGTCACACCATAAACTTGACCAGTGATATAACTAGCCATATTAGAGGCTAAGAAGATATAGACTGGAGCTAATTCATCGGGTTGACCAGCACGATTCAATGGTTCTTCTTGTCCAAATTTCTCTAAAGCGTCGGTCGGTTGTCCCCCTGCCACTTGAAGTGGTGTCCAAACGGGACCTGGCGAAACACTATTGACCCTAATCCCTTTAGGCGCCAATTCCTGCGCCAAGTTGATTGAAAAGTTAGCAATGGCTGCTTTAGTTGCGGCATAATCAAGTAAAATTGGTGTTGGACTAAATGCCTGAAGTGAGGTCGTCGTCAAGATCACACTACCTGGTTTCATCTTTGGTACCACGGTTTTGACCATTTCATACATTGAAATAATGTTAACTTCAAACGTATCATGAACTTGATCCATTGATAAATCTTCCAAGCTAGCAGAGTTTTGCTGGATTGCTGAATTCATTACCAGTAATTCTATACTACCAAATTCTTTAATTGCCTGTTCACTCACCCGGGATGCTTCACCACGTTTACGAAAGTCTGCCGGTATCAGCACTGCCTTGCGGCCCTCTTGTTCGATTAATTTTGCAACTTCTTTGGCATCATCAGCTTCTTCTGGTAAATATTGAATAGCAACATCGGCACCTTCTTTAGCAAAACCAATCGCTACTGCTCGACCAATACCTGAATCGCCTCCAGTAATTAAGGCATGGCGACCAGTAAGTAAATTATGTCCCTCATAGTCGCGCATATCACCATTAGGTAACGGATTCATCTTACTTTGAATTCCTGGATATTTTTGTGACTGCTTTGAAAAATCATCAGCATGATAACGGGTTAACGGGTTTATTAAATTATTATCCATCATTATCGTCTCCTTTTTTAACCTATCTATAATTTATAGCGCTTACAAAAATAAAGCAATAATTATGCTTGAAAGGAAAATTTTTAAAATTTGCATTAGCGAACCAATCCTTTCATAATAGTTCATTAACATCTTTTATTTGATACTTTTCCATAATAGCTCTTAAAAATTCATATCTATCTAATACTAGGTAAATTTAATTATTAACTAAAATAGCTTTTAAAAAAGTTGACTTAGAGTTGCTCTAAGGTCATATACTTTTGGTAAGTAACAAAAAGGAGGTATAAATGAAAATTTTATTCATTAATGCTAGTCAAAATCAAGCAGGTAACACTAGCCGGATGGGAAAGGCTTTTCTTAAGAACAAAGCCTTTGAGCAAATCAATTTAGTTGATTATAAAATTTACCAAATCAATCAACATTATCCCGATGATCAATTTGGAAAAGTATTAGCCTGATTACAAAAAACAGATTGGATTGTCCTTGGTACACCTGCTTATTGGCATGATATGAGCGGTTATCTCAAAACCTTAATTGAACGAATTGGTCAAGATCCCGAACTGGACACTTTAGCAGGAAAAAAACTTTCCGTCTTTATTCAAGGTAGTAATCCTGCAGATACGATTAAACCAGTGACTTCAATTATCAAAAGATTTGCCCAAGTCGCTCACATGGAATATATTGATATTCAACAAAATTTTACTCAGCATTAATAATTCAGCAAAATCATCTAAAAACAAATGGCAAAATTGAATAAATTTTAACGGAGTGAAAGGTTCTCACATGAGAACCTTTCACTCTTTTTGATTCTTAAATAAGTATAATATACTTAAGTTATTGCAATATAAATCAAGCATATTTAATTCATTTAGTTGATATTCCTGCTATAATGGGGCCTCTAGGAGGTAGAGTTAATGCATAACAAAAATAGTTTTACCAATTTACCACAACACCTGTTGCGTGCCAACCCAACACAAGAGTTGTTAAAACGAGTTCAACAAGTAACTAATTTTGTTCCCAAAGTTTGGCAAAAATTATGTGATAAAAACTATACTTGGACAAAAACTGGTTTGCAGCAAGTACAACACCTGTTACTGGTATGTGCTAAACACAGTAAACACGTACAAAAGCAACTAACCAGTTTATTGCAACCTGCCAATTCTGAGCTGATTCCTGTTTTCAAAAATCAAAAATTTTTAAAACTACTAGCACATAAAATGAAACTTTCACCGCATACTATTCAAACGATTACCTCTTTACTAGATCAATTTGATCAAAAGAATGGTTCATTTTCTTCCGGAACTTTACTGGTTATAGTTCTTTTCATCGCTCTAGGGACACAAGTACCACTTCTTTTTAAGGGAACCTTTAGTGCTAAAAAAGCTTTAATGTCAGTCATTACAATTTTAGATTATGTCATGACCGCTATTGATTTAGCTAAAAATTTTCAAAATAATAAAAATAAATAATTCAAAAACACCTAGCTAATAAACCAGCTAGGTGTTTTTGAGCTTGATTAGAAAAATTAATCAAATTATTACCTCAAGCCCTTTATTAAAACTAACTACCATTTTCTGATAGAATTCTTTCAAAGAAAAATAGAAGACTTTTTTGGATTTAAAATAGTTTGTTCATAGTAATCTATTTACATCATTTTATCTTTAACCAATCTTGAATTTTATTAAACAAAAAAGAAGCTCCCCATTGCTATGAGAGCTTCTTTTCTTATTTCAAAATAATTAAACTATCCTCCTTAAAAATTTCTCTTTTTAATATATTGGTTATGCCCAATTATGTAGTATGCTTTACCATGAATTTTGACTGCATTGCCATAAGTTCTAATCGTCTTATGCTTCTTTAATTGCTTGCCAGCTAAACGCTTACCATCTTTGTTATAAATATGACTAGCTACTTTTAACCGCCGTTTTGTACCAATAACATTCCCACTTGCCACATACTGATTAGGAGCAATTTCTAAAAATTCACGACCGCTCACTACTTTTCTTTGTCCAATGGTAAATCTAGAACCTATCTTAAGAATAACTTGATTAATCCGTTTGCCTTCATCATTGTACACATAAGAATTATGCTTAATCACTGCATTGGCCGTTACACCATCTGCTACTTCTCTATTTGGTCTAGTAATAGATGGGGCAAAGTTAGCGACTTTGACATAGTGATTATTAATTGTCAGGTAATATGCTTTACCATGAATCTTGACAGGATCTCCATAAGTAATAACTGCTGTATTCTTCTTAAGCAATTTAGAACTAATTCGCTTGCCGTAGCGGTTATAAACAAAGGCATTATGAACCAAATTCCGCTTTTGTCCGATAACGTTGTAAATATCAACATATAAGCCATTATCAGTCAAGTAGAAATCATGACCATTAATCTTTTCTGTGCCATAAGTGGCAATGATTGACCCCTTCTTAGCAATTAACAGATTAGCTCGTTTGCCTTCTTTATTATAGAAGTAAGCATTGTGTTTTAAAGTCTTCTCTACGGCATTTGGAATAGGTTTAGGACTAACTTCTGATACTTTACTGTCACCTGGATTTGAGTTTGAACTTGAGTTGCCATTTCCAGCATTAGGGAGAGGAATATTATTTGAACTAGAATTATTATCCTTACCGGTGCCTGGTTGATGATCACCATCAATCTTCGTTATCCCATTAGCTTTGGCATCCTTTACGCCTTGCGCATTCGTTGCTTGATCAATGGCATCTTTGGCAGCTTGGGCATCCTTGTCAACTTGACCTTGTTGCGCTTTCTTAGCCTCATCATCTAGGGTCGGATCTTTTGCTATGTCTTCCTTGATCTTTGTAGCTTCTTGGTCTATCTCAGCTTTAGCTTGGCTCTGTTGATCAGTTAGTGAAGTCTTATTTGGTTGATGATCACCATCAATCTTCGTTATCCCATTAGCTTTGGCATCCTTTACGCCTTGCGCATTCGTTGCTTGATCAATGGCATCTTTGGCAGCTTGGGCATCCTTGTCAACTTGACCTTGTTGCGCTTTCTTAGCCTCATCATCTAGGGTCGGATCTTTTGCTATGTCTTCCTTGATCTTTGTAGCTTCTTGGTCTATCTCAGCTTTAGCTTGGCTCTGTTGATCAGTTAGTGAAGTCTTATTTGGTTGATGATCACCATCAATCTTCGTTATCCCATTAGCTTTGGCATCCTTTACGCCTTGCGCATTCGTTGCTTGATCAATGGCATCTTTGGCAGCTTGGGCATCCTTGTCAACTTGACCTTGTTGCGCTTTCTTAGCCTCATCATCTAGGGTCGGATCTTTTGCTATGTCTTCCTTGATCTTTGTAGCTTCTTGGTCTATCTCAGCTTTAGCTTGGCTCTGTTGCTCTGCTGCGCCAGCATAATAAAAATACACATCAGGATTAATATCAGTAAAAATAACATTCTGAGAATTCTTGCTATCGGTAGTTAAAAAATATTTTTGACCATTGTTGTCAGTTATCTCTTGTTTTGGACTAAATTCCCCACCAAGCAATCCGCTGCATGTTTCTTTTTCGATCTCTTTATTACTACTATCTAGGTAATGAACAGTAACCCAGCCGAAACGAACATAAGTATCCGCTGAAACCGTAGAACTATCAAAGCGAGTACCTGGCTGCCCGGTCACTTCTTCAGGATTATTTAAAGTACCTGAACCTACTCTATGCCAGCTTCCGCTAAGGTCTAAAGTATTATTTTTTCTATTAAAGTTAGAGCCTAACTTTAAGGTATTCAATGTAGTGCAACCATTAAACATGTTGGACATGTCAGTTACTTTTGACGTATCAAAGTGGCTGACATCTAATGAGCTTAAACTTTTACAATCACTAAACATGCTGGACATATTAGTCACGTTTGATGTGTTAAAGCTACTTACATCTAATGTTTTTAAACTTTCACAATCACTAAACATGCTGCCTATCGCGGTTACTTTTGACGTATCAAAGTGGCTGACATCTAATGAGCTTAAACTTTTACAATCACTAAACATGATGGACATATTAGTCACGTTTGATGTGTTAAAGTTACTTGCATCTAATGTTTTTAAACCTTCACATCCCCAAAACATGTTGCCCATATCAGTCACGTTTGACGTATCAAACTTGCTTAAATCTAATGAGGTTAAACTAGAGCAATAATTAAACATGCTGCCCATATCAGTCACGTTTGACGTATCAAACTTGCTTAAATCTAATGAGGTTAAACCTTCACATCCCCAAAACATCTCGCTCATGCTAGTTACTTTTGACGTATCAAAGTGGCTGACATCTAATGAAGTTAAACCATAACATAACCCAAACATGTTGTTCATGTCAGTCACACCTGAAGTATTTAATTTCTCTAGCCCTTCAATTTGAGTTAAAGCTCCTAGGCCACTAAATAAATATGAAGCATTCCCTGTAATTGTTAAATTACCGGTTATTTTTATTTTTTTAAGTTTCGTACTAATGCTACCGATTTGATCACAAGCAGTTGATAAAAGCTCAGGAGCGGTAATAGTACCACCGGAAATGTCTAACTCGTAACCATCATTACCATCGTCAGTTAGCGTCAAAGTTACATTGCTATCTTTTCCTGTCCTATCTTTCCATTTTATTGATGTTGACGAAGCAGCTACCGTTTTTATAGTCTGTTTTGGTTGCGCTGGTTGATTATCATTAACAGGAGGTTGAACTTTTTCATTTGTTTCACTACCTGTCTGATTTGATAAATTATCATCAGCACCACTAGTTGTATTTGCAATTTGATTTAAATTTGCAGTATTAGCCGATTGATCAGCGTTGATCTTGGCGGCTTCCTCCTCGAACGCTGGATATACGTCTATGCTTGGTTTATACGCCTGATCGATGGCAGTTTTAGTTGCGCGTACGATTTGATTTATTTCATCCGCACTTATCGCCTGGTCTATCTGCACTCTAGCGTTCATGTAGACATCTTCAAGAACGCGCAGTTGCTGGTAGCGTTCAGACGCTATCAAGTACCTATCACCGCCGAGTTTACCCATGATCTTATCGTGTTCGTCCTTGAGAGCTTGCAACGCTTGGTTCTTTGCTTGGTCTAGTTTGGTGCCTGCGCTTTTGGCCTCTGGCTCTACTTGATCTACGTTGTCCTTTTGCTTTGGCTTTCCGGTTACGTCATCAATGGCTCGTTTGCCAATGTCCTTATCATCTGCTAATGCATGATAAACATATTTAACTTTTGTTTTACTATTAATAGTAATCTTTGCATCGTTAGCTACTTCTTGACCATCTATTTCCACATGGTCAAATGTATAATCTGGAATTTTTGGAGCTTTAGGAATGGCTACTTCTTCACCGATAGTACCAGTAATCTTTATTGCTTCACTCGGTTCAAGTTTATTGCCGTTTTTATCCTCATATGTTGCCGTAATTGTTGTTCGGGTATCGCTTGCAACATGTATGTTACCAATTGAAACATCTTTATCTACACGCTTGTTGAGGGAAACAGCTGATTCTCTGCTTCTAACATTTACTGTATCTGTAACAGCTTTATAACACGAATCAATCTTTAAAATTTTATTGGCAGTAATTATTTTAATATCTACTAAGGTAGTTGCAGTCTCAACTTTATCTTTAGCTTGGTTGAGCATCGTATCTACGCCAGCAAGCTGTTCTTGCTTTTTAAGATTGTTTAGCTGCTTATCAGTACGAATTTTGTCCCTAATCTTCGCAGCTTCTACTTCTAAACTACTAATAGCATTTTTCTTAGCCTCACTTATTTCTTGATCATCAGCCATCTGATGGCTATCGTGGGCAGAATGTCCTAGCCTTTGGTTAATCGGCGATTGGATTTCTGCAGCCTTTACATTCTGTACAAGTGAGGTGTTACTATAAAATAATCCTCCCAGCATTAAAGTTAATAAAGAATAACTAACTACCCATCCTTTTTTACTTTTATGCATTTTATAATTTGTGTTTTTAACATCTTCGATTAGTTTATGTTTATTCAAAACATGGCCTCTATTCCTATTATAATACACTTATTAAGTATAATTTTCTCACAAATATTAAAATATTTCCACAAAATTATTATATTATAAACATCGTTAAATATAATAAAATAGCAATATTACCAAATAATAATCTGCTCCTTATTTAGGTATTAGCAAAGTTATATAAGCACAGTTATATCATTAAGTTTTTAATAACTATAAAAATATAATTCAATAACGAAAACCATTTAAAACCAAACACCATCTTAGCCTGCCATATCTCAATATTGCTATTTGGATGATTAAAAATAAAAGCAAAAAAACACCTAGCTAATAAACCAGCTAGGTGTTTTTGAGCTTGATTAGAAAAATCAACTACAACATTAATTATTATTTTTAAAACCAACTTTTAAGCGAGTCAGACCATCTTGAACCATTGTTAATGGACAAGCAAAGTTCATCCGTAAAAAGTTCTGCCCATTGCCACGGTAAATGCTACCAGGAGAAACAATTAGTCCGGTTTTTTGACGTAAACTGTCTGCTAACTTATGTGAGTCGCTACTAATTTTAGAGGTATCAAGCCACATTAAATATGTGGCCCTGCCCGAAACAACTTTTATTTGCGGCAATTCATGAGCAAGATAATCTTGAGCATAAGCAAAATTTTTATTGAGTTGCTGCAGTAAAGCCTGGCGCCATTCATGACCCTTTTCATAAGCAGCAATGGTTCCAGGAATTGCCAGCAAGTTTGGTTCGCCTACTTCATCGCTATTTATCCCGCGACTTACTTGAGCATGCAAATTAGCATCGGGTATTATTGCCGTAGCAGCATGTAAGGCAGCAACGTTAAAAGTTTTACTAGGCGAAACCAGTGAAATAACACTAGCTTGTGCAGTCCCTTTAACGGCAAAAGCGGGTGTATAGTCCTGTCCCTGTCTTACTAAATCACCATGAATTTCATCTGATAGCAAAATAACGTGATATTGCTGACAAAGTTCAGCAATGCGTTGTACTTCTGCTCTTGACCAGACTTTACCCGTTGGATTATGCGGATTACAGAAAATCATTAAGGTGGTCAGAGGCTGGGCTAATTTTTCTTCTAGATCTTGCCAGTCAATAGTATACTCAGCACCATCAAATTTTAAGTCGTTACTCAACACATGCCGACCATTATTTTCAATTGAATTGTAAAAAATATTGTAAACCGGTTCCTGCACTACGACATTGTCGCCCACATGCGACACCCGTCGCACAATTGAAGAAATTGCCGGGACAACTCCTGTAGTGAAAATCATCCACTCCGTTCTAGGACGCTGATTGTGTTCTTTTTCATACCAGTCAGCAACGGCCTTAAAATAATCATTTCGTGGCCACTCATAGCCAAAACAGCCCAACGAAATTTTTTCTTTCATCGCTGTCACAATTTCTGGTGCCGTTTTAAAATCCATGTCAGCAATTGACATTGGTAATTCACCGGGGTTTACATCCCACTTAACAGAATCAACTTGTTTACGATCCGGTGCATTGACAAAATCATACTTGATTTCCATTATTTAATCCTCTGGTTTCTGATTTAAATCTGAATGTATAGTCTTAATGCCAATCTTATCACAGATAATCTGCGTTTGACTTGGATCCACCTTAGTTGCATCAATAATTAATTCACCAATTTCTGGTGCAACAATTTTTCCAGAAATGGGATTTTTGACGCTATCAATTTTAGTTACCACCTCAACATCAAGATTTGACACATATTCAAAAGCCAAATCTGTATGAAGTAAACTGCTATTTTTTACTTCAAGCTGGTCGACATAATTCAATCCCTGATTACTTTCAATTTTACAATTGATAAACTTGATATTTTTACAGTTCCATGCCAAATACTCGCCATCGAGGGTAGAATCGTAAACTGTAACATTGTCACAATTCCAAAACGCATCTTTTGAAATTAAGGTAGAATGATGAACCTCAACATTTTTAGCACCGTCAAAAGCATAGTTGCCAATAATACTTACATGGTCAAGGTAAATATTCTCGCTATCTTTACCAAAATAATCACCATTAACCTGGCAATTGGTCATTTTAATATTTTGACAATTCCACATGGTTTCTTCTGCATTAGCAAAGTGCACATGATCTAATACAATGTCAGAAGCTCGCCTAAATAATTTTGGCGCTTGCAGTGCGGAATTAGTAATTTTGATATTTTTGGTATACCAAATTCCACTACGTGCCATCGTTTCAAACGTGGTACTATCAACTTCAACATCGGTATCATACCAAAGAGGATATTTCCACTGAAAAATCGAATCTTTAACAGCAATATGACCTGCTTCTTTAAGTGGTGATTCACCTTGTCCG
The DNA here is from genome assembly GCF_003692825.1 of Lactobacillus sp. ESL0228. Classification (NCBI taxonomy): domain Bacteria; kingdom Bacillati; phylum Bacillota; class Bacilli; order Lactobacillales; family Lactobacillaceae; genus Lactobacillus; species Lactobacillus sp. ESL0228. The sequence goes on from NZ_REHJ01000011.1 coordinate 161,598, forward strand.
AAGGTAATTCCAGTCAATTCTGTATCTTTAAGACCATAAAGAATTCGTTCTCCCGTAAAATAATGATTCTTAATACTATTCATTGTTATTCCTTCTATCATGATTTTTGCATATTTTAATTATCATGCAAAAATCACTTAATTCAAAATATCAATTGCATAGTACCAAGTATTACTAAAAGTTATCGTTAAGGATAGGACAATTAGATTTTAAAAAAATTACCTACTTAATTAGGGACTTGTCAAAAAAACTAACTATGATAAATATCATAAATTAGTCACAATTAAAAGCAATCTATATATAGTTACATTTCTTATATAAATGACTTACTAATCTTTATTTAGTCGTTTATTGGTGTTATTTCAATTGTTTTCATAATTTCAAAAACACGTTCTGGCTGCACAAATCCAGTCTTAATTTCCATTGCATTCGCTGTACCAGCAGCTATTGCTAAACAAATAGCATCCTTAAAATCATATTTTTGATCAAGAGCATACAGCAATCCCCCAACTACAGAGTCACCAGATCCCTCTGTATTTACAACAGAAACAGGTCGAAAACTGACTTTATAAAAATCATTTTGTTGCTTAACTAATGCTCCTTTAGCACCTAAGGAAATAATTATATTATCAACTCTACTTAGATCGCTTACTTCAATTTCTCTTTTCAACAAATGACTATCATATGTTACAGGTATTGATAATATTTCAGCTGCTTCGTGTTCATTTGGCTTAATAACATCTGGTAAATTATTACTTGTTAAAACTTCTCTCAAAGCTTGTCCAGAAGTATCCAAAACAATTTTAATTTGAGGATTAAGTTCTCTAATCTTAACAATAATTCTAGAATAAACATTTTCAACTTCTGAAACGGGTAAACTTCCATTTAACGAAATAGCATTCACGTCATTATTTTTAATAAGCGAAGTAAGTTTTTCTAATAATTCATCAAAATAACTTTGTACAAGACAATCTCCATGTTCATTAATCTCTGTTTTTTTTCCATCTTTTGAGATGATCGTATAGCAATTACGAGTATTCCCAATTGCTTTAATAAAATCACAAGTATAATGATCATTTTTTGCTTGATCTAAAATGTATTTCCCATTGGAACCAGCTAAAAAACCAGTTGCAAAAGTTGGCGCCCCCAAGCAGGCAGAGACACGTGCAGCATTGATACCCTTGCCACCAACCATTTTCTTAATTAGATGTACACGATTCAGTCCCCCTACTTTTAGTTCATCTAATCTATATAATCGATCAACTGATGGATTAATTGTAACTGTAATGTCCATTTCTATTCCTATTCCACAATAATCAATAAATTACTTTTGTATATTTCGAATATTTTATAACATCATCTTTTTTGGTTTTAGAATCAGTCACTAAAAAGTCGAATTTATCAAGATCCTGAAAAGTTATAATGTCTGAATGATTAAGCTTAGTATGATCTGCTACAATAATAGATTTTTCAGCATGCTCCATTGCAATGTTCTGAATAGTACCTTCAGGTATCATACTGGTCGTAACATTATTATTGCTAATACCATTCGTAGAGCATATTGCATAGTCAAAATTTAAACCTTCAAAAATATTTTCAGCCTTTACTCCTAGAAATTCTTCAGTATTTCTATGTAATTCACCGCCAGTTAAAAGTAAACGACACTTACTTTTATTAATTTCATTAAAAGCCAACAGGCTATTAGTAACAAAAGTTAAATTCTTCTGCACCAATAAAGGAACTGCCATCAATAAAGTTGTTCCTGCTCCCAAAAAAATTGTTGAATTATTAGCTATTTGCTCTGTCAATAATGTAGCAATTTCTTTTTTTTCCTCAATATTTTTTTGTAACTTCTCATTTGTCGTTGATTCAGTTTGATCGTTACTTTTTGCACCACCATAAATTCTGGTAATTGTCCCCATTTCTTCCAATCGTTTTAAATCACGCCTTATTGTCATTGCAGAAACTTGTAAATTTTCAGCAATATCAACGGTAGTCATAAATCCAGTTTTATGTAAAAGATTGTTTATAGCTGTTAATCTTTTTTCTTGTAAACTCATAAAAATCACTTCTTTTACTTAATATTATCATCACAATGCAAGTATATCAAACAATCTAAAACAATTAAAGTTCGTATATGTTAAACTTTGTTAAATTTAGGTTGACATTGTTCAACTAGCGTATTATATTGAAAACGTATTCAGATTGAAAGGAGGTTAAATTATGTTTTATCAAGATTTAATTGATTTAAATATTTCTGTCAACACAGAAGAACAGTTATTTGACTTGATTGGGTCCCGTACTATTAACTCAGCTTACGCTAACTTAGGATACATATCCAATCTAGAAAAAAGGGAACTATCCTATCCTACTGGATTAAAATTCCCCCAAATTTCTTTAGCTCTACCACACGTTGATCCACAATATGTTAATAAACCATTTATTTATATAGCACGCACTAATAAAGCGCTAAAAGTAAAACAAATGGGAGATAGTTTAGAGATGCAATCTAGCAACTTTTTGTTCTTAGGTTTGAAAAATGGAGAAAAACAACCCGAGCTTTTATCACAAATTATATCTGCTTTTCAAGATGGACACTTTGTAGACAAATTTAAAAGTACAGAGACAGCTAGCGATATGCTTAAACTGTTAGAAGTAAAATTTAAGGAGTTATAAAATGAAAACTATTCTAGTTTGTTGTGGCACTGGAGTTGCCACAAGTCCGCAAGTTTCTAATAAAATAAATGATTTTTTAGCTGAACAGGGATTAGATCAATTAGCAAAGGCAACACCTGAACCAATTGGCGAAGCGAAAACTACTATCGAAAATGATTCAAATGTAATCATATATGTTGGAATAGCTCCTGCCGATGGGGAGCTTCAAGAAGTTCTCGACGCCAACAATGTTGTTGGCATGGTTGGATTGCCATGGTTAACAGGAATGGGGCAAGATGAAGCTAACCAAAAAGTTGCAGACATTGTTAAACAAGCTACTAAGTAAGAATCCATAATTTGGAGGTGATTTTTTATGGACTGGAATTCGATAGTTCAAGGTATTTTGGGAGTCGGAGCTCAAGTATTAATTCCTATCTTAATTATGATTTTGGGATTAATCTTTGGAATGAAACCATCAAAAGCAATACTATCCGGACTTTATTTAGGTACTGGATTTATTGGAATGTCAATGGCTATCAACCAACTCACTGAAACTGTTAGTCCAGCAGCAAAAGCCTTAGCCAAATATACTGGAATTAATCTACCAGCTGTTGATTTTGGATGGACCGGTGCTGCAGCAATAACTTGGAGTTGGACATTGGCTTTCTTATTCTTTGTAGTAGAAATTGCAGTTAATTTAGTTATGCTTCTTACTAAGTTAACTGATACTATGAATGCGGATATGTGGAATGTTTGGGGAATTGCATTAACAGCTTACATTGTTTATCAAATTTCTGGAAGCTTAATTTGGGGATTCATTTGTGGTGCAATTCAAGTAATAATTTGTCTAAAACTAGGTGACATGTGGAGTAAGGAAATTGCCAACATGCTTGGTTACGAAGGAGTAACCGTAACACATATTGAAGCATTTACTGCAATTATAATGTCACCTGTTAACAAGTTAATGGATTACATTCCTGTTTTTAACCGGGAATGGGACGCCACTTCTTTAAAGCGCAAAATAGGTGTATTTAGTGAACCTGTAACTATGGGAGCTATTATTGGCCTAGTTCTTGCACTTGCTGGTCGTTATAGTATTGGTGACGCTCTCAACTTATCTGTTACTGTTGGCGCAGTTATGGCTATTTTTCCTGTCATGGCTAAATTCTTTATGGATGCTTTGACTCCATTTGGTTCAACCATGAGTAATTTTATGAAAAAACATGTCAAAGGTAGAACATTCTCTATTGGCTTAGATTGGCCTATTTTAGGTCAAAGTACAGAGTTATGGGTAACTATGGTGTTAATGATTCCTATTTCTATTATTTATGCTGCAATTTTACCTGGAAATAAAATTTTACCTATTGCTGGCGTTATCAATTATTGTATTGGAGTTGGTGGCTTACTTCTTACTGGCGGTAATCTTTTAAGAATGCTTGTTTTAGGCATTATCTATGAACCTATCTTCCTATATGGAGCTTCTTACTTTGCAAATGTATTTACAAAATTAGCTAAATCAAGCACTTCTATTAAAGTTCCTACTGGTTCACAAGTTTCTTGGAGTTCCATTGAGGCTCCTGAATTAAGGTTTTTAATGGCTTGGGCTGGACGTGGCAATATTTGGGCTATTGTTGGATTAGTAGCACTAATTGCCCTGTTTTGGCTACTCTACCGTAGTTTCAAAAAGAATCCTATTCCAGCTTTAAAATACAGCAAATTAAAGTAGGAGTTTAGCTATGAAGAAAGTATCGAATAAAAAGTTTTTTTGGACATGCTTATCTTTTCTTACTTTTGGTTTATTTAGTCTAGCAATTATTTCAAAAAATTATTGGATAAATATTTTCGTTATTATTTTCGGACTATTAATTAATAAGAAAGGAAGCGATACTTTATTCACTAAAAAAACAAAAATATTTAACAAAAATAATAAACTAGAAAGGAAATAATTTATGAAATATCCAGCAGGAAGAATTCCATTTGAATATGAGCGTGAAGATCTAGCTAAAGTTGTCCGAGAAGTTATGGAACGACGTGATACCAATATAGTAGGTGGCAATATCAGCATCAAAGTTCAAGATGAAACTGGAAAAAACTATTATGTCATGACACCAACAATGATGTCTGAAGCCTATATGGGATACTTGACAGCTGATCAAATTTTAGTTATTGAACCGCACACTCGTAAAGTGATTTCTGGAAATGGCAAAGTTACACGTGAAATTAACATGCATGAAGCAATATATGACACTAATCCTGAAATTAAATGTGTTTTCCACTCTCATGCAGATCAATGTATGTTTTGGGGAACTAGTGGCTTAAATATGCCTAATGTGACAGAAGCAACCCAAAAGTTGAAAGAAATTAGAACATTGGCATGGCACCCAATGTGTACAGAAGACTTAGCACAGTACGTTGCTACTGAAATTAAAAAGCTTGGTTCAAAAGCCTTAAGAAATGGATTTATATTAAATTCACATGGTACACTGTTTACTTCTGGTGGTAAGGATATGGATGCTATAACTGCGCTACACAAATCTCTAGCAGATGTTGACATTACCGAATATAACGCTAAAGTTGCGTACAAACAAACCGTTTTTCAACAAATCGGTGTAATGGATGGTTATTATTCTGAAGGAACTAAAATTGGTACATGGGAAGATGTAAAAGCTGGAAAAGCACTTTATAATAAAAAAATTGCCCAAAATAAAAAGGGCGATTAAAAAGTACCCTTCTCATAAAGTTTGACTACTTTGACAATATAATAAATTAAATTAAATTGCAACTACTAAGTTTAAAAAAACAAAAAATCTGATCAACTGATCAGATTTTTTTGTTTTTATAAATATCTTACTAAAATTCATAGGCTTCTTTGTCTTATTTGAACACCAATTAGATTGTATCTATCAAATTAATGTAGGAGTTAAACTTAATATTACAATTTTCAAAAATATTTTTTTGAAAATTTAGAAAAGTACTTGTCAAAAGTTCTTTAAAGTTCATTCTTCATTATTTACAATCCTCTATTCTTTTTGTTAAGTTAATAAATTCATATATCCCATCGTTTGATTTTTGCATTTTAGAACCTGCTTTTTTAAATCCTGCTCTCTGATAGACTTTAATTGCACGTTTATTAAAGCTAGCCACTGACAGAAGGATCATTTTCCATATCATAAAAATCATACTGTCCACTGTAATGCCATTTTCTAGCAATCTGATCAAGTTGCTATATCGCGCAATCTCTTCTTTTTTCACGTAAGTTAAGAATTTACTTTCGCTTGGCAGTCGTAGCGCAGTAACGATAAAGATAGAGCAAATCTGACTCTGCTGGCACTAAATTATATTTTAATTCATTCTATCTACAAAAGAATCCTATGAACTTTTTATTTTCTAATTAGGAAAAGTTTTTAACTTCATTTTACAGCCTTCAAAATAAAAAATCTTAAAATCATCATAAAAATTTAAAAGAAAATTATTTCTATGTTAGATAATACAGATTTCTAAAAACTTTTTTATAGCTTATGTTTACCATTAAATTGATATTGGTCAAAGTCAACAACTACATCATACTTTTGTAGTTCTTCTGGATCGTAATGATGGATAACTTCAATAAAAGTAAAATTTGAATCAAAAATATATTGATGAATTGCCTTTGACGAAGTTTTATCAAGCGAAGCATTAATTTCATCCAGTAATAAAATTGGGCGATTGGCCAAAATAGCCCGTGCCACCTCAATTCTGGACAATTGGCCACCGGATAGTTGATCCGCATTATCACCTAATTGATAATCAAAGCCTTTTTCTTCAATTAATTGACCTAATTGCAGTCCTTGACACACTTCAAGAACTTTTTCTTTAGCTATATTGGCACCTAAAGTCAGATTAAACCAAAGTGTATCAGAGAAAATAACCGCACTCTGGCTAGAATATGCAAACAACTTAGTAAATGATCCTGCTGCTACTTCCTTCTGATCAAGTATAATTTTCTTCGCGTTGCCATACTTACCATACATCAGAAACTGTAACATGGTAGATTTCCCTGATCCTGAAGGTCCGATGACTGCAATCTTTTGACCAGACTTAATATTAAAATTAATATGTTGTGCTAACACCTTATCCTGGCGCATTAAATCTAGGTCTTGTACTTGCAGTTCATTAAATGCCGGAATATCGGTTTGGTTCTGCTTCACCTTATCTGCTTTTTGTACATACTGCTTTACCTTTTGAACAATTGGCTTTGTAGTAGACAGATTATTTCGTTCCTGCAAAATTTGTAAAATTGGATTTACAAATGAATTAGATAACTGCGTTATTGCAAAAAGGGCTCCTAAAGTAGTCTGGCCTTTAATTACTAATACAACTCCAATTGCAAACGGCAGTAAATAAGTACCAATAATTGCAATCGCGCTAAGACAAGCATTAGTATTATTATTAAGCAAATTCATCTTGGCTAATTTTTCTTCTAATTGATTAACTTTACGCTGGTTTTGTTTAACCGCATTATCCTGCTTATCATACAAGTTAAAGGTAGCAGTACCAGATAACAAATTTTTGGTTTGGCTAACATATTTATCATTAGCATCTGTCCAAGCTTGTGCAGCATTTTGAATAGGTTTTTGAAAAAAGCTGGAGACAATTGTTGGTATAACCGAACCGATAAAAAATATTATTGTGAGCTGCCAATTTAAATACAAAGCATACGTCATAGCAAGTACAACCGTGTATGAATAAACCAAGATTTCTATTTCGGCATTATATCGATTTGTTTCTAAAAGTTTAAAATCATTAGTTAAAAAACCTAGATTAGAAGCATTTTCTTGCTCATCAAAAAGCATGCCCCTCATCACTTTAAGCCTTAACTCAGTATTGACCTGCTTAACAGCATCTGCTTTAAGATAATCAAAAATTAAAGCCGATGCTAAAACTAGCAGTAACATTAGGACAGTTTCACCCATAAAAGTGGGAATGCCGTCAAAATTTTTAGCTGTTGCCATATTAATCAATGTGCCAATGCTATACGCCATAACAATATTTTGCATACTGGAAATTAATCCAAAAATATTTAAGCAAAAAAACTTAAAGTGTGAATAATATTTATATACCATAATTTTCTCCCGAATCTGCTTCAAACTCACTCTTCATGTAATGGAAAACACTTAATCTAAACCCCATAATTAGCACAGATTATTAAACTTTAAGCTAGGCTCTAACGTTCTATCATAGTTAGTCCTAAAAATAAATTAATTGAGGAGTATTAATAATTTTTTTTGCGATTTAAATCTGCTTCCAGACTTATCAATAAACTTACTTTTATATTATGTTTGCTGCTCTAATTTTGTTAATAAAATTATCATATTTAATTTATTTTTTCAAGTATAAACACGAGTAAACTAATAAAGCCCTGATCTTAGCCTGCCTTTGCAGTGCTGCATGATTACGTTTACTGGATCAATTACATTAAAAGAACAAACAAAAATTGTCTGAAAAAAGGCACTAAAAGAGTAAAAAATAGATCAAGTTTTTCCAAAAGGGAATTCTTGGTCTATATTTTTTCCCAGACACTCTTGTTTTTATAAATATCTTACTAAAATTCATTTGATACTTTACTTATATATCGGATGCCGATATACTGATAATAAAAAAGGATCGTGTCAATTTTGAATCCTGAACATATCGTCTTAACAGAAGCCTATTACTACATCCTATTATCATTATTTAAACCATTACATGGCTATGGCATTATGAAGAAAATTGCTGAGCTATCTGACGGCAGAGTCATGCTAGCTGCAGGTACATTGTATGGTGCACTGAGTAAATTAGAGCAAAATCAATGGATTAAAGCCTTGCCCGTAAACAACTTTGATCACAAAAAACAATACGTTATTACTTCCCAAGGAAAAGAAATTGTAATCAATGAACTTAAGCGATTAGAAGAATTGGTAAATAATGGGCACAAAATTATGGAGGATAACTAAATTGGAAAAGAAGAAGTTCCGGCTATTTTTTAGTGACAAACAAGAAGAAACTTGGCTTAATCAAATGGCAGCTGCTGGCTGGCAGTTAACCAAAATTAAGGGGTTACTCTATTATTTTACTAATCAAAAGCCCAAGTATATTTATCGCATTGATTTTCTTGATCCTAAAGCTTCTAAAACGAAACAACAAGATTATATTAATTTTATTGAAGAGACCGGTGCCGAAAAAATTGCTCAAATTGGCCAATGGATCTATTTCCGGCGTCCCGCAGTTCAAGGAGACTTTCAACTTTATTCAGATAATGACTCCAAGTTAAGCTATTTAAAACGCATTCGCAGACAAATATTACTCACAACGCTATTTCCATTACCACTAATTCAAATGCTCATGACTGATATTAGTAATGGCAATAGTGGCTGGGCAAGATACTTTAGCTTAGGTTTCTTTACCTTGTTTGAATTATTTTTTCTACTCAAACTAAGTACTTTGTCGATCCGTATTAAAAAATTAATTGCTAGTTAATTTTTTAATTTATGCCAGTAAATAAAAGCGGCAACCATCATAATCGTTGCCGCTTGTTTTTTATTAAGATACCTAATTTTTTCTAATACTTTTAAAAAGTACAAGCCATTCATAAATAAAGGCAATGATTGCTATTACATAGTCGCATCAATGGAAAGCATTCGTAAAACCAAATACGGAAAGTAGCAAAACTAAAATCAGCAATATACTATAGTAAACAGGGATAACATAGATTAGATTATGCTTATTTAGCCAAAGAGTCGTCTATTGGTAAAAGTTCAAAAGCGAGAATGATAAAACAGCAATAACGTACTCATCCTTTATTCCCTTATTCACTAACTTCTTGTACCCAACCTTCTGGACCTTCTTCATTACCATATTGAATGTCAACCAATTCTTGATACAGCTTGGTCGTAATCGGGCCTGTTTCTTCTTCACTATAAATCACATGTTTTTGCCCTTGATAAGTGATTGACCCAACTGGCGAAATAACAGCTGCCGTACCCATTGCCCCAGCTTCTTTCATCCCAAAGGCTTCTTCTAAAGTAATCTGGCGTTCAACTGGATTTAACCCTTGCTCTTTGGCCAATTCGAGCAGTGATCTTTTAGTAATGGAAATCAAAATCGATGGTGACTTAGGTGTCACAAATTGCCCTTCCTGCGTAATGCCAAAGAAATTAGCTCCGCCAAATTCATCAATATATTTATGCTCGCGTGGATCAAGATAAAGACAATCAGCATAACCTTTTTGATGGGCTTCAACTGATGGCAATAAACTACTGGCATAATTTCCGGCAGTCTTAGCTTGACCTGTCCCAGCATAAGCAGCCCGATCGTAGTCACTGACAATATAAGCCGCCGGATTTAACCCCTTAATGTATGCGCCAACTGGTACGGCAAAAATACGGAAAGTATATTCATTGGCGGCTTGAACGCCCAAAACATTGGAAGTTCCTACCATGAATGGTCGTAAATATAAGGTGGCTCCACTATCATACGGTGGTACAAATTCTTGGTTAGCCAAAACGACTTGCTTAACTGCTGCCACAAAACGCTCTTCTGGGAATGGTGGCATCGCCAAGCGCTCAGCTGACAAAGTAAAACGATGGGCATTTTGCTCCGGACGAAATAAGTTGATCTTACCATCTTTTCTACGATAAGCCTTTAGACCTTCAAAGATTTCCTGGCCGTAATGTAAAATTTCAGCTCCTTCAGACAGCGTCAAAGTTGAAGATTCGACTAATTTACCTTCCTGCCATTGACCATCTTTAAATTTTGCTTCATAGCGATATGGCAAATCGCGATACACAAAACCTAAGTTTTTCCAATCAAGATCTTCTACTCGTTGTTTCATAAAAGCCTCCTGCTTAACCAATTTATTTAATAACAATTTAATTATTGACTAATTTATGCTATAAAACTCCTAATGTCAATAGTCAGTAAAGATAATTTGGTTATTTTATTTAGTCATACCCCATATGTTTACATTTAAGCAATTAAAAGCATATAATTAAATTATTAAATATTTTTATTACATATAGCCAATATAAATTAATATTAGATTAAGGATTAAAGCATGAAGATGAGAAAAATAATTAGTAAAGTAGCTATTCTACTTTTGTTTGGTATTAGTGTGCTTAGCAGTTTTAATGGGACCATTCAAGCGTCAGATATAGTTCCAGATACTAAAATTGCTACTACTAGTAAAACTAAAGAGGATGAAACAATTGATCAAGCTTGGTCACAGAAATTAGCTAAGGCTGGTTATGTTTTTAGACTAACTAAGAGTGTATATTCAACACTCTATCCTGATAACTGGATAGATCATCAAGCTTATAGTAAAAAATATGCTAAAAAGATAGTTGCAAAGAAAATGTTATTTAAAGTAGATCAAGCTAAATCGATTGAGAATGGTAGTGCTGTTCATATCATTTCACAAAATGGTAAATATCGCTTTTGGGCGAACTTTTTAACTGATATTGATAATGTTAATGGTCATAAAAAGTCACTGAAGGCACTAATTAATATTGAAACTAAGATAATTATAGATGCCCATCCCCAAGCAGCATTAAAGCAATTTGGAAAAGCAGAAAAAGCAACAACTAAGTTAAAAGGTAAAGATCGAAAACTTGCACGTGAATCACTAAAAGAATTAAAACAATGGTCTAAGGATGAGCGCTATGCCAAAATACCTACACTTTTAATTGGTAGTTTGTAAAGAAAAATGGCAAAAGGGAATCCAGAGAAAAGCTAATTCCTTTTCACTTTTTGACGGTCAAATAAATTAACTTCAATCAAATCTTTCAAGGTTAAATATAATAAAATTAAAACGGCTATTTAAAATTCAAGTAATAAGTTTTTATATCAAGACTTATTCCTTTTTTCACACACGAATTTGTTAACAAAATGGCACTTATTAAATAAAACTAAAAACCATTATGTTTGAAACTAAAGGCTAATGTTATTTAGGAATACTTCAATATTTGCTATAATTAAGCTGAATTGATAGCAAATTGTTTTGAGGGCGGTTGGCTGTTTTTCCTTAGAAAGGAGAGGGTGCTTATGGCACGAAATTCTTCAGAAAGGTTTACAGTCATTGAGCGTTTATCATGCGCTAGAACTAGCACTGGCATTCGCCACGTTTATTATTGTCTTGTTGACTTATATCGACAAACACAAGTAAACAAAAAGACCGTCCCAACAAAAACTTTGGCGAGTTATGGGATTGGTCTTATTACCAACTAATAATTTGCCAACCGCCTTTAAAGCGGCTGCTTGAAATTCAGAAGAGAAGTCTTGTTTGTACAAGGCTTCTTTTTCTTTATAACCATATTGTAGCACGTTTAGTTTTATTTTGTGCAAGAACTTGACTGTGTTATTCCATATTTTTCTCTGTATCGTTTAAATGTTATTCGATTGATTCCAGTTACCTTACTAACAGCAGTATCAGACATACCACTTTGATAAAGTTTAAAAGCATGTTGCAATTGCGGACTATTTTCAGAATATTTAGGCTTTCTACCGTGATAACGACCCTCTGTCTTAGCTAGTTCGATACCTTGACGTTGGCGCTCCTTAATTCGTTTACGCTCGCTTTCGGCTTGATACTTGTATAATTCCAAAATTAAATTATTCATTAGCTGCCGCAAATTTGGGTCTTCAATACCACGCAAAGAGGGGAAATTCAAAATATCAAGTGTTGCTCCCTTAGCTTTGATAGTTCCCATGATTTTGGTTAAATCTTGGTTATTATGCCCTAGTCGATCAAGTTCAGTTACGATCACAACATCATCTTCACGGATATAATCTAACATGTTCTGTAATTGGGGGCGCTTAGTATTTGCCCCCGACATTTTGTCACAGAACAATTTATCAACTTTTATTTTTTCCAATGATTCAATTTGTCGATCTAAATTTTGATCACGGGTACTAACTCTTGCATATCCAATTTTTGCCATTTTTTAAATCATTTTGAACATAGTCTATTGAACAGTAATAAAATTTAGTATAGCACATTTCTTTATATGAACAATAGAGTGTACTCTAATGATCATTAATATAAAGTACATATAATGTATCGCAAGTATCTATGATATCAGAATAGTTATATTTTAGACAAATTTCAAGAATGAGTTCATTTTGAATTTTTTCTATATCTCGTTACATTAAAATAGTAGATTGAACTAATTAGTAATGCCATACCATAAACGTATTGTGTGCTTATTGAACCAAATTTTTCTATAATCCAACTTCCTACAAATGTACCTAATGGTATCATTAGCGAAAGTAAACTATCATTGATAGTATCAATTCTACCTAAAACTGCCGATGAAAAACTGGTTTGCACTAGAGCTTCAAAATTAATGTTCATCATTGTAATCCATAAAGAAGAGATTGCAGAATTGACCAAGGCGAAAACTACACTAGCATTTACAGTTAAGGGAACCAAAAGTCTAAATACCCCCGCTCCTAAAAAGCAGAAAGAAATAAAAGCTGCCATATTCTTTTTTCCTAACTTAAAATGCTGTATAACAAATGCTCCTAATATGCTTCCTAGAGAGGATGCCATCAATAGACCACCGTAACCAATTGCCGAATCGTGTATATAACTTTGTGCAAAATATGGTAATCCAATGTCAAAAATACCAAAGAAAAAGTTAACCACGCATAACGGTAACATCAATTTAATAATATTGCTTTCATTTTTTAAAGTAATCCAACCAATTTGTAAATCCTTTAAATATGAACCTGTGAAATATTCTTCACTTTTTAGTACATCTTTTGCAAGTATATTAATTTGAACTTTTGCATAGGTAAAAAGTGCAATGGCAAAGATAACTGCCGACAAAATAATAGTTACACTAATAGAAGTTGTAGCAATAACAAATGTAGTTATACCATCTAAAACCAAATCTAATATTTTATAGCTTATTTGAAAAAGTCCATTGAAGTGGAGTAAATCATTTTTTTCAACAAAGAGTGGCAATAATTTATATTCTGTTGGATATATAATTGATGATAATGTTGTTGATATACTGAATAATAGCAGTAAAAATATGTCAATGATTACATTATTTTGCTTAAGGTTTAGTACACAAACAATAATAACGCTAATCATAATTTGTATGAGAGTTGAATATTTTAGTAATTTTTTAACGGATAGACGATCAATTAACGGACCAAATCCAAATGAAATTATGTCAATTCCAGCTTCAATTGAAAAAATTAGCGCTACCATTAATGGTGAATGACCAGTTTCTTTAAAATACCAAAGAAGCGCCATATAGAATAAACTATCAGCAATATTAGTTGCTACTCGCCCAGCTAGTAACTTATAAACGTTTAAATATTTCTTTTTTAACAACACTTTCCCGTCCTTAAATATTATTTAATTAGATATATTATCTTTGCTCTGACTTAACTCTTCAATATCATGTTGCAAGCTATAATCCCAGTTGGCTTCTCGAGGAAAGAAAGGAAATCTACCACTTGGATCAGCAATAGTATATTTTTTTAATAGACGCCCTACATAGAATCCTGTAATTTGAGCTGAATATATTGCTTCTGGAACTCCAGATATTGGCATAGTTACACTTCCTGTAGCAAATAGTCCTGCAATCTTAGTTTCGCCAAAAGCATTTGATTGGATAAAACCATTTTTTTTGTAAAATCCCCAACTGTTTCTGTAATCAATTGGTATTCCTTTTTTGAGCATATCTTTTTGAAATTGTTTGATAGTACTTAAATAATATTTTTCACTGTCGCTGTTGAGTTCTATAAATAAAAATGGTACTGTGAAAATTTCATCGAAAAGATTAACTTTGCTCCATACTATTTTTTTACTATCTTAGACTTTAAGGGATTTAATTTTTCCCATGCCCATGTAACTTGATCTTGGACTTTTCTAGAATATGTTTTAGATTTTAATGTTTTAAAATAATGGCTTAAACATAAAGAGGCAAGAGATAGGTTATTCCCGGTTATTCCTTTGTATTGTTCAATATAGTTTTTTATCATAGTAAATAGCGGTTTGTTGTGTATAGTGACGAAACTAGTACAAATGCCTAAATTGGTTAGTTCTAAACCCTCATGATCAAGTTTAAGACCAGAACGTATATCAAAAAAGATAATATTATCAATGTTTGAAATCTTGTTTTTTATATTTTCTAATAGATTTGTTACATTGTGCATTGATGAATCCATTATCAAAATTTTCAATTTAGCTTTCGATGTATTAATTGATAAAATCAATTTTTCTATATTTGTAACAGACAATGAAGTATCATACTTTATTGGTTCAAAAAAGAATACATTTGAAGTACTATTTAATTTCCAGTCTAAATTAATTTTAATTCCCATACTAGCTAATATCTTTAAAAAATATTTTGTTTCATAATAACCAACGCTAGCCTGAATTTCCAAGTTATTCTTTAAAAAACTATTTAAGCAAAAGAGAAGGCTTGTAATTGTATTCATGCCACTTGAGAATAGAAAAGTTTTATTAAACATTCCATTAATTGAATATCCCATTAACTCTGCAAATTCATTTTCATCATTCAATAAAGTTTCGTAAGAAAAATGGTAGTTAAAATTTTGAATATCTTTTATGGTTGTACCCCAAAGAGTAGACTTATAAATCTTTGAAGTGGTTTCACTTATCTTTTTTATCCATTCTTGTCTAATGGCATTATTAAAATTAACCAAAATCTATTCATTTCCTACTAAATCTAGACTAGTTAATTTTTTGCTGGAAATTGTTAACCCCATATCACTTTGTATGTCACTAAGATCATTAAATTCTTGAAGTTGGTTTTTATATAAATTCATTTTTAAACCTATGATTATAAAAAATATTCTCGTGGAAATTTTATTCCATGTAATTCTCTATGAGTAGTAAAATAATATGCTCCAACTGGATATAGAAACACGGTGTTTCCTATAGAAAGAGGAGAATCATCAATGTATCCAAAATAATCATTTTCATAACATGTGTTTCCATATATAAAAGTTTTCATTTTTGGTGAATTTTTTATACTATTACTAGCTATAATTCTGGGAACATACCATGAACTATCATTAAATTGGGAAGTATTCAGAACAACATTTCTGAATTTTCCATTTATCTCTTGATCTATTACTTTAGCTTTAAGAATACCAGTTGTTCTTACAATTACAGAACCAGGCTCTATAAAAATAGAATATTTACTTGGTATTTTTAGATAAGTAATAAATTTAGCAATTTGCTTTTTTAAAAAGAGATTATCCCAACCTCCTCCTAAGTTAATGGTTGTGACATGTTTTAAAATATCAAGGGTTAGAATTTTATTTATAAATATACTTAGGCTAGAGTGATCATAGAATACTTTATTTTCTTGATGAATTAGAATATTAGTTATCTTAAAGTTATACTGAGTTTTTAATAGCTCTATTTCCTTTAATTGTGAAATAGAAAACCCAAATCTTGAGTAAAAACTCTTATTTGAAAACATAGTTCTAATTCCCTTTATTCTGATTCCAATATTGCAATTTTTTTATATTCATTTGATTTTAGAAAGGTTTGTAATTGCTCTATTGAATTAAAGTAAAATATAGTATCTTTATTTAATAAGTAATTACTAAAATTAAATCCAGTAGCTGAAATCAATTTGTTTTTAAATTGCTTAATATATCTATATTCTTCAGTTGAAGAAACGCTAAAACCAGATACATACTTAGATAAGTATTTGATTACTTCAGAATTGCTACATGCTTTAACCGAATATAATAGCTTGACATTGTTACTTTTTATAGATAGAATTTCATCCATAATTTCACTCATATTTAATTTCAAAGCTTTTTTTAAATAAATAATAGCTGGCGAAACAATACTGTTAGAGCTTCTAATGCCATCACTTACTATATTGGTCATGTTATTCATTGTTTTACCTTATCCAATATTAATATTTTAATTTATTTCAAATATTAAATTAATTATAACGCTTACGATTTAAATAAATCAAGTGATTTAACTAAAACTAGTAGAAATTGATTAGACCATTAGATGTACTCGATTATAAATTTGATTTTTGCCATGATTATACGTTTTCGCACCATAATAATCACTTCTTTCTATTAAATTTTGCTTTAAAGCCAAAATGACGCTTCCCCTTATAGACGTAATTTTTGAGCTGCCCCTTTACTGCATAAGGCTTGCCGCTCTTACTAGTAGCCTGGACAGTGATTTCTTCGCCCTGCAACAATTGATTTTGTTCTTCTGGCGTAAAAATATGCGTCCCAAATTGCTTTTTAAAACTTACTTGCTTATTTGTTGGTACAAATGTACCAGTAACATAGTCTTCACTTTGTGCTTTATCTGGTAAATCTGGCTTAAAGCCAAAAAATTTATTACCTTTATACGTTTGCTCTGCTAATTTGCCGCTAACTTGGCCCCGTTCAGTATTAATTGTGATTGTTTTATTCGCAAAAAGCTGTGTTAACTCGCTTTCGGTAAAACTATGGTTGCCCCATTTGGTCTTGATAGACACCTCTTTACCTTGCCAATTCCCAGTAATTTTTCGGACGTTTATTTTTTCTTGGCGTTTATTCCATTCCATTTTGGCTTTCTGCAATTCTGGCACAGAAGTTAAATTAAGTTGATTGCTTAACATTGTCTGCTTATCATGAATGACGATATTAGCCATAGTATCCGTTGCTTGAAATATTAAAGCATTAAAGATTGCTAGACTGGAATAAAACATAAAAGAAAACAAAAAAGCGATCACAACTGTTTTCACATGAATTATCATCTTTTTAATAGCGTTAAATAAGCAAGAGATAAATTTTTCATACCAAACTGTATTATAAATTATAAAACTCTTAATTTAGGCATCAAAAACCCTCTAAATTAAATCTAGAGGGTTTTTGAACTTGTTAAAATTATTCTGTTTTATTTTGCGTGATTATTCTTATCTACAGGTTGTACATTAATATCAATAATGGCATCCCCATTTAAGTACACATGGGCACCATCTGCCGTAAAGTTAACTTCCTTAGTATCCGGTGATTTCATTAATAATTTTGCAATTGGCGTTTCCATTTCCTGTTCAACAACTCGACGTAAAGGTCTTGCACCAAACTTCTTGTCATAGCCTTTTTGTGCAAAATAAGTTTTTGCTTCAGGTGAAACTATCAGCTTGACGTCTTTTTTAGCTAAAACATGAGCCATCTTCTTTAGATAGATATCAATAATTTTTGTCATATCAACTTGCGTTAGCGAATTAAATGGAACAATTGCGTCCAGTCGATTCAAAAATTCTGGTCTGAAATATGCTTCAAGTGCCTTAACCAACTTATCATGATCAGCTTGACCATCCTTGAGTAGGTTATCAGTGTAGCCAGCATTTGAGGTCATAATTAAAATTGTATCTTTAAAGGAAACAGTTCGCCCTTGCGCATCTGTTAAGCGACCATCATCCATAATTTGTAATAAAGCATTAAAAATCTGAGGATTAGCTTTTTCAATTTCATCAAATAAAATTAAACTGTATGGCTGGTGACGTACCTTTTCGGTCAATTGACCACCTTCACCATAGCCAACATATCCCGGTGCTGACCCAATTAGCTTATTCACGGCCATTTGATCTTGATATTCCGACATATCTAAGCGAATTAAATGATTTTCGCCACCAAACAATTGAATTGCTAATTGTTTAGCTAGTTCTGTTTTACCAACACCGGTTGGACCAGTGAGTAAAAACGAGCCAGTAGGACGATTATTATCTTTAAAAACTTGTTTGCGGGCAATTGCATCCGTGATAACCTCGATAGCATTATCTTGATCAATTACAGTTGCTTTTAATTTTTCAGCTAAGTCAAGGTTCTTCTGCCCTTCACTTGCATGCAATTCACTCATTGGGATCTTAGTCTTAGTTTCAATTAAAGCATAAATATCCTGGTCTGTCACACGCGGAACTGAAGCTTGGTCTAAATGATCCATTTGCTCACGTAATTTTTCAATTCGTTTCTTGAGTTCACTCGCCTTTGCATAATCTTCATTTTGTGCAGCAGAAGTTTTTTCATTTTCTAATTGCTTAATCTGTTTTTTCAGACTTACTTCATCATTTGGTACAGCATCAAGCCCCTTCTTCGCTCCAGCTTCATCAATTAAATCAATTGCCTTATCCGGTAGATAACGTCCTTGAATATAACGCTGTGACAATTCGACTGCTAAGCGTAAAGCACTATCACTATATTTAACATGATGATAGTCCTCATATTTTTTCTTAAGACCTTCTAAAATTTTAACCGTTACATCAGTAGAAGGTTCTGGCACATCAACTGGTTGGAAACGTCTTGCCAAAGCCGCATCATTTTCAATTTGACGATACTCTCCTGTCGTCGTTGCACCAATTAGGTTTAAGTCACCGCTAGCTAAAGTTGGTTTTAAAATATTAGAGGCATCACCACTATTATTTTCCGAATCTGTTGACCCTGCGCCAACAATATTATGCAATTCATCAATAAATAGAATGATATTAGGGTTGTTTTTAGCTTCATCAATTACTTTTTTCAAGCGTTCTTCAAAGCTACCCCGCAAACTAGAACCTGCAACCATATCGTTAATGTTAATTGCAATGATATGCTTATCCTTCATCTTTTCGGGAACATCGCCTTGAGCAATCTTTTGGGCTAACCCTTCAACAATTGCCGTTTTACCAACTCCAGCCGGTCCAATTAGCACTGGATTATTCTTCTTGCGCCGACTTAAAATTTCAATAACCTCTTGAATCTGTTCGTCTCGTCCAATCACTGGATCATATTTATTATTTTTGGCTTGTTCAACTAGATCGACACCGATAGGCTTTTTCTGTTGTGCTTGAGCATTTGTGTTCAGATTTTGCGGTGCCATATTCATACTGCCTGAATAATGAATTGGAATTGATCCGTTACTATTATTACTATCATTAAAGAAAGAATTGTTTAATTCATTAAACAAATTATCAAATTCATTGTCAAAATATGTCATATATAGCCACCCCTCACATAGGTTATAAATTATTTATTAGCACTCAAAAGCTTTGAGTGCTAATTTCTTATACTTTATATTTTAGCAGGTTATCCACAGAGTGCAAGAGATATGTCTTATTTTTCCACAACTAAGTCTAAGATCAATCTTAAATAGAAAAAGCTTTAAAGATAGTCATTAATTGATTATCCTTAAAGCATTAAGATTATTTTTGATATAATTTTAAATGTTTTTGCAAATATCCTGCTGTTAGGCTTGCCTGCTTTGGGAGAATATCACGAGGAGTACCATCAGCTACAATTTGACCACCATTTTTTCCACCTCGTGGTCCCAAGTCGATCATATAATCACTATTTGCCATCATATCTAAATCGTGGGTAATAGTAATAATGGTTGCATCATGATCCAGCAATTTTTGCAAGACTTTTAGCAGAGTTCTCACATCTTGTGGATGTAAGCCAACTGTGGGCTCATCAAAAACAAACAAAGTTCCTTTTTGCTGGCGATGCAAATGCTTGATTAATTTTAATCGTTGCGCTTCTCCACCGGATAATGCAGGAGTCGCTTCGCCTAAGTGTAAGTACCCCAATCCCATTTCATGCAGAGTGGTCACTGTTTGCAAGATTTTGGGTTCACCCTTAAATAGCTTCTTGTTTAAAGCTTCATCCACAGAATAAGCGAGTACATCAGCAATGCTCAGGTTATGCCATTTAACTTGTAAAACTTCTTTATTATAGCGATGACCATTACATAAAGAACAAGTTTCAACTATATCGGGTAAATACTGTATGTCCAGTGCAATCACGCCACTACCACCACAAGCTGGACATGCTCCCTGCTTATTATTGTATGAAAAGTACGAAGCTGGATAATGTAACTGCTTGGCTAATGGCTGACGTGCATACAATTGGCGTAAATTATTCATGATATCAGTATAAGTTGCAACCGTTGAGCGCTGATTCTTACCTACAGGAGTAGAATCAACACTGACTACATTATTAATCCCAGTTGCAGATAAATCTGTAACCCAGCTTGGAGTGCTTTTATGCGCTTTTTGTGCCTTTAAGGCCGGAAGCAAAGCATCGAGAATTAATGTAGTTTTTCCGGCTCCAGAGAAACCAGTAACCGCCGTCATTTTGCCCAGCGGAATTTGGACATGAACATTATTAAGATTAAAATGATGGTCAACCGTAAAGTCTAATTTACCTTGCTTAAAGAGTTGCTGTTTTGAAGCTGGTTCCCGCACTAACAACTGTGCAGTTCCGGTTAAATATGGTCCTATTAATGAATTTGAATCTTGTTTAAGCTGATTGGGCGTTCCTTGAGAAATAACTTGTCCGCCTTGACTGCCAGAGCCTGGACCAATTTCAATTACCCAATCAGCCGCATCAATAATTGCAGTTTCATGATCAACAACTACTAAAGAATTCCCCTGATTAATAAGCTCATGAAAAATATCAATTAATCCGTCTATGTTAGCCGGATGTAATCCTACCGATGGTTCATCCAATACATAGAGTACACCAGTAGTTTCCGTTCTTAAAGTTCGCCCCAGTTGAATTCGCTGTAATTCACCGGTTGACAAGCTATTGGCAGGTCGATCAAGACTTAGATAATCTAAACCTAATTTTAATAATGGTGTAACTTGATGCAATAATTCGCCCAACAGATTTTCCGCTAAATCTTGCATTTCTATGGGTAATTCCTGTTTAATTTTGTCTAAGTATTGTGGTAACTCACCCAACGTTAATTGTTCAGCTGCCACAATGCTTTTCCCAGCAACCAATTGCTGCCAGCGGCTTGGATCAATTCGATAACCATGGCACCTTGGACAGGTACTAAAGTGATAAAAAGTATTAATACGCTCAAGTCCACGTTCAGATTTAGTTGTTTTGCGCGAATTAATTACTGCATTATAAGCATTCTCATATAGAGCATCCAAATGATAGACACGTCCCGTCGAAGTTGGGATATCTACTGGTACTTTACGTTCTTGTCCATGTAAGACTATTTCTCGTTCTCTAGTTGTTAATTCATGGTAAGGAACATCGGTTCTCACACCAAGTTCACGAGCAATCCGCCACATCCAATTACGACCTGGAATTTGCCAAGTTGCAATTGCCCCATTTTCTAAAGATAAATTTTCATCGGCAACAATTTTTTTGTCATCAAGCTGCTCTACCTGACCCAATCCCTGACAAGTTTGACATGCGCCATCTGAATTAAAGGCGAAGTCTTCAGCACTAAAAGCATAAAACTGGACTCCACATACAGGACAATTAATTCTTCCCATTGCTTCACCACTTAAATCCATCGCTTGCGCAATTTTAATAGTTGGCATAAGACGATGGCCATTCGGACAAACTGGTGACCCCAACCGTGAAAAAATCAGCCGCAGAATATTAAAAATTTCCGTTACTGTTCCAACTGTTGAACGTATGCCAGGAACCGTCGGTCGCTGCTTTAAAGCCAGTGCTGAGGGAATATGCTTTACTTCATCCACATTTGCTTTCCCCACCTGACTAATTCGGCGACGAGTATAAGTTGCAAGGGAATCCAGATAACGTCTTGCTCCTTCGGAATACAAAATTCCCATTGCGAGACTGGACTTACCAGATCCGCTAAGCCCAGAAATTACAACAAATTGATGCAAGGGAATATCAACATTAATATTTTTCAAATTATTAACACGACCACCAATTACTTCGATATGCGTAGGCTGTTTTTGATATCTCACTTTTGAATATCCTTCCCTTTATTTTCAAATTTTCTAGACTGGTGAAGCAAATATTGTCGAATAGTTTGCACTACTTGCTTATTCTGTGGTAAATCGGAATGATCTGCTTCTTTACCAGTTACTGTCATAGCTGTATATGCTTTAACCTGATTTTGAAAAATGAACTTTCCTGCAGCCACGCTACTTTCGGGAACTATTCCATCGGAGTCATAATCTTTACCCCCCGATAAAGAATAAACTCTCAAATTTTTTGGTAATTTTGAACGATTCTTTACAAAATCAGCCAACATCTGCGTACGATTATCAGTGTTTGTTTCTGTAAAATTATATGGAGTACCCAACGTTAATAAACGCTTCATTTTAGTTTCACCATTGTACTGTGAATAATAATGTTCTAACCAATAAGTCCAAATCAACCCACCATTAGAATGACCAAAAGCCTTAAAATTATTAAATTTGTAATTATGCATCAGTGAGTCAAAGGCTGTATCAAGCCAAGTTGCCTGTTTTTTTATATTTGCATACCCATCTTTATTATTAGCAAAGCCAATAATAATAAACGGTTCTAAATCATTTTTCCCAATTGTGCCGCTATAGGACAATTTTGATTCACGTGAAACAGTGATTTTCATCACACTATGATGATTTTCCGACGATTGATTAAGTAGGTCAATTAGTTCATTAAAGCGTTCCGTCGTTGCACTTGATCCTGGAACCATAATTACGGGAGAAAGTTGCGATTTACTTCTTTGTGCACGCGCATTATTTTCTTTTTTCATCCAAACATAACTGGGAACAGCTAGAAGCAATAATATTAGTAATAATAACATTAACCATTTAAAATTAGGATTTTTGTGCATTAATAGTCCCCCTTTCCTTGGATCTTAGCTTTAAATTTACTAGATCATTAATCTTAATGATAGGCCATAACATTGCTATATCTAGTATGAATAACAAAATCGTAAAAAACAAAGCAGACCAGTTACCATTTGTCCCAAAAAATGAAATTAAAATTCCAGGGGTTCCTTTCAAAATTGGGTATACACAAACTGGAATTAAACGGAAATAGATTGCTCCAGCTGCCAATAGTATATTAATTATTGGGATTAACATACTCGGAAGTAAAAAAATTGGATTCAGCAATATAGGCAGACCAACGGCCAATCCAATTGTTGAACCAAAAGCAGCTGGCAAGAGATTAACCTTGGCTATTGCCTCAATTTCGGGATTATTATGTTGTAGCAAAAGCAAAACTATGATCGCTAAAAGTATACTTGCTCCCCCCATTACTCCATAGCTATTTATTAATGAACTACCTAAAAACTTATATGGAACATTCCATGAACTGCCATGTTGAAAAGCAACTGTCATATTTTCAGCTGTATATGCATTATTAAGTGATTCACCGATTGATCTTAATGGAAAACCAATACCGATCCAATTCAAAAATGTGATCACAATTGTCAAAATTATAACTTCACCAATATTATTAGTAGTTTGAACACGACTAACTATTTCGCTGAAACTAGCAGAATTTATGACTTTTAATTGTAATTCATAAATAATTATACCCAATATAATTCCTATGCTCAGTGAAACCATTGCTGGTAGCAATGCATCCCATGCACGTTGTCGAATAATTTTAGTACTTTCTACTTTTACTGGTAAATATTCTTTACCTAGTAAGTGGAAAACTTGTCCTACCATATAACCCACAACTAAAGAAATAAAGACAGAGTTTATCTGGAGTATTCCAGAAGAATACACATTCCCTGATCGCTGCCCACTTGTAGACCCATAAGAACAAAAGAGTAAAATGATGACGCTAGTCAAGCCCGCTAAAGTTGCATCTTTATGATAAATATGAGCTGTATAACGTGCCATAAAAAAGCATGCATAAACTCCAAATACACCAAAAGTTACCTCAATCATTCCTCGGCTTACAAATAATCCCGCATACCATAAATGATCTGGGATAATTTTATCTAGCCCAAAAATATTGTAAACCATACCTTCTGGTGAGAAAATCAAGTCAAGAATCAGTTTAAAATACGAACCTAGCACCGCAATTGGCATCAGCATAACAAGTGTTCGCTGAATAGCTCTAAAAAAGGGATTCGAACGAATTTTCAATATAAATCTAGCTGCATAATCTAACATTTGCCAATCCCCTTTTAATTCTAATTATATATTTGAATTAAAATAATACTCTCTTTATGATTTTTCAGCAATCTTCACATATAGTTTACTCTTATTATTTTTTTATTAGATAAACATAAAATGTTATAATAGAATTAATTTTTAGAGGGTGAAAAAATGAGTAAAAGAAAAATCGAGTTAAATGAAAAAGTTGAAAAGCTGGCAGCAAAATATTTAAAGACATATGATATTGACTTGGATACATTAACTAATAAAGCATTAAAAGTATATTTAATTGATCATCTGAGTTCCAGCCAGATCAAAGAAGCACTTCGTGAAAATGATAATACAAGTTCAAATTATTCTGGTAGATTATTTCCAAACAATATTGATGATCTAAATTTATAAGTATTTAGCATAAAAAAAGCAGGAAACATCCTGCTTTTTTTAACTTAAACTAAAAGTAAGTATCGGGAAAACTAGCTTCTTAGACCAAAAATTAGACCAAGTATTCCTTTAGGAAAAATCTTGATCTATTATTTTTTTCTTAAAATAGCTCCTTCTTCTCTGCATTTCTACTCCAATATTGGCTTAAATTCATCATCATAAAAATTAAACCAATATCGGTTTCTACTTTTTTTATTTTCGCGTATTGGATTAGGGCAAAGAGTAGGATCTTGAGCATCATTTTAGTATCTGGTTTTTCCTAGCAACTTTTCTTTTATTAGTTGTTTATTTTCGTTTGTTTTTAGTTAGACAAATTCTGTTACCGCAGCAGCAATTAAAATAATCACCAACCCAGCAATCGTAACTGCCATCTCTTTCTTAGTCTTTTTCTGATCTAAAAACCAAATACCAGTCAATGTCGCTAAGATAACCGAAGTCTGCGATAAAACAAAACCAGTAGCTAGTCCGTTCATGTTGGGCTGTGCCGAGATCAGGTAGGTCAAAGCTGCAAAGGCAAAAAAGAAACCAGCAAAAATTTGTTTATAAGAAACAATTTCCGTAAACGGGTTTTCATCTTTATTTTTAATTGCAACATAAATGCCATAAACAATTCCTGTTAATAACATCCCTATTGCTTGCGGCAAAAATGCGTGTTGACCATCAACGTGCGCTGCTTGTGGAGCTGCTGAGTAAGCCCAGTAACCAATTTCACCAAATAACAACCAAATCGTCGCTTTTTTCAGTAAGCTTGACTTTTGCGCGGTTTTTTTTTCGGACCAAACTGTCATATAGGCACCAATAATAATCGCCACTAAAGCAATTGTCCCAATAATTTTAGCAGGAATCCCCGGCCAGTTACCTAAAGCAATGACACCCCATAATGAAGCACCTAATAATTGAAAGGCTGTCGTAATTGGCATTGCCCGCGATGAGCCAACCAAGCCAAACGACATAAAGGTAACAATTTCCGCGCTGGCCCAACCAATACCGGAAATAATCGACAATAATAATGCCGAACCCGTTGGCATTGTATAACCACCGATAAGGGCATAAACTAAACCAAAAACAAAAGTTCCTAAAGTCGTTCCCAAGATTTGGTTAGCAGGTTTACCACCAATTTTTGAAGCAATTGTTGGAAATAACCCCCAGCCCAAAAGTGGGCCTAGACCAACTAATAATGCTGTTGTATTCAATTTTTTCTCCTAATTTAAAAAACAACGTTACTTTCAAGTAAAATATTTGCAAATGGCGTCATTTCACCAGTTCTAACAAAAGCCTTGCAGTCCTTCAGGCTTTCCTTTAATTCCTCATGAGTAATAAATTCAATTGGTGTGTCTGGTAGACGCTTTTTAATTTTAGCCAACATTTCGGGATTTTCCGTTTTAATTTCACTAGCTAAAAAAATTCGTTGAATTTCTAATTCCTCAAGCACATTGTTTAAGACATCCATAAAACTAGGAATTCCCTTAGTTACGGCTAAGTCAATTTTTTCTGTGCCCTTAGGAACTGGCGTGCCCGCGTCACCAATTGCTAATTTATCAAAATGACCCATTGTTGCAATTACACGTGACAAATCTGAATTAATTACCTTTGTTTTTTTCATGTTGCTTCACTTTCTACTATCAAAACTACTTAACTTGATCGATTTCTTTCTTGTATGGGATTGATGGTTGAGCACCATACCGTTGCACTGTTAATGATGATGCCTTGTTGGCAAAAATTATCGCCTCATGCAAGTTAGAAAAATCTGGTTTTAATAAACTAGACATGGAACCAATAAAAGTATCCCCAGCAGCAGTCGTGTCAACTGCCTTGACCTTAAATGCTGGGACCAACTCGCTCTGCCCGTCAAAATCATAAAAAGCACCTTTTGAACCGATCGTAATAATTACTGCCTTAACACCTAACTCATGCAATTTAACGGCAGCTTGGCGAGCACTAGTTTTATCAGCAACATGTACTCCGGTAATTGTCTCAGCTTCTGTCTCATTTGGTGCAATCATATCAGTTAACCTAAGCAACTCTGCCGGAATCTTAGCCATTGCTGGCGCAGGGTTTAAAATTGTCTTGACCCCATTAGCACGAGCAATTTCAAACCCCTTAATTGTTGCTTCTACCGGAGTTTCAAATTGCGCAATCACAAAGTCACTGCTAGAAATCAATTTGCTTTTTTTATCAATATCCTTGACATGAAAATCATAATTGGCACCAGCATAAATCGTAATTGAGTTTTGCCCTTCATCATCAACCGAAATAAAGGCTTGACCAGTTGACTCATTCTTAATCGTAGTAATTCCAGAAATATCAATTTTTTCCTGTTTAAGCAAGTCTAACATCTCGGTACCCGGTGCATCATCACCAACAGCCCCGA
The DNA here is from genome assembly GCF_003692825.1 of Lactobacillus sp. ESL0228. Lineage (NCBI taxonomy): Bacteria > Bacillati > Bacillota > Bacilli > Lactobacillales > Lactobacillaceae > Lactobacillus > Lactobacillus sp. ESL0228. The sequence goes on from NZ_REHJ01000011.1 coordinate 188,946, forward strand.
TAAAGCTAGTCACACAACCCGACCTCGCAGCTGCCACTGCCTGATTGGCACCCTTACCACCAGCGGCTGAATAATGTTCCTTAGCATGAATAGTTTCCCCCGGCTTAACCATGCGCTCAACACGCAGATTGGTATCAAGATTAATGCTGCCAATAACTGTAACTTTGTTCATCTTTTTCTCCTTTCGGCAATTTGCTAAATTAGCCTACGTCAAAATTATAGCATACTTAAAACCGCTTCCAAATTGTAATTTAAGTTTTTTTATACCAGTTTAAACCATAATTATTGAAGTTATTTATTCAGTAAAGGTGTAATTTATAAAAAAGACAACTCCCACTATTCATTGCTTTGGTAACCATTATGGGCATCATGATTGGCAGCAATGCTTTTTTTAATCGCTAGTGTTTCAGCACTAACGCAAAATGCTTGGCTAAGCATTCTCGTTTAGCCACTGGGCGATTAATTTCCTTTAATGGCTTTTTAAGCGTAACAGAACTTGCCGCTATCTTTACAGAAGATGGTGGTTAGATAAAATACTTACAAGAAATTTATGGCTCTAAAATTGCGCCGCTCTTAATTATCTTCGTAAACAAATTCCCAGTTTCAGTAATTTTTCGACACCTTTGACAACTTAACTAACATACTAGTCTACATTTCACTGTATTGATATTATTAATTCATCACAAAAAAGGTGTGCTTTTCATGTATCAAAATCATATCACAGGCCAAATACTGGTAGACCAGCTTACCATCCAACAATGATGCTCAAGATCCTACTCTTTGTCCTAATTCCAATACGCGGAAAGAAAAAGTAGAAACCGATATTAGTTTAATATTTATGATGATGAATTTAAGCCAATATTGGAGTAGAAATGCAGAGAAGAAAGAGCTATTTTAAGAAAAAAATAATAGATCAAGATTTTCCTAAAGGAATACTTGATCTATTTTTAGGTTTCAGAAACTAGTTTTTCCGAACACTTGATTATATTATTTAAGGAGTTTTAGATTATAGTTAAAATAACTTAATTATTAGTACTCACAGAGATTGTTTTATCTCTAGGTAACATTTCATTAGAAAAACTTTGCAATTCAGTTTCGAGTATATGTATATTTTCAGTTTTTTCTTTTATATAGGAAACCACTAAAGGTATTAGATCTATTCCCTTACGTGGATCAAATCCAGTTAAAGACTTAATTTTTTGCAAGCGATACTCAACTGTTTTGGGATGCACCATTAACATTTGTGCAAGCGATGAAATTGACACCTGATTCTTTGCATACAACCATAAAGTTAATTGTGTATCCTCATCAATTTGACTTAATCGCTTACGTAATAACGGATAATCTAATGTTGAATGTGCAATAATATACATATTAGCGATTTCATCGTAATGAACAATAGAATCAAATTTATTAGTTAGCATTAATGAAAATAAGGCTTCCTTAATACTTCCCGATAAATCAAAATGATGTTTCCCTATACCAACATAAACTTTTTTGGGCAAAATTGCTAAAAAGTCAGATTTGTGTTGTGGTTTCATAACATAAACTCGTTTATTTTTATCCAAATTAAATGCTAAACGCCATTCAGGCAAATTGTTATAATTAGATGTGGCTACCAGCGCAATATATTTCTGTTCCAGATCTACGCCATTAATTTTTGCTCGCCCGCTAAAACCATTGTTTGCAACAGGTACATCATAATCTGAAACGTATAACCACTCATGCATAAATTTTTCAAGCATATTTACTTTCTCCTATTGTATAACGAATTTTTATAATATAATTTACTATTTACAAATAGGCAATTAAATAACTTAAATAGACTTTATTTTTATGCTGATATAATCTTAATCTAATCTGGAATGATTATAGTACCATCATCATTATTTAAATATGATCCAACATTATCAAGAGATGTAATCACTGCTTTACGATTTGTTTTTTCAACAAATGAAACTGCTGCTTCTACTTTTGGCTTCATTGATCCACTTGCAAATTGATTATCTGTTAAATATTGTTTCATTTGTGATACTTTAACTTCATGTAAATCTGTTTGATTAGGTTTTTGATAGTTTAAAGTTACATACTTTACAGCCGTTAAAATTATCAATTCATCAGCATCTACTAACTCCGCTAACTTAGCAGCTGAAAAGTCTTTATCAATTACAGCTTCAATTCCACTGATTTTATTATCATGTTTAACAACAGGTACTCCCCCGCCTCCACTAGCAATTAGTGTTGTATTATTTTCAACTAATAGTTTAATTGAGTCGGCTTCAAGAATACTAACTGGCTTGGGAGATGGTACAACTCTTCTAAATCCACGCCCTGCATCTTCTACTATTTCCCAATCTGGGTGTTCTTCTTTAATAGTATCTACTTCATCCTTGGTGTAGAACGGGCCGATCGGTTTAGATGGATTATTAAATGCACTATCTTGCTCATCAACTACAGCTCTAGTTAAAACAGTAGACACATTTATTGGCAGATGTCGATGCGATGAGCTCATATTTAATGCATTAGCTAACCACAAGCCAATCTCACCTTGAGTCATCGCACCTACTGTGTCTAATGGCATAGCTGGATTACTATCTGAACTACCATCAAGCTCTTGCAATAATAAATTACCAACCTGTGGTCCATTGCCATGAGTAATAACTAATTGAATATCACCCTGAGCAATGAAATCTGTTAAAAAATCAGCTGTCTTCATTAGCGCTGCTTGTTGAGCTTGTGCGGATGGATCATCTGTTAAAATTGCATTACCACCTAATGCAACAACAATTTTTTTCATATTTTATACTTCCTAATATTTCATTATGCTTTCAATTTACCCATTATCAACGCAACTATTGCTGCTACTGCCAAAAGGCCAATAATAATCATTAATATCCATTCAACGTTACTTATAGATTGACCATTTTCTTTTCTTGCACGATAGTACAAAACAAAACCAATTAAATAAGCAATCGTACACAGCCACAAATACTGTAAACCAGCAAAAATCATTCCTATTACTTCAAAAGCCAAAGCTATAAACCCTGGTAGAATCATATGAGAGTTTCTATTTTGTAACCCTAATTTTAATTGATATGCACCAACCAAGGCGTAACAAACGGCAATTGAAGATGTACATAAAGAATATGCGAAATTATATGCCTGATCTGTAAACAATAGTGTAATTAAAAATAATTGAATTAAAATTTCTGTTAACCATAAAGAATTAGCTGGAGAGCGATGCTTATTTAATTTGCCAAACCATTTAGGAAGAAGACCTTGTTCTGCCATTAATGATGTAGCCTCAACTGGTAACATTGTCCATGATAACCAGGCACCTAAAATCGATATAATTAAACCTATAGCAATAAATGCTCCTCCTATCGGTCCAGTCATTTCCTTAAATAAATAAAGTAAAACAGGGTGACGCATGGTTTGTAACTTAGATAGTGGTAAATAGCCGTAAGGTAAAATAGACACAACAACATAAATAGTTAGAAGAGAAAACAATCCAATAATAGTCGCTCTACCTGCATCCGACTTTTTCTTAGCACGTGCAGCCATTGTTGTCGCACCTTCGATACCTACAAACACCCACATCATTACCATGATGCAACCTTTAATTTGGGTAAATATGCCTGTAGCATTCGCCGAAGAATACGTCACACTTCCATTAAAATTAGAAGACATATTAGCCCAAAAATGATTTGTAAATACACCCATTTTAAAACTAATAAGTGCAATTACAACAAATGCAAAGATCGGGATCATTTTAGTGACTGTCACAATTGCATTAATAATCGCTGCTGATTCAATCCCACGTGTAACTAAAATTGTCAGTGCCCAAGAAATAATTGAAGCCACAATAATTGCACTTAGACTATTGCCAGATTTTAGTGGTGGAAAAAAATATCCTAAAGATGACATTAACATCGTTGCAAAAGCAACATTTCCTAGCCATGAAGATAGCCAGTAGCCCCAACCAGAAATAAATCCAGCGAAATCACCAAAACCTGCTCTAGCGTAGTCTGATACTCCAGTTAATTCAGGCTTATTTAAAACCAAACTATTTAAGCACAAAGCTAGCATTAAAATACCTACACCCGTAATTGCCCATGCTACCAAAGCTGCACCAGGCGTAGCAGATTGAGCTAAAGTTGAAGGCAAATCAAAGATACCTGAACCAATTGCCGAACTAACAACTAAAGCAACTAAGGCAGGTAGAGCAATTCCATTCTCCTTAGTATCAGACATAATTATTTTCCTGCCTTTTCCAATTCTGGTACAGATGGAATAAACATGTTGCCTAAAGTGGCAGCCATTATTGCCTTAATGGAGTGCTTACGATTCTCAGCTTCATCCCATTGACGTGCATATTCACTACGGAAAACTTCGTCAGTTACTTCCATTTCAGTAATCCCGTAATTTTCTTCAACTTCCTTACCATATTCAGTATTAGTATCATGAAATGCTGGCAGACAGTGCATAAAAATTAACTCCTCTTTACTTGTACCAGTCTTTTTCATCATTTCCATATTAACCTGATATGGTTTTAATAATTTAACTCTATTCTCCCAATCTGACTCTCCCATTGAAACCCAAACATCAGTGTAGATAACATTAGCTTTCTTTACGCCTTCATCAATATCTGCTGTAACTAGCAATTCTGCTCCTGATTCCGCAGCAAATTTATTAGCCAAATCTACAACTTCTTGAGAAGGATGTAATTCTTCAGGAGCAACTATACGAATATTTACTCCTAACATAGCTCCTGTAACTAATAATGAATTAGCCATATTGTTACGTCCATCACCAACAAAAGCTAGAGTCAAGCCACGTAAATGACCAAAATTTTCTTTAATTGTCATGAAATCTGCAATCATTTGTGTTGGATGCCATTGATCTGTTAACCCATTCCAAACAGGTACACCTGAGTATTTAGCTAATTCTTCTACATCAGATTGCTTAAATCCTCTAAATTCAATTCCATCAAACATTCGTCCTAAAACAATAGCAGTATCTTCTACTGACTCTTTCTTGCCTAATTGAATATCATTAGCACCTAAATATTCTGGATGAGCTCCCAGTTCAATAGCTGCTGTTGTAAAAGCAGATCTAGTTCTTGTTGATGTTTTTTCAAATAACAATGCAATATTTTTACCCTCTAAATAATGATGCGGTATATGATTTTGTTGTAGAGTTTTTAAATGTAATCCTAAATCAATTAAATATTGAATTTCACCTGGGGTAAAATCTTTCTCTGCTAATAGTGAACGACCTTGAAATACTGAATTAATAGCCATATTACTTTTCCTTTTTTATTAAAACTTTAGTTTTATAAATCTTCACGCCATAGTGGTTGGGACATACAACGAGGACCGCCACGCCCTCTAGACAACTCACTTGAAATAACTTCGTGAACCAAAATATCATGTTCACGTAAAATTTCATTACTTACGTAGTTACGGTTATAAGTTACAACTTCACCTGGTGCAATAGTTAATGTGTTTGAACCATCATTCCATTGCTCTCTTGGCGCAACAATATCGTCACCGTTTCCAGTTAGAATTAAATCTAACTCTGAAAGATTTAATACTTGCTTTAATGTTTCACTCAGATCAGTATGATGTTCCATGTTTATTTTGCCGTTTTCACCTGGTGTCATGACAAAAATATTCATTTTACCAGCTTCATCCATAATCCCTGGGAAGACAGTAAATTGGTCTTTGTTAACCATTGTAAATACTGTATCTAAATGCATCATTGCATGATTATGAGGAATCTCTATAGCAACAACAGTATCAAAATGACTATCATTATTAGAGAACAGTTCTTTTGCTAAACCTTCAATCGATTTAGATGATGTTCTCTGCGAAACCCCAATAGCTAAAACATGATCATTTAAAACTAGTTCATCACCACCCTCAATTCGAGTATTGTGATTACGATCTCTCCATACATTTACATGGCCTGCAAAACGAGGATGATACTTCATAACAAATTCTGTAAATAATGACTCTGGTTGACGAGCTTTAAAAGTCATGTGATTAATTGTTATTCCTGAACCAATTGAAGCTTGTGGATCTCTAGTGAAATATGCATTAGGCAATGGATCAAGTAAAAAAGGATCATTTGCATCGCTACCCGCTAAATCATGCAAAGTTTCATTTCGTAAATCCATATCGATTTCATTACGACGTACACCACTATATAATTTTGTTACCATATCATGTACATCGAAACTGTTTAGATAGTCTTGTAAAACATCATATGTTACTCCAGAATCATATCCATGCTCATCAAGATAACAATTAATAAACTCCTGCTTAATTTCAGAACTTTGTGATAGTGTTTCAACTGCAAGTTCATCGATATACAAGGTTTCAACGCCGTTTTTTCTAAGTGTTTCTGCAAAATAGTCATGTTCTTTTTGAGCTATTTTTAAAAATGGTATATCATCAAATAAAAGGTTCTCCATTGTATCTGGAGTAATATTTTCAACTTCCGCGCCTGGACGTTTCAACAATACAGTTTTTAATTTGCCAATTTCTGAATTAACATTTATTGCTGGATTTTCCATAATTATTCTCCTTTTGCAACAATTGTAATATCTATAAAAAGCGCTTTCATGAAATTACAATATTTATTATTACAAAAAGCAATTATCTAAAAAACGGTATTTTCGATAATCTTTTTTATCCATTTAGATAACAAAAGTTGATCAATAGATTATCAATTTGATATACTTATTTACTGATTATATTCATTTAATTTTTATATAAAAAAGAGGCCTTTCGCCTCTAATTAGCCTATTAATTTTAAATGATAATTTATCCAATAATCTGCAGCTTTAATAACATTACTATAAGACAAGCTATAATTAAAAAGACCATGTCCTGATAAAATATCAGAACACAGTCTTAACTTAGCTAAACCAGAATTAATCGTAAGATTAAATTTTGCTTAGTTTATTTTTTATCTAAATTGATCACCAGCTAGTTGCCGGTAAAAGTTTGCTTTAGTTGTTTGAACATATGGTACTACCCAAATTAAACCAATTCCCAAAGTTATAAATGCCACAATATACCAACCAATAAAACTTAAGTCTAGCATAAATAATTGCCACTTATATCCTGACATCAAGCTCCGACTTTCAGTAATACCCGTTGTCATTTTTACTTCTTTACCACTTTCGACCAAATCATTGACAATATATGGTGTTAATGCGTATGAATAACCTTTAATAATTCCTGGAACCACCAATAATAGTGTCCATAAATACGTAAAGATACAGTTAAAAAGATAGTTTAATAATTCTGGGATGAATCTACCATCAGTAAATACTGCAAAAATTGCTTTGCCAAGATTGAATTTTCTGCCTCTTGTTAAATTTAAAAATGTAATTACCAAACTTAACATAAAAAAGCCACTGATAAAACTTAATGCAAATTTACCTCCGCTACTGGCAACGGAACTAGCAGACTTACTCCAAGTTGTAAAATTACCACTAACTAGACTAACAGCGTATTATTTAAGATCTTGACCATACAGAACGCCATTAATTAATAACATTACCAAGCCAAGTACGGTTGCCCATCCCCAATTTCCCCGAAGCTCTTGTTTAGCTTGTTTTTTTAATTCAGCTCTATTCATAATAACCTCCTTATGAGTTATACTCATCATTTTAGCGTACACTGCCATAATTTTGCAAAGAATATACAAAAAGCCTAGTTCCACCAACATCGGAACTAAGCTCACACAGTGTTGTACCGTCACCTGACCACATAAATAGAAAATCACATTTTCGCTACCGGAGAAAATATCTATTTCCCTATGACGGCACAACAAAATTCTAGCATGCAATCAACTAAAAGACAAGATTTATTCATTTTACTATAGGGTTGAGTAATTGTACCATAATTTTATCGATCTGCTTTTTTAACACAGAAAACTCGCCATTTTGAGTCTTATTCGATTGGATAATTATCATTGTTTTTGCATCATTGGTACTACGCATAAAAGTATAGTATCCTTCTCCAGCTCCATTAGCAGTCTTCGTTTTTAACAGATTATTATTATATAAGCCACCATTATAAGACAGTGGCGGACTTACTTTATAAAGCAATTTACGACTTTTACTTGTTAAAAATTTACCAGCTAGAATATAGTGCATTACCTTAGCAATATCTTGATTTGACATTACAATAGATCCAGCACCTAATTCATTTCGAGCCGCCTTTAGTGCTGCTTGATGCTTAACCGTTTCATAATATCCTTTATGATATATCATCCCTGGCACCAACTTAGTAGCAACAATTTTGTCTGATTTCGACCATAAAAATTCAGTATGTCTTAATCCTAGAGGGACAACATAAGCATCTCGAAACAGTTGTTCATAGCTCTGTTTTGTAATTTTTGTCATGATACCACATAAATAAACATAATTTAATGAACTATAGTACCACTTGCCTAACATTTTAGGCACAAAAACCGTTTTTTGAACATCAGCCTGAATATTATCTTGATCTGATTTAAATTTTTTTTGTCCTAACTTTTCCCCAGGTTTTAAATCAAGACCAGCCGTCATTGTTAACAGATTTTTGATCGTAATTTTTTGAGCACCCGGAATTTCAGGATAAAATTTACTAAGCCGATCTTGCAAACTTAATTCTCTTGCTTGCACTAACCGCATCAGCATCGCTGCTGTCATCGACTTTTGAACCGAATTAATCAAATAACTAGTGTCAGTTGCATTATTTAAAGCATAATCAAGCAAAGTCTTGCCATTTTTTATAACTAAAACTGAGCCTTTGATCCCTAAAGAATCAATTTGCTGGCGCACTAATTTCCTTTTAAAGATTCTTTTTGACTACCATTTACTGGAGTATTATCAGTTACACTAATTTGGTATGGTTTATTTTGCCATTTTTTAGAAAAGAAATAATTATGCAAATTATATTTGTATGGAACATTCTTTTCTTCCATAAATGGCTTAACTGCTTGATCAACAGCTACCCATCCACGCCATCCGAGATGAATTGTATCCTCCATAAAGTACTTCTCACTACCACGTTTAGATAGATCCTCAATATTATCAAAACCCTGACTAGCTAATTGGTACTTAATCTTAGAAACAGACTTCTGATACATTGTTTGTGATAAACCCGTATAGTTTGCCCATTTTTCATTAATTGGTGGAATAATAAATAATACATTAGTATGCTGTTTAGCAAATTGGTGTAGCATTAATTCAAAATCACTGTATTCAACAGATTTAGTATAATCGAAATTACGCTGGCTACCCTTCAGCTTAACTAAAGTTCTCTTATTTAGTCGTGTCTTAAAGAATCGATTATTAATACCAAAATCATTAGTATTGGTATGAATAGCTGCCTGATACTTGGCTATTTTGTTAAGCGCTGCAACCGAGTATGTATTTGGCAAGAGACGTGCATGTTCATTGATCTTTTTAATCCGATCACGCAATTGGAATGTACTAAAGAATTTATCTTCGTTATTAAGCATTCTTCTCTGGTTTTCAAGAATAAAACGTTGTGTAGCCGTTAGCTGTTTGCCATTAGCTATTCGTTTCATTCCTGACTTAATTATTCCCTTTACCTCTGGCATTTGTAGAAAACGCTTAGCAGCATAACGATTTGTTAAATTATCTTGCTTAATTCCTAAAAGAAAATTACAAGCTTGCAATGGCGAATAATATAACGCAAATGCATCTGGATTTTGACCATTTTTAGTAAACCATTGCGGAGAAATAATCACAACTGCCTTTTTATTCTTTAACTGCTTGGCAGTACCTTGCATACCTAAAAACTGCGCTAAAGATTGGCTACCTGGACCACCTAGCAAAAATGGTCGATAATTACGATGATATTTTTCTGCTAATACACTCGGATGCAGGGGGTCAAGTCTTGATAACTCACTTGAGCCATAAAACGGCACATAGTTATCATCGAAAGCATTCTGCTTCATTCGTGAACCTTTAAAAATAGTTGTAGTTTGCGAGTTAGCAGCTTGGTATATAGCGTCCTTAGAAAAGGTTCGTTCCCAAGGTAACAGAAAAATAACCAGTAATAAGATAAAAGCGCAAAGAACTGGGCCAAAAATTTGCCACAGCCGGCGTTTATTATTCATTTTCTAAACTTTCCACCTTTGTAACGATTTTGTTTGGAGTATCCCATTCACTTCTGTCAAATTCGGAAACCGGTACATCAATATCAAATTTTTCCTGTAAATTTAACAACATCTGAACGCTTGCCATTGAATCCATTAACCCATTATCAAAAATATTCTCATCCATTCGATCGGTTAAATCTTCACCAGTTAAGTCTTGTAAAACAGCTAAAACTTCTTTTTTTGTATCCATTATTTATACCTCTAACTAATAACTAAAATTTTTCTTTACTTCCAGCCAAACCATAATTGGCTCAAAAAGCCTGAAAAAATCAAAAAACTAAAACAAACAATATTAAAAGTTACAAAAATTGCAAACCATTTGGTAAATTTATTTGATGGTACTTGATCCTTATGCTTTTTCTTAAACCTAATCCAATAATCGTTAATAATAATCGCGATTGCATGAAATAGTCCATAAACAATATAATACCAAGTTAACCCGTGCCAAAAACCCATTACTAAAAATAGTAGCAGATACGACACTTGTGATAACCTAATCGGATTTTTAATCAATTTTTTCTTCATGGCAAAGAAGGTAAAACGCATGTAAATGTAGTCACGGAACCAAAAAGACAGCGTCATATGCCAACGATTCCAGAATTCTTTAATATTTTGCGAAATAAACGGTTTATTAAAGTTTACCGGTGTATGAATGCCCATGAAATATGAAATTGACACTGCAAATAATGAATAACCTGCAAAATCAAAGAATAAATACATGCTATAGCAATACATATAAGCAACTAGCCACCAAGATAATTTCAACCCTCCATTAGCCGTTCCTACAATTAACGCTAGTTTAGAAATTCTCGGTAACCAATATGTTCCAAAAAACCATCCCAAAATAAACTTATACAGAAAACCTTGAAATAAATAGCGTGTCGCTAGAGTCAAGTCAGTAAGATATTGATCACGTTTTGGAGCAAGATCACACTCTTTGGCAAACCTTCTGTAACGATCAATTGGTCCTGATGAGATTGTGGGAAAGAACAATAAGAAACGTAAATAGGTCCCTAAGTTCAGTTCTTTAATTGCGCCATCCCGCACTTCCATGATTATCTGGACTGTTTTAAAGGTAATATATGAAATCCCTAAAAATGCAAGCACCCCTGGGATTTTAGCCTTTGGAAAAGCTGTTTGTACTTTCACGAGCACTAGCGGAAGCATTGCTAAAATTACAGCTAAATAAAAGATCCACGTTCTATTCTTACCATTTTTTCGATAATAAAGATAACTATAAGTAACAAACAACTGAAACAACAAATAAATAATTAAACTTACCCCTTGTTGCCATTTATCTCCATCAAAGATAAGAAACAGGAACACAAGCGAAAAAGCTGCTTCATAGATCTTCAACCGATGACCGTAATACAAACCCAAAATTATTGGAATTAATCCTATCATTAAATAGATAAAGTATTGTGGATTTCCGTAAGGCTGCAAGTTTATGAAGTTAAAATTCACTACTCGTTGACCTCCTTAATCACCGCTTTAATATCAACTTTACCATTTTGGGAAACTGGCAATTTTTCTCGATAAACATAGCGTTGAGGAATCATGTACGGCATCAAATTTTTTGCCAAATCGGCACGAATTCTTTTAGTGATTTCTTCTTCAGAATATTGTTCCTTCACACCTTCTTTTAGTTCGATTTCTGCTACGATTTGTTTAACGGTGTGGTCTTTACTGTATTTAGGAGCAGCTACACCATGGGCAACTAGCTTACTTTTACCAATGTAATGATTTATTTCCTCAAGTTCTATTCGATAACCATTAAATTTAATTTGAAAGTCAATTCGACCACGATAAAAAAGTAAATCTTGATCAAAGAATCCCTCATCTCCAGAACGATGGCTCATATATTCATCATTAGAATTTTTGAAAAAAGCCTTAGCTGTTTTTTCGAGATTATTCATATATCCCTTAGACGTACTCGGTCCAGAAATGATAATTTCACCCTCATTAGGCTGATCACCTTTGGTCTTATCAATTATAATTTTTGTATCTTCTTTAACCCGACCAATTGGTAAACGATCATATTTATCCAAAATTTCATCGGTAATCTCAACTTGAGTAACTGCAACTGTTGTTTCTGTAGGACCATATGTGTTAAAAATACGTGCCTTAGGAAATTTTTTCTTCAACATTGCTGCTTCCGTATGAGGTAACTCCTCACCACAAAATAGAAAATGAGTTAACTCTGGATGGTGCTTGCCATCAAATGTTTTATCCAAAAAACACATCTGTGCAAAAGATGGTGTTGAAACCCAGATGTTGAAATGAAGCTGTGGCATTGTCACAAATAATTGTGCGAAATTTTCTGTTACATCATGTGGTAAGACAACTAACTTACCTGCACCAACCAGTGCCGGATAAAGGCTCATGACTGATAAATCAAATGAATACGGTGCCTGTGAAAGGAAACTAGGATGATCTGGCAAATCAAAATCACTCATCTCCCAATTAATAAAACTAAGTAAATTCTCATGACTGATTTGAACACCCTTAGGTTTGCCACTTGTTCCTGAAGTGAAAATAATGTAAAAGTTATCATCACCTGAAACAAAATTACCAGGATCAATCGTAAAATTACCGTTTTCAACCTGACTAGACTTTATCACCTGCATTGAAGATAAATCTACTGCGGGAAGTTCATCAATCGCTAAAATTGCTTCAGCTTTGGCAACATCTTGAATCATTATAATTCTTTCAGCATTAGAATAGCTGGCAATCGGGATATATGCATGCCCTGCTTTGACACATCCCAGAAAGCTAGCGATCATTTCAAAGTCTTGACCACCCCAAATCATAATTGGACTTTTAGGAGCAATTGGTAAAGTAGCAATTTTATGTGCCCAAGCATCAGAGCGTTGCTTGAGATCAGCATATGTATTAGTCTGTCCTAGATAATCATAAGCTATCCGATCCGGCTCAGCTAAAGCAACTTCATCAATTTTTCGAATTACATCTTTAATCATTCTGTATACCACCTTAAAATTCGTTATAAATAAAGTGAACCGAAGTTAGGCCGCTATATTGATACAAATAAATTAATGCTATTAAAATAACACAATAAACAAGTGTTGTTAGAGCAAATTTCCCAACTTGCTTACTTCGGGAATCAGATTTTTCTTTTTTTACCATATATCTTCATATCTTTCTTAACATCAAACACATAAAATATACTATTAAATATAGTACTACTGTATCTATCTAGACAAAGCTGTTTGCTTAATCTTTTACTAAATTTAAAATTTCCCTATCATCATCTATTATTCAATATTCGGCAATCATTATAGGCAAAGCAAAGAGGAATAAAAATTAAAAATGAGACAAATAGAAGAGTAATTAGTAATAGTCCAAAAAGATTTTTAGTTTTTAGCCAATACTCACTATTCGCGGTTGTTAAAATAAAAGCCGCAAATAAGATAATTATTACCAATTCACATATGGCTAAGCCTGTATAATTTGACGGTGTAAGAACCTGATATAGCCAAAGCCAAAGAGATGCAGGCAGTAGGCAAAGCCACCCAGAAAAGCGTAACCAAAAGGTTATTTTCTTTCGATAAATCTGTTTATCCATTTGTTCTCCTTTCACTTTAAAGTACAATCTTTTGTCCAACATTCCTAATTATAACAATGTGTTCTTTAATAAACAATTTTAGCAATGTTGAGGTAGGTATTTGTGATTTCGTCACACTTTTTTCACATTTACCGTATAAAATAAAAAAGCGATATGGTTAAAACATTAAAACTTCACCATATTACACTCAACTTTTGTTTTTCATTCATACTCCTCCGAGAATAATATAATGAAAAACTTAAATGACTTATTGGTCATTTTCATATCTATCCCTTTCGACCCACGTGTGTTGCGTGGGTTTTTCTATTTCTTTAACAGTTCTAAAGAAAAGCTTTACTAATTTATAAGACAAATTGTACCTTTATTTTATATTTAAAGCATATGATTAATATTGTAGTAAGCAGTTAACTACTTACTACATACTCCCACTTTTTTATTTCATTCATTCTTACTCCTTCAAAGTAGATGAAAACTAACAGGCTCGCATATTTTGCGAGCCTTTTCCTGTATTTTGCTAGCAAGATGTAAAATTATTTCAATGAAAGGTACTGTATTTAAATGTTTTCACCCGCAATTAAGCAGATGCTTGAAGAAAAATCAGGCACCTTTATCATTCCCGCATCCCGAATTGCTTTTGTCGAAGATGACAACCCGCTATATCACGCTTTCTTAATTTTGACCCGTGTTAAATATTCAAAAATCCCCGTACTTGACCGTCAAAATCGAATTGTTGGTTTATTAAGTTTATCAATGATTACCACTGAAATGATGGAAACAAATAAAATTTCTCTAGCACCATTAAATAATTTAAAAGTTCATGATGTTATGCAAACAAAATTTGATAAAGTTAATTTTTCCAAAACAACACTAGAAACGCAACTACATCTATTAGTTGACAATGCATTTCTCCCCGTTGTCGATGATTATGGCGTTTTTCAAGGATTACTAACTAGACGTGAATGGATAAAAGCATTTAATTATATTGCTCATAACTTAAATAAAAAATATAAATTATCACAAATAAAATAACAAGTGCAACTAATATCTTCTTATTTAACTATTATTTTTTCTTATAATAGCATGTACTTTTAATTAAAACGTATTATAATTAAGGTGTATTTTTAAAGGTAATTACTAAGTTATATGCTTGTTAACGAGTATGATGCTTAAACTTATCAAGCTTAAATATATAAAATACAGATAGAATAACATAATAATTATAAGTTTAAATCCATGTAAACTATAATTGTATGAATTTAAACATTTAATGCTTATAGAAAGATATTAAAATGATGAATGAAACACTCTCTAAGCAATTAACAGTTTTAGTTGATGCTATTATTAAAAATTGGACATACCCAAATAGCCAAGGACTATCTTTAAAAGAAAAACAAAAATTAGTTAACCAACTTAAGAGCATCGATCGTGATACAAATAACTTAAATGAAACAGTAGTGATTACTGATGCTTTTTACAAAGATAAAGTTGATAAACAGCTTAAGACAGTGAACAATAATTTGTCTTGGATTTTTGAAATATTACAACATGAATTGGTTTCTGCTACACAATTACATACCTTACTGATTAATCTTGCGCACAATGAGCAATTTTCAGCTAAAAGTATTAATAAAATTAATTATTATTTTACGGAAACAAATGATTATGGAGATAATGATAACTTTATCACCATGTCTTCTTCTGATGTCCTTGATTCACTTGAACGCTCTAAAATTTTACAAATTAACCCATCTAAGAATGCACATCAATTTAAAAATAAAAAAAATGGTTACTCACACATAAATAAAAAAAAGAATACGAGACAAAATAAGATTATCAAATTAAAAGATTATTCAATGAAAGAAAGCTAAGCTTTCTTTTTTTGTTGCATTTTTTTATTGAAAAGTGCAGGCTATATATTAATAATTTAGACTTATTCTAATTAAATCGCAATATTTAGTGATAGAATTTAAAATATATAAATCAGTTTGTAGGAGGCAAAATAATTTATGAATTTAAAACAGCAGTGGAAATTTATTCTTGTACTAGTTATCGGTATTATTGGACTCATTTGTCAATTCGGCATTCATCCTAGTAGCTTATTTGAAATTGGCAAATTACAATTTCCAATTCAAACAATCTTAATTGATCTGGTGGGAATTATGATGTCTATTTCGTTATTTAATGAAATTTTGAGTGACTTTAAATCTGGTCGATATGGTGTTGATATTTTAGCTATCATTGCTGTCGTTTCAACAATTTTAATTGGTGATTACTGGGCTGAATGGATGATTCTCATCATGATGACTGGTGGTCAAACTTTAGAAGACTATGCAACTGGTCAAGCTGATAAAGAACTACGGTCCTTATTAAGTAATTCTCCTACAATCGCTAATAAAATTGTAAATAATAAATTGATTTCAGTTGCTGTTGATCAACTTCAGGTCAATGATCATGTTTTAATCAAACCTGGTGAACAAGTTCCTGTCGATGGCTATGTCGTTAATGGCGAATCCAGCTTTGATCAATCATCACTTACTGGTGAATCTATTCCGGTTAATAAAAAAATTGGCGATGAATTAATGTCTGGCTCAATTAATGGTAGTGTTGCTGTGGAAATGGTTGTTAATAAAAAAGCCAGCGATTCGGAATATCAAACTATTGTTTCACTAGTTAAATCTTCTCAGTCACAACCAGCAAAATTTGTTAAAATGGCAGATCGTTACGCTGTACCTTTTACAATTATTTCTTTAACGATCGGAATTGCTGCTTGGATTCATTCAGGAAATCCAGTTAATTTTGCCGAAGTAATGGTTGTCGCATCACCCTGCCCTCTATTAATTGCGGCTCCAGTTGCCATTGTCTCTGGAATGAGTTCAATGTCTAAAAATCACATTATTGTTAAGTCTGGACCAACAATCGAAAAACTTGCAACTGCAAAAACATTTGCCTTTGATAAAACTGGAACACTCACTGAAAATCAATTAGTTATCGATGAAATTGTTCCTGCTGATAATGGAAGTAATTATAGTAAAGAAACTATTCAAAGCTATGCGACGAGCGTTGAACAGCAATCAACACATATCATCGCTAATTCATTAGTTGATGCTACTGATAAAAGCTTACTGCAACCTGCTACCGATATTCAGGAAACGACTAGCCAAGGAATCAGCGGAAAAGTTGCAGGACATACCGTCAAGGTTGGAAAACTTAGTTTCATTGAACCTGATAAATCTATTCAAGCAGTTAATTCAACCGCTATTTACATTTCAATTGATGACAAGTACGCTGGCTATATTACCTTTAAAGATCAAGTTCGACCAGAAAGTGCCGAAACAGTTGCTCGACTAAAAAGGCAGAGTAATGCACATATTATGATGCTAACCGGTGATCACAAAGATGTTGCCACCAAAATTGGTCAAGATGTTGGCGTTAATGATATTCGTTATAACTTATTACCAGCACAAAAAATTGAAGCTATTAAAAACGTGCCAACAGACCAGCGACCAGTTGTAATGACAGGAGATGGAATCAATGACGCACCAAGCTTATCAGCTGCAGATGTAGGAATTGCAATGGGAGCTAAGGGAGCCTCAGCGGCCAGTGAAAGTGCTGATGCCATCATTATGGTAAATGACCTGTCTAAAATTAATGATGCTATAGCGATTGCCAAACATACTATGAAAGTAGCAAATATCGATGTTTTAACTGCTATTACAATAGTTGTTATTATTGAATTAATTGCATTCACAGGAGTTATTCCAGCTTTTTGGGGAGCTATTTTACAAGAAATTGTTGATATGATTTCAATTAGTTTAGCCTTACTTGCTAAAACAAAACCCAAAACCATGGCAGAAACAGGAATTTTACCAAGTAAATAATTGCTAAATAAAAAATATATCTAAAATAGCTAATAATCCTTAAAGGGAGTCAAAAAGTTGTCTAACTTTTTGACTCCCTTTATTTTGTTAATTAAAGTGTTAATTTACTTACATATTTTTGGCTTTATAACCAAAATAATCATTTATAATAAAATTGTTAGGTATTTATCAAATAAAACCCAAAAAATTATATAAAATATGAGCCATTATTGAATAGCGCAAGTCCTTAGTCTTCACATATACCCATGCTAATATGCTTCCTAATGCCCAATATACGAAAAGAAACTTGGTAAAGGCGGGGTTATGAGCATAGCCAAAAACAAAGCCACTCACAATAATTCCTAACCATTTATTTAAAATACTTTTATTCCCAAAAAAGGTATTAAATAGCATGCCACGAAAAATAGTTTCCTCAAAAAGCGGTGCAACTATAACTACCATCGGTCTAAAGTAAACACCTGCTTTTTGCGAAATTTCATTTAGCTGCATTTGATTGGCTGAAGTCGTATGTCCGTTAATACCCAGTAAGATAGGTATCCCTATGCTTACGCAAATTAGTAAAATAAAACCAAGACATGCAACTAGCAAACGGTGCATGTCCCAATGTGGACTTGCATTATATTTCCAAACATTTTTCCTTCTCAATTGGCCACGATAAAGATAAAATAATAGAGATAATACCAAGACGGTAATTGTCACTACGGTTATCATATATACATTTACATCAAGATGATATTTCTGCATAACTTTCTGAGGATAAAAATACAGTGGCTGAACGAAAGAGTATAAAAGAAAAGATACAATCATGATAATAATATTCCCCAGGAAATAAATTGCTTTTTTCATCATCTAACATCCTATTCTTAAAATTTGATTTTGCTTGCTTATCAAGTATATCATCCTTTAACTTTTGACAGTAATTGTCACGTTTTAAAAAGTTCGAAACATTTTTTCAAAATTGATAACAATCACTAAATCTTGGGCAATTCAATTATGATATTGATATATTTATTATAAGGTAATAATTATGGTTAGTTTTTTTAGTCAGGCAAAGTCGTTCAGCTGGCTTTCAATAATTGTATTTATATCGTTTGTTCTTTTTTTAACCTTTTGGCTAATTGAACCACGTCGATTAATTAATGGTATTTTCTTTACCTTTTTCCTTTTTTTAGCAATTGTTTGGTTATCTGCTTTAATTCTGATAACCAATTCTCATTTTTTGATTTTAACTTATAAAATTTTAATAGGTTTAGTTATTAGTCTATTCGTATTGTTACTTGCTTTTTCTTGGATCTTTTTTCTCTGGAATGCATATATCGTTTGGCACCATGAAAGTCATACAATTGGTAATCTACTAACACTTTTTCTTGGGTTTGCCATCTTGATTTTGTGGATACTAATCATTGGTCCGTTTAGGCAACTACCCTCTTGGATTAAGTTCCTTTCCCTAGCACCAGCGGGTATTATTATTTATTTAGTTCTTGTGGCCTATAACTTTCTCATTAATCTTTTATTATATCAGTTTGTTCCCCGACAATATAATCAAGACTATTTAATAGTTTTAGGTGCTGGCTTGTCTAATGGCAAAAAAGTAACTCCCCTGTTGGCAACTCGCATTAATTGTGCTATTCAATATGCTGATAAGCAAATAAAAAAAGGAAACAAAGCACCTAAATTCATCATGTCAGGCGGAAAGGGTAATGATGAAGATATTTCCGAAGCCCAAGCAATGGCTGAATACGCAATTGACCAAGGTATTAATCCGAATCTTATCTTATGTGAAAGTAGGTCTAAAAATACTTACCAAAATATGCTTTTTTCGTCTAGCCTTGCTTTTCAAGACTTTGGAAGCTCAAAATATCGAGCAAAATTTTTCAGTAACAACTACCATATTTTTCGTGCTTCGCTTATTGCTAAAGCAGCCGGATTAAACGCTAATGGAATTGGTTGTTATACTAGATTTTACTTTTTACCAAACGCAATTATGAGGGAATTTGTAGGAGTCTTACTAATTAATAAAAAGCGTCATTTAATTATAACTATTGCAATACTGCTTTTTTTCACTTTAGCAACAGTGATCAACCTTATATGGTAGATATAAATTGAACTCACTTACTAAAAAGTAATTTTAATTTATAGTTTACGTGGGCTTTAATTTTTAGAAATGTTAAACTAGTGTCTATTAATCTATAACTTACTAATAATTTATACAAGGAAATAAATATGTTACAATTAAAAAATTTACGCAAAACATATCATATTGGAGATACATCAACTCATGCATTGAATGACATTTCTGTCTCATTTCGTAACCAAGAATTTGTGGCTATTTTAGGACCTAGTGGCTCTGGCAAGACAACAATGTTAAATGTTATTGGCGGACTTGATCGATATGACAGTGGCGACTTGATTATCAATGGCAAATCAACTAAAAATTTCAAAGAGACTGACTGGGATGCTTATCGAAATAATTCTGTTGGCTTTGTTTTTCAAAACTATAACTTAATTTCACACTTATCAATCAGTGCCAATGTAGAACTAGGAATGAATCTATCTGGGATCTCAACAGTTGAACGTCATAAGCGTGCAATTAATGCCCTAACACAAGTTGGATTGAAAGATCAGGTTCACAAAAACCCCAATCAATTATCGGGTGGTCAAATGCAACGAGTAGCAATTGCTAGAGCATTAGCTAATAACCCTGACATTTTACTTTGTGATGAACCGACAGGTGCTTTAGATACTGAAACATCAGAACAAATTATGCAGTTGATTAAAAAGCTATCTCAGGATCGCTTAGTTATAATGGTTACACACAATCCGGAGCTAGCCACAGAATATGCAACTAGAATTGTTAATTTTCAAGATGGTAGGATATTGAATGATTCTAATCCATTCACACCAACTGATGAAAGTGACACCTTCAACTTAAAGCGGACGAAAATGTCATATTGGAATGCAATCAAACTTAGTTTTACCAATATTTTAACTAAAAAAGGAAGAACCACTTTAACTGCATTTGCTTCAAGCATTGGTATTATTTCAATTGCAATTGTATTAGCTTTATCTAATGGTTTTCAAAAACAGATAGACACAACAATGAGCAAAGCATTAGCTAAGTATCCAGTTTCTATCACTCAAAGTGCTACTAACTTAGATAGTTTTTCCTCAAAAAATGATACCGATCAGGTAGTCAAAAATCGGGGTTATGTGACTGTTAGAAAAGCTAAGGCGCAACAAAATGCCCATAGAAATAAAATTTCAAAAAGTTATATTAATTATGTAAAACGAATTAATCCGGACTATGCAAATAATATTTCTTATCAAGTTGCTGTAAACTTGAATCTTTTAGGAAAAGTTAATGGTAAAATTAAGCGCGTACAATTTTCTCCATTAGAAGCGGGTTCCACGATGTCACAAGCATATTCTCAAATACAAACCCAAGCTGCTGGCATGTCATTCATGGGCTCAACAGTTTTTCCAACTACACTTGATAAAAGTAAAGGTAATATTTTAAAAGAAAACTATCATTTATTGTCTGGCACTTGGCCCCAAAAATTAACTGATTTAGTTTTAGTTGTAGATGATCAAAACACCGTTATTGATAATGTGCTTAAAAATCTTGGTTTTACCATTAAAGATGGTGACAAAGTTGACCTTAATAAGTTAGTTGGTCGAGAGTTTAAAATTATTGATAACAATAATTATTATCAGCAATTACCTACTGGGATGTTTATTCCGAAAAAGGTAGACCAAGAAATGTATAACCGTAGCAATATTAAACTTCGAATTGTTAGTGTAATTAGACCTAAAAGTAAAGATTCTATGGAGCTTCTGTCTCACGGAATTGTATATAATGACCGTTTGGCATTAAAGATTATTAAGCAAAACCAAAAATCTGCTATTGTCAAAGCTCAACAAAAATCTGATCAAAACGTGATGACTGGTCAAAGCATGACCTCCGCTGCTAAAAAGCAAATGCTCCAATCAATTGGTGGCTCAGTTATTCCTGCAGGAATTATGATTTATCCAAATAATTTTGATTCAAAAACTAAAGTTTTAAACTATTTAGACAAATGGAATAAAGGAAAGAATAAAAAAGATCAAATTGTTTACACCGATATGTCTAGTGCAGTGACATCAATGACTGGTGGCTTGCTTAACGGAATCACTACAGTATTAGTTGCTTTTGCAGCAATTTCATTGGTAACTTCAATGATTATGATTGGTATTCTAACCTATACTTCAGTTTTAGAAAGAACAAAAGAAATTGGTATTTTGAAAGCCTTAGGAGCAAGAAAAAAAGATATTACACGCGTTTTTGATGCTGAGACATTTATTTTGGGTGTTTTCTCAGGAATTTTAGGAATTATCATTGCTTGGCTACTGATTTTTCCAATTAACAGCATACTGTATTCCATAACTGACCTATCAAATGTTGCCCAGTTAAATCCACTTCATGCATTAATTTTAATTATTATTTCGACAATTTTAACCATGATAGGAGGCCACTTGCCTGCTAGAATGGCTGCTAGAAAAGATGCGGCAATTGCTTTAAGAAGTGAATAGGTTTCCCAAAATAAGGATAGCAAAAAGGGGTGTCATTGTTACATGTGAAACAATGACACCTCTTTTCATATTTCTTAATATTAAAAATTAGTGGAATAAGATTTCTTCTATTGACAAATTGGCATATACCAATTTATAATTAATTTAGTTATTTTGGGAGGAATACATATGAAAGTTATAATTACAGGTAATAAAGCTGAGGCAAGTACAAAAGCGTTTGAAATCTTTCAAAAAAGCATCGAAAGTGGTGCTAAAGTTATCGGTTTAGCCACTGGTTCCACGCCTGAAGATCTTTATCAACAATGGACTAAGAGCAATTTAGATAACAGCAAATTGACTAGTATCAATTTAGATGAATATGTTGGCCTTTCAGCCGATAATGACCAAAGCTATCATTATTTTATGCAAAAGCATTTATTTGAACAAAAGCCATTTAAGAATTCATATGTACCTGATGGCATTAAAGCTATCAAGGATCCTGAGGGTACTTCTGCTGATTACAACCAGATCATTCAGGACAATCCAATCGACATCCAACTTCTTGGTCTAGGACAAAATGGTCACATCGCTTTTAATGAACCTGGAACCTCTTTTGATTCAGTCACTCATGAAGTGAAACTAACCAAAAACACTATTAAAGCTAACTCTCGGTTCTTCAGCAATATTGACGAAGTGCCTAAATCTGCAATTTGTATGGGAATTGCTAATATTATGTCTGCTAAAAAGATTGTAATCATGGCTTTTGGCGAAAATAAAGCCGATGCTGTCAAGAAGATGGTTGAGGGGCCAGTAACTGAAGAAGTCCCTGCCTCCATTTTACAAAATCATGGCAACGTTACTTTAATTGTGGATCAAGAAGCCGCAAGCAAATTAACTGAAAATTATCGTTAATATCTTATCATACCTTTTTAAAGAGCTGCTTTAAGTAGCTCTTTTTATTTTAATATATTAACGCAATATTGTATATGATTGGTGCATATCATTAGGCTGACTAAATATTGTGTATTATAATTAGGATATACTAAGAAAGGATGGTGATTAATTGAAGCGGAGTAAAAAATGGTTACTGATCCTCTGGATAATTTTATTATTACCCATACCAGTTTACCTTCTTTGGGAAAATAATAATCTTTGGCAACAATATTTAAAGATTAGCTTGCCTTCATTAGGTAAGCTTAACCCAATTTTTTCCTGGTACTTAGTAGGTATCAGTGCAGTTATCCTTTTAATACTAGTTATTAGTTTGATAACCATCTTATTCTGGCCAGTACAACGATACTTCAATTTAATTCATAAGCGGGACGGACAAGTTAAAATCACCAGTAAAGCAATTAATGGTTATGTGATGAATTCTTTAGCGGACTTACCATATTTGAACAAAGCCAAGGTTGATTCAAGGTTAACTAATCGTAAAATTAAAATACGGATTAGTGGTGATCTCGGTTCTAGTGAAAACGTATCAAACCTGCTTAATGATTATTTAGCAGAACTGGAAAAAAACCTCAAACAATATTTAGGAATTGAGCAGAAGCCCAAAATCAAAATCAAATTTGTAAACTATCATTCTTCTGCTAAATCAGAACAACGAGTTCAATAAAGGAGGCAGAAATGAAAGAAAATTTACAAAAGTACTTTCCAGAAATAAGTGGTGCAATACTTGGAATACTATTAGCATTTTGCTTTATAGGATTGGGATTTTTTAAGACGATTTTTGTAATAGTAATGTTAGTTGTTGGTGCTTTAGTTGGTCATTATGGACCATTGCTTAAAAATTTAAAAAACAAATAAACAAAATAAACATATGAAAGGAAATTTATATGACAGAAAATAATTCAAAACACGAAGTTAAAGGTGACTTAAATTATGATTCAAAGGTAATTCAAAAAATTATTGGAATTGCTTTATCTGATATTAAAGGACTCCTAACAGTTAATGGTGGTTTCTTCTCAAACTTAGCTGATAAAATCGTTAATACCGACGATGTTACCAATGGCATCAATGTTGAAGTTGGCAAAAAGCAAGTTGCCGTTGACATTGAAATTGTCGCAGAATACGGTGTTGAAATAGCCAAGTTATATGACCAAATCAAGAAAAAGATTTTTGATAAAGTCAAAGAAATGACCGGCTTGGATACAGTTGAAGTCAATGTTACTGTTGTCGATATTAAGACTAAAGAGCAACATGAAAAAGATTCCGTTAGCTTGCAAGACAAAATCACTGGCACAACCAAAGATGCTAAAGAAAAAATTGGTAGCCGCGTAGATAAAGTTGAAAACAAAATTGACGATAAGACAGAAGATATAAAAAAAAAACAAATGACTAATAGAGTAAACTAAACTTTAACTGGGGTGTAATCAAAAAGTTTAACATTTACTAATTAGTTTTAAATACACGATCCCAATATTTATTGGGGCGTGTATTTTATTTGTTAGATCTTTTAATATTGTTAAAACAATATACATAAATTTAAGTATCCATTTGATTTATCCTAACAAGCTGATCATAAAATCGTTCAGATAATTACAGTTCAACTAAGTAAACAGCTGTTTCTCCAAAAACATCATTATAGCAGTCACTTTTTTAAACACAGTCTGAGTAATAATCATTATTTAGGTGTATCTCAGTATGTCTAACAATTATGAAACACCTCAATTGCGTGAGATTAATTCATAACTACATCTCTTTCGAGTTTCAACCAAGATTTTTATAAGTTTCACGTGTAACATGTTTTGTGATCAATAGACAAGCAAAAAATTGTACTGTATTATACAAAATCACTTGACATTTGCCATCCAATTTCAATTTATTTTCCTCTTGTTTGCCACTATATATTGTACTAAACTAGAAAGTAATCAAGATATAGTATTTAAGAAAGAACGTGATGACAGTTATTGTTTTAAGTGGGCCAATTGGAGCCGGTAAATCCAGTTTAACCAGTATTTTAGCTGAACATTTAGGTACACAAGCTTTCTATGAGGGAGTTGATAATAATCCGGTCCTTCCCTTGTATTATCAAGATATGAAACGATATACTTTTTTGCTTAATATCTATCTACTCAACCATCGTTTGGCTCAAATTAATCAAGCAATTAAGGAAAAGAACAGTGTTTCGGATCGTTCAATTTATGAAGATGCTCTCTTCTTTAAAATGAATGCGGAAAATTCTGTTGCTGATCCAACAGAATTTAAAATTTACGATAGTTTGCTGAAAAATATGCTGGAAGATACTCCAGGTAATCCGAGTAAAAAACCTGACTTATTGATCTATATTCACGTATCACTTGATACCATGCTAAATAGAATCAAAAAGCGCGGTCGCTCTTACGAGCAGATAAGTACGGACCCCAGCTTAAAGGATTATTATTCGCGCTTGATTAATTATTACGAGCCATGGTATGAAAGTTATAACGCATCACCGAAAATGTCAATTGATGGTGATCAGTTTGATTTTATCCTCGATGAAACTGCTAAAAAAGAAGTTTTAAAGCAAATTGACGATAAACTGCTTACGATTGGAAATTTATAATGAAGAAGGAAAGTGATGACAGTTATTGTTTTAAGTGGGCCAATTGGAGCCGGTAAATCCAGTTTAACCAGTATTTTAGCTAATTATTTAGGAACTAAACCTTTTTATGAAAGTGTTGATGATAACCCCGTCTTACCACTCTTTTATGCAGATCCTAAAAATTATGCCTTTTTATTACAAGTATTTTTCTTAAACACACGTTTTAGAAGTATCAAAGATGCATTGACTGATGACAATAATGTTCTTGATCGCTCAATTTATGAAGATGCTCTCTTTTTCCAGATGAATGCCGATATAGGCCGTGCAACTAAAGAAGAAATTGACACATACTATGAACTTTTAAATAATATGATGACTGAGCTTAATCATATGCCAAAAAAGAACCCTGATTTATTAGTTCACATTAAAGTGTCATATAATACAATGCTTAAAAGAATTAAAAAACGTGGTCGTCCTTATGAGCAACTTAGTTATGATGCAACGCTTGAAGACTATTATAAACGCTTATTACGCTATTATAAGCCATGGTATGAAAATTATGATCACTCGCCCAAAATGGAAATTGATGGCGATCAGCTTGACTTTATTACCAATGACCAAGACAGGAAAATTGTTCTAGATCAAATTGTTAAAAAGTTAAAAGAGATTGGAAAATTACCTCAATCATGGGATAAATCAACTGAAATTGAAATTGCAGAACAATAATATACAACCTAATTAAAAAACAGTCAGTCTAAAAGACAATATTCTTTTTTCTAGATTAGAATAAATTATTAATTTTTTAGTTAAGGACTAATTCTTGATATTCGATCAGGATTGGTCCTTTTTATTTGTCCTTATTTCTTTTGCATTGCAATACTCAACGTAGTCTTTAATTACATCTTCTAGTTTATCAAGATTTTTCAAATTTTCTCAAAGCCGTAAAACATTTCACAATTAAGAATCATTAAGAGTTGCATAATCCTATGAATCATGGACCAAAATAGAAATTTTAAGTTCTTAAATTAAGAAATTTCTAGTCCTTGGTGTGAAATAGTGGCGGGCATAACCTTTTAACTATAAACTTCAATGATTAGTGTCCAGTAAATCTTTTGCTCAATTAGTTACAACTCATTTTACATATCTTTGATTAATATTATTCCTAAAGACGTTAGAAATATAAAAACGAGTAAGAATTTGAAAATCATGTCAATCTAGCAGAAAAACTAAATTGTTAATACTTATTTGAGCAATATCTTATATGTCTCAATTCAATTGAAATTCATTTTGCATGAAAAGCTGTTAATATTGGTAATTAAAACATCAACTTTAGATCATTTATGTTATGCTTATAGATAATTTCTTGCATGTTTGATCACAACAGCTAATAAAACATGCACCTACTGGAAAAATGAATTATAAAGGAGTTAACCAATGAATTACATTATCTCAATCTTGCCTTCTTTACTTTCAGGTGCGCAAATGACTTTACTTTTATTTTTCTGGACAATTATTATTTCTATTCCTTTAGGAATTATTGTTAGTATAGGCTTATTGTCTCCTTTTAAGCTCTTAAGGCTGTTCTTGAAATTTTATGTCTGGATTATGCGCGGAACTCCCTTATTACTGCAGCTTATTTTCATTTTTTATGGGTTACCAATCATTGGAATTATTTTCCAACGTTATGATGCCGCTTTATTTGCCTTAATTATTAATTATTCTGCTTATTTTGCAGAAATTTTTCGTGGCGGTTTTCAATCCGTACCTACAGGTCAATATGAAAGTGCCCGTGTTCTCCAACTTAACTCCTGGCAAACCCTTCAACACGTTATTATTCCCCAAGTAAACAAAATTGTGATACCGTCAATCGGCAATGAAATCATTAATCTTGTTAAAGATACTTCCTTGGTTTACGTAATTGGATTAGGCGAACTTCTACGAGCCGGAAATGTTGCAACAGCACGTGATGTCACCTTAATTCCTCTTATCCTAGTCGGTGTTATTTATTTGATAATGACTGGCTTAATTTCGTTTCTATTGAAGCAAATAGAACAAAATTATTCAAAGTGGAAATAAGTGAAAAGGAAAAATTATGCTTGAATTAAAAAATATTACTAAAAAATTTGGTTCAAAAGTTATTCTAAATAAGCTTAATCTTACAATCCCTGATAGACAAATTCTTGCAATTGTTGGCTCATCTGGTGCAGGTAAAACCACCTTACTACGCTGTCTTAATGGACTTGAAAAAGTCGATGAGGGACATTTTTATTGGAATAACAAAGAGTTCAACCCAACTCAACCTCGTCAAAATGAACAAATTATGGGCGTTGTCTTCCAGAACTACGAACTTTTTCCTAACCTAACAGTAATCGATAATATAACGCTCGCTCCAACCCTAGTATCAAAAGAAAAACTTTCCGTCGCTCAAGAAACTGCTCGAAAACTGCTTAATGAACTTGACTTAGTTAACGCAGAACAATTATATCCTTACCAACTTTCCGGAGGACAAAAGCAACGAGTAGCCATTGCTCGAGCAATGGCTATGAAACCTCGAATTTTATGTTACGATGAGCCAACTTCTGCATTGGATCCAGCATTACGAAACAAAATTGCAGATATCATTTTACAACTAAAAAGCCAAAATCAAATAACACAAATTATTGTTACCCATGATATGGAGTTTGCTAATCAAATCGCTGATATGGTTTTTACAGTTAATGCTTTAGATAAATGAGAAGGTAATCTGAGTGAAGACTAAACGTTTTGTGACTTTAATATTATTATTTATTTGTAGTTTGATTTTATCTGCTTGTAGTGGCATTACTATTGGCCAGCATACTAACTCTACTGACAACTGGGAACGTATCAAAAAGCAAGGCTATATTACCATTGGAATTGATGATACATTTGTACCTATAGATTTTCGACTAAACAACGGCCAATTAGTTGGTTATGACGTTGATTTAGCCAATGCTGTTTTCAAATTATATGGTTTAAAAGTAAATTATCAAACAATAGATTGGTCAATGAACACTACAGAACTACGTAATGGCACAATTGATTTGATTTGGAACGGTTTTAGCAAGACACCTGCTAGAGAAGAAAAAGTTTCTTTTAGTAAAACTTATTTATATGGCTCACAAGTTTTAGTAGCATTGAAAAAGAATAAAATCAATCGTCCTCAAGCAATGAAGAATAAAACTTTGGGCGTCCAAACAGGCTCTTCTGGATATAACGATGTAATGAACTACCCTACAATTTTTAAAAATCAGATAAAAAATCAAACCCCTATTCTTTATGATTCATTTACAAATGCATTCATTGATCTCACTGCTCACCGTATTCAAGGGCTCCTAATTGATAGTACCTATGCAAATTACTATATTTCTCATCAAAAAAATCCGGCACAATTTACTGAAGTTGCAACCCCATTTTCAAGAGAAGAATTTGCAGTCGGTCTTCGGAAAAACGATCATTTTCTCCAAAAAAAGATTAACTATGCTTTGAATAAATTCAGTCAAGACGGAACTCTAAAAAAAATTAATGATAAATGGTTTGGCAATCGTGCACAATCACCATTATTGAATAACTAATATCCCGAAAACAATCTTAACAGTTGATCTTAACTCAATAACTAGTAGACATGCCGCATTATTAAATTTTTTACCCCAAGCAAATTATCGAAACAATTTATGCTTTTATGGATATTTCCCAGGAAATACTTACATCTTGGTCATTTCATATTCTCTAATATCTTCTTTATAGCCATAATTTTACTTAATTGAATTGGCTATTACAAAATTTAAGTTAATTTGTGACTTTATTATCTAAAGTTACTCAGTAAATAATATTATATTTAAAAATTATTTTCACATATAATTCGTGTTTACATTAATTTGTGTCAGTGTTACACTATAGAAGTTGTTTAATTCATCAAAAAATACGAACATTTATCTATAGGAGTAATCAAATGAATTTTATAAAAAGCTATTTTCAGCTTAATAAATATAAAACAAGTATAAAAGTGGAATTTTTAGCGGGCCTGACGACTTTTATAAGCATGTCTTATATTTTGTTTGTTAATCCAAGTGTTTTAGGCGCTAGTGGAATGGACAAGGGAGCCGTTTTTACTGCAACAGCTTTAGCTAGTGCTCTAGGAACTGCACTGATGGGGATTGTCGCTAACTATCCGATAGGTGAAGCTCCCGCTTTAGGTATTAACGCATTCTTTGCTTACACCGTTTGTGTGGGCATGCATGTTTCATGGCAAACCGCATTAGCAGCTGTTTTTGTTGCTTCAATAATTTTTATCTTAATTACCATGTTTAAACTAAGAGAAAAAATCATCAATGCAATCCCTGCAGATTTAAAATTTGCCATTTCTGCAGGAATTGGTCTTTTTATTGCCTTTTTAGGTATGCAAGATGGCGGTTTAATCGTTGGTAATAAGTCTACCTTAGTTGGTCTTGGCTCATTGCATGATCCTGCAGTTTGGATTACTATTTTTGGATTATTAATAACAGTTATTCTAATGATTATTAATATTCCTGGTGCTATCTTTATCGGAATGGTTTTAGCAGCCATTTTTGGTGTTATAACTGGTCAAATTGCATTACCTAATAAGATGATTTCTTTAGCACCAAGTATTGCGCCAACTTTTGGGCAAGCTGTTTTTCACATAAAAGACATTAATTCACTTCAAATGTGGGTTGTCGTTTTAACTTTTCTACTTGTCACCTTTTTTGACACAGCTGGTACTTTAATTGGCTTGGCACAGCAAGCTGGTTTTATGAAAAATAATAAAATGCCCCGAGTTGGTAAAGCATTAACTTCAGATTCTACAGCAATGATGGTGGGATCAATTTTAGGAACTTCACCCGTAGGTGCATTCGTAGAATCAAGTGCTGGAATTGCTGTCGGTGGGCGCACTGGCTTAACTGCTGTCTTTGTAGCCATTTTCTTCTTAATTTCAATGATTTTTAGTCCTCTATTAAGCTTGTTTACAACTCACGTAACCGCCCCAGCATTGATCATTGTTGGCGTGTTAATGGCTCAAAATACTTTGCACGTACATTGGGATAAAATGGAGATCGCTGTCCCTGCTTTTTTAATTTTAATTGGAATGCCACTGACTTATTCAATTTCTGACGGTCTGGCTCTTGGAATAATTACCTACCCAATATGTATGATTGCCGCTAAACGTGGTAAAGAAATCACCCCTATGATGTGGATCTTATTCATCGTCTTTATCATCTTCTTATGGGTTCTAAATTTCTAAAGACTTTACTATTAAACAAAATATATCTATGGTAAAATGTGCAAATGTAGTATATGTTATTTTGCATTGATATATTAACCCAAATTTCAAAAGAGGTCTTTATGAAAGCACTTGAAAATATCGATTATAAAAAATTCATTATGCCGATTGTATTAGGTTTAATCTTTTGGTTCACTACCCCTATACGTCCAGCTGGAGTAACAGTTGCAGCATGGCATATGTTAGCAATTTTTATTGCTACTATTGCTGGCTGTATTACTTTACCACTTTCTATTAGTGGTGTTACTTTAATTGGTTTTACTTTAACTATTGTTTTAGGCATAGTGCCCTTAGCTGATAAAGTAGTAAATGGCAAGGTAATTGAAAAGGGAGCAATTAATGCATTTGCCAACTCGTCAGCTTGGCTAATCGTTATGGCATTCATGATTTCACGTGGAATTGTTAAAACAGGTTTAGGTCAAAGAATTGCCCTTTATTTTGTTAAATGGTTTGGACATAAATCCTTAGGTCTTGGTTATGCGATTGGAGCAATTGACTTACTTGTTTCCCCAGCTACACCTTCTAATGCTGCCAGAGCAGGTGGTGTTGTTTATCCATTAATTAAGTCCTTAGCAAATACATTTGGTTCAAAACCTAATGATCCTTCACGGAAAAAAATGGGTTCTTACCTTGTCTTTACTGAATTCCAAGTTAATATTATTACATCATCACTATTCATGACAGCTTGTGCCCCAAACTTAATTGCCGTAGCTTTAGCTAGCAAAGCTGGTGTTACACTAAGCTGGATGCCATGGCTAATGGCTAGTATTGTACCTGCTGCTATTTGCTTAATTACAGTGCCATATTTTATTTACAAATTATATCCTCCCGAGGTTAAAGAAACTCCAAATGCAAGAGAGTGGGCAACAGATCAGCTTAAAGAAATGGGTAAGTTAACCATACCTGAAAAAATGATGGCGATAATTTTTGCCATTACACTAATTCTATGGATGCTTTCTAGTACATTAGGAATTGATGCCACTCTAATTGCCTTTGTCTCTGTAACTTTATTGTTACTTACTGGTGTTCTTTCACCTAAAGACTTATTAAGTGAAACAGGAGCTTGGAATATTCTAATTTGGCTTTCTATTCTTGTTTTTATGGCAGAAAAGTTAACTCAATTTGGTTTCATTGGTTGGATCTCTAGCAGTATTGCTGCTGAAATTAAAGGAGTTAATTGGCTAGTTGCTTTAATAATTTTAGCTTTAGTACTGTTTTATACCCATTACCTATTTGCAAGTGCCACTGCACATAACTCTGCAATGTATTTACCGCTTTTAACAGTTGCCATTGCTGCTGGTGCCCCTAAAGTAATGGCAGCACAATTTTTGGCAATGTTTTCAGCGATCATGGGATCAACTACCCACTACTCTAGTCCAGCAGCTTCTGTTTTAGCATCATCAGGATATGTTAAGCAAAATGAATGGTGGAAGTTAAGTTTTATCTTTGGTATTTTTTACATCTTGGTTTACGGAATCATCGGGCTAGCATGGATGAAGATTATCGGTATGTGGTAATTTCAAAAAACGAATCTAAAAAGATTCGTTTTTTTGATTTCTTGTAATTATTTTTCATTAGAATCATACGCTTATGCTACACTAGATAATGTATTTTTATTATTTAAATATTTTTTGGAGGAAAAATGATGACATTAGAAAAAGTCTTTCATTTAAACGATGCTCATACCACTGTCAAACGTGAGTTAACTGCTGCATTAACCACCTTTGTCAGCCTCTCCTACATCCTTTTTGTTAACCCGAACATTTTACATGCAGCAGGAATTGATAAGGGAGCTGCCTTTACAGTTACTGCATTATCAATTGCAATTGGCTGCTTTATTATGGGACTAGTAGCAAACTACCCGATTGCCTTAGCTCCAACGCTAGGCAGCGCTGCCTTTTTTGCTTATAACGTCTGTGGCAGCATGCACATTAATTGGCAAACAGCGCTCGCAGCGGTTTTAGTTGCCTCAGTCCTTTTTATTTTAATTACCGTTTTAAAACTACGAGAAAAAGTAGTTGATGCAATCCCTCAAGATTTAAAATATGCTATTTCTGCCGGAATTGGCTTATTTATTGCTTTTATAGGCTTACAAAATGGTAAGCTAATCGTCAATAGTGAATCTAATCTAGTCACTTTAGGTAAATTTAACACACCGGCAGTTTGGATCACACTTTTTGGATTGACTCTAACCGTCATCTTAATGGCCTTAAATGTACCTGGTTCAATTTTTATTGGAATGGTTGTAACCGCAGTTTTTGGCGTTATAATCGGACAAATTGCCGTTCCAAAGGCAATTATAGCCAGGGCACCAAGTATTACTCCAACTTTTGGTCAAGCTATTTTCCACATTAAAGATATCAATACACCGCAACTATTTATGGTTGTTCTAACATTTTTATTAGTTACCTTTTTTGACACTGCTGGAACCTTAATTGGGATGACCGAACAGGCCGGTATGGTAGATCAAAATGGCAAAATTCCGCGTATTGGAAAAGCCTTTTTATCTGATTCCTTAGCAATGGTTGAGGGTGCAGTTCTTGGTACGGCTCCACTTGGAACTTCAGTTGAATCAAGTGCCGGAATAGCTATGGGCGGACGTACAGGTTTAACGGCAATTTTTATTGGTATCTTCTTTTTAATTAGTATGATTTTTAGCCCATTATTAGCCGTAATTCCAACCACAGTTACAGCACCTGCATTAATTATAGTTGGTGTTTTAATGGCTGGTAATCTTAAAAAAATTAACTGGGACAAATTCGAAATTGCCTTTCCAGCTTTTCTAACTGTTATTGGAATGCCTTTAACTTACAGCATTTCAGATGGTTTAGCTTTAGGGATGATTGCTTATCCCATTACGATGATTGCATCTAAACAAGCCAAAAAAGTTTCACCAATGATGTATGTCTTGTTTATAGTATTTATTATCTTTTTCTTAATAACCAACATGTAAAATCAATTTATTAAAGCCTTGACAACATGGCTTTTTTATAATATAAATATTAAAAATAAGCTATTATAGTTAACAAACTAAGAGGAACTATGAATGAATAAATTTTATAATAATTATAAAGTTGCATTATCGTTCACAATTTTGGCCATACTTCCTA
The DNA here is from genome assembly GCF_003692825.1 of Lactobacillus sp. ESL0228. Classification (NCBI taxonomy): domain Bacteria; kingdom Bacillati; phylum Bacillota; class Bacilli; order Lactobacillales; family Lactobacillaceae; genus Lactobacillus; species Lactobacillus sp. ESL0228. The sequence continues at coordinate 223,099 of NZ_REHJ01000011.1, forward strand.
GTTTAAATTTGATCTTTAGTTCCAATTATTACAAAATGATGGTTGGTCTAGGCTTTATTTTTATAGTAGCAATAATTTCATTTAGTATAGATTATTGGTTTAATAAGCATACTTTTAGAACTAATTACCATTTCCACAAAAAAGGTATTGCTGCCTTAATTGATTATTTAATTGGTATTATTTTATTAGTAATTGCTTACCTTTTTTTAGTTTAAAACGTCTGAAGTAAAGTTGTTACACGTGTAACATAGCAACTAATTTTTTATCAACTTAAAACTGTTAGAATCATGAAGCAAGCCCCAAAAGTTAAATAACTTTTGGGACTTTTTTATGATTAAATTATCTAAAAGATCAAAAATTGAACCTTTTCATTAATGGCTAAATAATCATTTAACTAAAACCATCACCTTGATTTTTTCAATTGCTTGAAAATTATTGATAAACTTTATCATCATTACTTTCTAACCTTAATTTAGTCCGTACAAAAACAAGCCTTGACCAACCATATTTCTTTGAGAAATTTAGCCATTAAATTTAGACTTAAAAGTTTAATATTTTATCAATTAGCCACGTAGATACAAAAAAGCAAATATAATATCAACCCCCCAGACCTCGAAATAAAACTAACAAGGGACGACTTCAATAGAAAATCTACAGTTGCCTATTGTAAATCTTGTACAAAATAACGAACAAATCATGTGCAGACTAAAGGGCTTGACGCCGATTAAATATCAACTACAAGCCCTAATATGATAAACATTTACAACATAGTCCAATTCAGGGACTCATTTAATTATTACTAACTGCCTTATGTTACACGTGTAACATAATTATTTTTCTTCATACCATTCAGTGTGATAAACACCTTCACGATCATTTCTCAAGTAAGTATGTGCACCAAAATAATCACGCTGACCTTGAATTAAGTTAGCTGGCAAACTTGGATTAAAAATTGATTCTAAGTAGTTTAATGATGCACTTAAAGTTGGTGTTGGGATACCAGCTATAGTAGCAAGTTCGATAACTTTCCGCAATGCAGGAATATTCTTTTCCATTAAGTCACTGAAGTAAGAGTCTTGGAACATATTATCAAGCTTATTGCTATTTGCAAATGCTTTCTCAATATCTTTAAGCATTGATGAACGAATAATGCATCCAGCTTCCCATGATTGTGCAATTGCTGGATAGCGTAAATCCCACTTGTAAGCATCAGCCGCCATCTTAAGTTGTTGAAATCCTTGAGCATAGGCTACAGCTTGGCTTAATTGTAATGCTTTTTCCAAATTAGTAATCAGATCTGTCGGAATTTCCCCGTTCCATTTAATTTCTTTGCCCTCACGCGTAGTAGCCTTTGACATGAACCGAGCAAGCACAGCTTCAGCGATTACGCTAATTGGTACTCCGAGGTGAACACCATCTTCAAGCATCCAGTTGCCTGTACCCTTGTATGAAGCAACATTCAAAATATGGTCAATTACGTAATCAGGAGTCAATTCATCTTTTTGCTTCAAAACTTCAGAAGTAATTTCACTAAGATATGCTTGAACTAAACCTTGATTCCAATCAGCAAAGATCTTTGACATCTCATTGTTAGATTTTCCAGCAACTTTACGCAAAATATCGTAAACTTCGGAAAATTCTTGCATAATGCCATATTCGATACCATTATGAACCATTTTAACGTAATGGCCACTTCCTTCTGGTCCGATAAAACTAACACATGGTTGGCCCTCAGCGTTCTTAGCAGCGATTGCTTCTAAAATAGGTGCAACTTTGCGGTAGGCTGCTTCATCACCACCAGGCATCAAAGCTGGGCCATTTAAGGCACCTTCTTCGCCACCTGATACTCCCATACCAATAAAATGGAGACCATGCTCCTGCATCTTATGAAACCGTCGATTAGTATCATGGAAATTTGAGTTACCACCATCTAATAAGATATCTCCTTTATCAAGTAAAGGTAGTAATTTATCTAAAGTTTCATCAACTGGTTTACCAGCCATAATCTGAATTAAAATTTTTCTCGGCTTTTCTAATGAATTAACAAATTCTTTCCAAGAATAAGTTGGTTTTAATTTTTTATCTTCATACTTTGCAAAAGCATCAACTTCTTGTTTATCAATACTAAAACCAGAAACGGAGAAACCATTATTTCTAACATTTAAAGCTAGATTTTTACCCATAACTGATAGACCGATAACACCAAATTGTTGCATATTTATTCCTCCACTGTTAAAAATCATTCCCTATTATTATACTTGTAAGGATGAAAAAAAGCGAAACTTTCAAAAAGTTTCGCTTTTTTATTACAAATTAATTTTATTAATGTTCCGAAGCACCTGAAGTAGTGTCTGACTCTTCTTCTGGTTCTTCTTCAGTTTCTGAAGCGCCTGAAGCAGTATCAGTATCTAAACCATATTTTTCAGCAAAGTAGCTAAATGGCTTCAAGTCTTGTGCTTGATACTTCTTAACAAAGTCTGGATCATCAAGGGTATTCAATTCAGTTGAGTATGGCATGTCATGAGTGAACTTGATGTCGATTAACATTGGTCCATCCATTTGCTTAAATTCCTTAACTGCGTCTTCAAATTCCTTCTTAGTACGTACAGTTACACCCTTAACGTTCATACCTTCAGCAACCTTTGCCCAATCATTATCTGGCATAATAACACCTGATAATGGTTGGTGTGACTGGTCAACTTGTTCAGCTTCAATGAAACCTAAAGTTTCGTTAGTGAATACAACGTTAAGAATATGCATGTTGTAACGAGCTTCTGTCAATAATTCTTGACTCATCATTGCAAAGCCACCGTCACCACCTAAGTTCCAAACTTCACGGTCTGGATGAACAGTTGCTGCTGCGATTGCAGCTGGTGAACCAAAGCCCATAGTTGCATATAAGCCTGAAGTTGCCCAAGTTTGTTCGTCATGTAAGTTTACCAAACGTTGGAAGTCAATGTTGATGTTACCAACATCAATAGCAAATTGAGCATTGTCATCAGCAAATTTATTAATAACATCAAAAATTGGTTCACGACGAATTGGCATTTCATCGGAGTCATCGAAACTGTGCTCCCAATCTTCCCAGTTCTTACGATCATCAATAGCTGCCTTATAAAGTGGTGATTCTTCACGTGCTTCACCAGCATCAATAATTGCTTGCAAAGTCTTAGCACCATCAGCTAAGATTGGAACTTCAACATTGTGACGTTTACCCAATTTTTCAGAATCAACATCAATTTGAACAACCTTAGCTTTAGGATCAAAGAAGAATACTGAGAATGGTGAGTTGTTACCAACCCAAATTACAGCATCTGCATGCATTTGAATATCATCACTAGGTTTTGGAGCAACACGACCAATTGAACCCATGTATGCAGGAAATTCGTCTTCAACAATACCCTTAGCAATAACTGATGAAAGTAATGGTGTCTTGAACTTCTCTGCAAAAGCCTTTAATACATCCCCATGACCTTTCATACCTATACCGTAGTATACAACTGGGTTCTTAGCTTCTGCTAATACTTTAACAGCTGCATCAATGTCTTCCTTCTTAGGAGCAGCATAGTTAGGAATACTTGAAATAGTGTTGTATGTTACACGGAAGTTGTCATTAATCTTATCCCAACCAAAGTCCTTAGGAATAATTAAGACAGCTGGTCCCTTCTTAGCATAAGCTTGACGAAGAGCTTCATCCATCATTCCAGGAATTTGATCTGCAGTTTTAATTTGGTGATTCCAAACAGCAACTGCATCAAACCAAGGCTTTTCATCAAAAGCTTGGAAGAAGTCAATATCTTGGCGACTAGTTGGTACGTTAGCAATAATAGCTACCATTGGTACCTTGTCGTATTTAGCATCGTATAATCCATTCATCAAGTGAACAGCACCAGGTCCAGCTGAACCGAAACATACTCCAGCTTTACCAGTGAACTTATATTCAGCTGCTGCCGCTAAAGCACCAGCTTCCTCATGTCTAACCTCAATGTATCTTAACTTATCTTTGAAATCGTGGATAGCATTCATTGTTGAATCGAATGAACCACCTGGGAAACCATAAATATGATCAATGTGCCAGTCCAATAAAACTTGGAGCATAGCATTTGAGCCATTAATTTTTGCCATTTTAAAGTGCATCTCCTTAAATACATGTTACTTACATACTGTATTAAAACATATAATTTCACAATTTCAAGTATATTAAATTCTAAGCTATTACAAATATGTAAGCGCTATATAAAAATATAAGTTTCACAAAGTTTAATTATTTTTTATCCATTTTCTATAATATCAGTTTTTATACTTGTGATTGCCTGATCATTGAGTCGATATTTATGTACCACTTTCCTTAAATTTTTTTATAAAATATTTTTTAAATTTTTGCTAAATTTATCTTTTTACTTTTGCGTAATGACCATTTTGAACATAAACACTTAAAATGGCAATGTCAGCTGGATTAACTCCTGAAATTCGCTCTGCTTGAGCAATAGTTTCTGGACGGATTTTCTCAAATTTTTGACGTGCTTCTGTTGCCAAGCCTTCAATCGCTTCATAATCAATCTTAGTTGGAATTTTTTTAGCTTCTTGCCGATGCAATCGATCAATTTGTTGCTGTTCTTTTTGAATGTAACCAGCATATTTGACATTAATTTCAATTTGTTCTTTAACATAGCGATCATTCGAAATAGACACCCCACTCAATTGTTCAATATCGACAATTTTGACACGTGGGCGTCGTAAAAAGAGGTCTGCTCTAATACCTGCAGTCATTTGCCCTTCACCAATTTGAGTTAAATATTTTTGCACCTTTTTTTCAGGATGAATTGTAATATTTTGAAGCACATTAGTTGCTTTCTTAATCTGCTCTTTTTTGGTCAAAAATTGATCATAACGTTGCTGCGAAATGAGTCCTAATTCGTAACCATAGTCTGTCAATCGCAAGTCAGCATTATCATTACGCAAAATCAAACGGTATTCTGCCCTTGAAGTAAGCAATCGGTAGGGTTCTTCGGTTCCCTTAGTAACCAAGTCATCAATCAAAACGCCGATATAAGCCTTATCACGCCCTAAAGTAAACCCAGGCTTGCCAGCAGCACGCAGCGCTGCATTAATTCCAGCAATTAATCCCTGACCAGCTGCTTCTTCATATCCAGAAGTACCGTTCATCTGGCCTGCAGTAAATAAGTTTTTAATTATCTTGGTTTCTAGCGTGTGTTTAAGTTGCCATGGATCAACCACATCATATTCAATTGCATAACCCGGTCGCATCATTTCTGCATGCTCAAGACCCGCAACGGAGTGTAACATTTTTAGTTGTATTTCTTCTGGCATTGAGGTTGAAAAATCGCCAACGTATACTTCTTTTGTATCCTTTCCCTCTGGTTCAAGAAAAATCTGATGCCGTGGTTTATCTGCAAAACGAACAATCTTTGTTTCAATCGAAGGGCAATATCGTGGGCCCACTCCCTTGATTTGACCTGAAAACATCGGTGAGCGCGACAGATTGTCATTAATAATCTCATGCGTTGCTTGATTAGTGTATGTCATCCAACAAGAAACCTGCTCTTTGAGATAATCTTCATCCCTACTTTCAAAAGAAAAATGACGCGGTGTTTTGTCCCCTGGTTCCTCTTCTGTTTTAGAATAGTCAATCGTATTGCTGTTAACACGTGGTGGGGTTCCAGTCTTAAAGCGCCGCAACTTAAACCCCAATTTCTCTAAATTTTCAGATAACTTGATAGCTGGAATCGTGTTATTAGGTCCTGATGAATAATTTAATTCACCAATATAGATTCGACCACGTGCAGATGTTCCAGTGGTTAAAACAACACTTTTTGCATAATATCTAGCGCCAGTATTAGTAATTAGTCCTTTACATATTCCATTTTCTACAATCAGTTCATCAACCGTAGCCTGACGTAATGTAAGATTTGGAGTGTTCTCAATCACATTTTTCATATGCTCATGGTATTTCCACTTATCTGCTTGAGCTCGAAGTGCTTGCACAGCAGGTCCTTTACCCGTATTAAGCATTCGCATTTGAATATACGTGGCATCAATACTTTTACCCATCTGACCACCAAGTGCATCAATTTCACGCACAACCGTTCCTTTGGCAGGGCCGCCAACCGAAGGGTTACATGGCATAAAAGCAACCATATCCAAACTAATCGTTAACAGCAAGGTCTTTTCACCCATTTTTGCACTAGCTAATGCGGCTTCACAGCCTGCGTGCCCAGCACCCACAACGATTACGTCGTAATCGTTCGAATCGTAACTTTTAATCATCTTTTTGCACCTATTTTCCTAAACAAAATTGACTAAATAATTCATTAATCAGTTCATCTGGACTGCTTTCACCAGTTATTTCTCCCAGTGTATTCCAAGCACCCGTAAAATCAATTTGAGCAATATCTAGTGGGACTTCACTATCTAATGCAGCTATTACGTCCTGAAGCTGTTTTTTAGCCTTTTCAAGTAGTCCTACTTGACGCTGATTAGTTACCATTATTTGATCATTAGAATTTTCTATTCCACTAAAGAAAAGTTCATTAATTGCTTGTTCTAATAGATCAAGGTTTTTCTCATGCAAAATAGATGTAGCTATTACTTTACTACCAGTTAGCTTCTTAATCTCTTCTACACTGATTCTTTGACCTAAATCTGTTTTATTCAAAACAGCTATTCGTTTTTTATGATTAGTCGCTTTAATTAATGCTCGATCTTCTAACGATAATTTTCGACTTGCGTCAAAGAGTAATAAAACTAAATCTGCCTGAGCCAATGCTTGCTTCGAGCGCTCAACTCCTATTTTTTCCACTTTGTTATCGGTAGCACGAATTCCTGCCGTATCAATTAATTTAAGTGGAACACCCTTAACTGAAATATATTCTTCTAGCGTATCTCTTGTAGTACCTGCAACATCGGTAACAATTGCTGTGTCACTTTTTGTTAAATAATTAAGAAGGGATGATTTACCAACATTTGGCTGACCAATAATAGCAGTGGCTAAGCCATTACGTAATATCGTGCCTTCAGTAGCAGTTTTCAACATTTCATCAATTTTTTCGATAACTGCTTTTGAAACCTTGGTAATCTGTTCAGCAGTAATTGTATCCGCATCATATTCAGGATAGTCAATATTGACCTCAACATTGGCCAATGTATCTAAAATTTGTTGGCGCATAGCTCTTATTTTTTTCAGCAATCCACCTTCTAGTTGCTTTTCCGCGACTTGCCGAGCCCGATCTGTCTTAGCCCGAACAATATCCATGACACTTTCAGCTTGGGTTAAATCAATTCGACCATTAACAAAGGCCCGCTTAGTAAATTCACCCGGTTCAGCCATCCGGGCACCGCTTTTTAACAACAGTTGCAAAATACGATTGGTTACAACAATCCCACCATGACAATTAATTTCGACAATGTCTTCACGTGTAAAAGTCTTGGGTGCAAGCATCACGGACACCATGACCTCATCAATCACCTGATTATTTTCTGGGTCAATGATATGCCCATAATGAATTGTATGGCTTGAAACTTTAAGTAGATTACCACCTTTAAAAACCCTATTGGCAATTTCTACGGCCGCATCACCGGACATTCGCACAATCGAAATGCCACCTTCTCCAATCGGTGTAGAAATAGCAGCTATTGTATCAAATTCTGTCAAAGTTTGTGCCATAATTTAACTCCTTTCAATAAAAAAAGCGCATTACAACATCATGAATAACCATGATGTATAAAGCACTTTGACTACTTTATCTAAAAATCATTTTAGATTAGCTATTTATTTTTTCCGTTTTAACCGTTTATACGTTTTCCTTAATTGCCGTTTACGCTCACGCTCGGCTTGTAATTTGGCCTCCTGCTCACGCCGGTATTTAATCGGATTCTGCAAGATAAAAGTTTGACCAACTTGAAAGAGATTAGAAATCACCCAGTATAAAACTATTGCTGACTGGAAATAAATTCCCATTACACCAACTACAATTGCCATTCCATAAGTCATCATCTTGGTTGATAAATTTTGTGATTCCTTGGGCGTTGATAATTGGCTGATATACGTTGACAAAAACGTTAAAATCATTGATAGGATTGGCATAATGAAATATGGATCAGGTTTACCTAAATCCATCCATAAAAACCGACCAGTCAAAAGTTGTGGTGTACGCCAAATGGCACCGTATAAAGCATACATCACAGGCAGCTGAATAATTAGTGGCAGACAGCCCGCATAAGGATTGATACCAGCTTCTTTATAGAGCTTATTAGTTTCTTGCGAAAGTAGTGTCCGCGATTCTGTATCATTACCAGGATATTTTTTGCGCAAAGCATCAATTTCAGGCTGCACACTCTGCATCTTGGTCGTGCTCTTAATTTGAATTGCACTTAATGGATACAAAATTATGCGAACAATTATAGTAAAGACAATAATTGCCCAGCCATAATTGTTATTCATCAGTTTAGCAAGCCATAATAAGAACGTTGACATATAATAAATTATCCAGCGATCCCACCAGTTGCCACTTGTATGTGAAACTGGGGCTGGCTGCTTGGTAGCTGCTGACGCACATCCCGTTAGCACAACGGCTAGTGTTATCACTGCTAGTAGCGCAAGCACACGCTTGACATTCTTTTTAGTTAAAATGTCCCTCACTCTAATCTTCCTCAACTTCTTCAGATTTTTCTTCAATAATCTTAGCCAAAACAAGTGCATGAAGCAGATTTTTTCTTACTTCTGCCATTGTAAAGTCACGCGCATATGGTCGGGCAATCACTAAAAAATCAATCTGCGGCTCAATTGCTGATTTATTCTCAATCAGAGTCGCACGAATATAGCGTTTAAGGCGATTACGAACTACTGCCGTATGCCCCACTTTTTTACCGACTGAGATTCCTACACGAAAATGAGCATTCTCCGGTTTATCTATTCGGTAGATGACAAATGCTCGATTAGCAACTGAATTACCAGCTATAAAAACTCGTTGAAAATCATTTTCAGTTTTAACTCGATAAGACTTTCTCAAAATGCTTCATTCCACTCTTGTATATTAAAAAAACCACTGGGATTCAGTGGTTTAAGCAGATAAGACTTTTCTACCCTTTGCACGGCGTCTAGCCAAAACCTTACGGCCATTTGATGTGCTCATCCGCTTCATAAAGCCATGAACGCGTGAACGATGACGCTTTTTAGGTTGGTAAGTTCTTTTAGTTGTCATTAAACTACACCTCCAATTTTTTATATGCTAGCTGCACAATTTAGTATCTAGAATATCATGATTAAAGTAAAAAACCAAGTAAAATCGAAAAAAAGATGGAGTTAATCACTGGATAGACAGATAATTGATCATAAATTATTCTCAAACAAATCCGCAAAGCTGGTCATAAACACATTCTTATACCAAATCGTCCTTGCCGATTTGGATTGAAGGATAGTGCTCCAGCGTGGGCAAATCCGTGTCAAGAGGGCAGCTGTAAACCATGTAGTAATCGTCTTTTGCAGCCGCGGTTAGTTCCGCAAACTTCTGCCGGGCTTTTTGACAATTATGAGTCGCATAAACTACGCTAACCACACCTACTTTGACCTCAGCATCCCTGCTACTGTGTTCGACACTGCCTCTCAATATTAACTTCAGGTTACCATCGTCTTTCAACCCTTGCTTAATATAGTCTTGTTCATTAATCAATCGCAATTCCTCCTCACTTAATAAACAATCATTATCATTTAATGATATTCAGCCAATAGTATAATGTCAAGCGCTTTCTTAGAAGTGCTTCAGGATAAAAAACGACACTTGATAGCCACTTCAATATAACTATCCGCTTTTATGCGGTATTGTATGTTCTCAAGACGTAATTAAGCTTATAACAAGACGTAATTAAGCTTATAAATAGTAGTAAAGACATTGACTAAGTATCCGAATTGAGGTGCCACCAATGACAACAAGTGAATTATTAAAACAATATCGCCTGCGCGCAAACAAAACCCCAAGAGAATGGGCTGGAACAGCAATCAGTCCTTCTTTCTATTCCGAGGTGGAAAAGGGCCTCAATCGGATCACTGCCGATGACTTGATCAAACTTTTGGACTATAACGGCATCCCGGCTGCAAATTTTTTTGCAGAATTAAATCCAGAAAAGAAATTACAATATGATCGTGAACAAGAGCTAATCAAATTGATGAACGATTCTTATTATCAAAACTCATGCAGTGAACTCACACGACTAGAGCGCATAATTACGCAAGGGAATCTACCTCATCGCCAAGATTTATTATTAATGATTAAAGGTTATATTGCTTTAGTAACTGATGCTATTACAGAATTAGATACTACAACTGAATCACTTATTAAAGAAAAGATTTTCAATATTGCAAAATTTGACGAGGTTTTCACCTGGGCAACAGAGACGACGGAACCCTTGCGGATGAATCGGACAATCATTCTTGTCGCCACGCCTGCCAACATGACCTTCTTTGAAACAGACAACTTAAGCGCACAGAGCGGGTCGGCTAAGATTGATACTGAACAGATGTCGCAGAAGACCAAGGAGCAGATTTTTACTAATTCATGGATAACGTCGTATAAACCGGTCTTTATTTCCATTAGCGAATACATCAAGGGCGCTCAAAAGGATCTGACCTACACGCTCTACCTCTTCGATGGTATCGACGCGCTGCTACTAGTCTTGTCAATGACCTTGGTCTACGCGATCATCCGCATCTACCAGGTTTCTCAGCAAAACTTCTTCAACGTGAAGAAGTTTCTCGGCTACAGTCTTTCCAACATTTACCGCAAGACCCTGCTCTTTTTAACGTTTAGCTTCATACTGGAATTGCTCACGACTATCCTGCTGCGTTCGCGTGTCGGTATTCTAGTCGTCAGCATCAAGTTCATCCTGCAATTATTATTCGGATTACTGTATTTGCGCAAATCTAGCGTCAAACAACTGCTATTTAGCCAAAAGGAGGACCAATAATGACAACACCAATTATTAAACTAGACCAAGTTACCAAGCGCTACGGCCAGCGCAAGAGTAAATTTTTGTCCTATAATGCCCCATTTGGCAGTACCCGTGAATGCGGGCACTGCTTTTTTTGTTTTATTAAACCGCGGCAAACCGCGACGTGCAACCCATAACAAAATTGCAATAACGGATTTTACGTCCCATTTAAGCAGCCACGCACAGACCTCGCATGTTAACATAAAGACCCGTAATTTTATCCACAACAGACAAGTCACAGTGCTTTGCACAGGATTATGCACATTTCCCAGCTTGTTTAAAAAATTATGCACAGCATGTGGATATTTCGTCGTGTAATCTAGCTCAAGTACTGTTATTATAATAAAAAATATCCACAGAAGATCATGCGAATTATTTTTTTAACGTGCTTTTTTAAGCAAATTTTGTGTATTCTCACAAAATATTTATCCACATCTTGTTAATTCTGAATTATTTTTATTCACCTGTGGAAAACATCCCGCTTAAATGGTAAAATAGACGTTGCTTATCGTTATCGGAGGGAACTAAT
>NZ_REHJ01000012.1:0-3213 GCF_003692825.1 Lactobacillus sp. ESL0228
AAGCACGGCAGCTTCCTACCCTCGCAGGCAGTCTCCCACCAACTACTCTCGGCGTTAAGAAGCTTAACTGCTGTGTTCGGCATGGTTACAGGTGTTTCCTTCTTGCTTTTGCCACCGTACTTTCTCTTTGAGCTTTTACACTCAAAACTAAATATAATCCACTACTTAAACCTTTAACTCTCTTCCCAAATTGCCTTCGCTTTTGGTCAAGTCCTCGACTGATTAGTACTAGTCCGCTCCAAACCTCACGGCTCTTCCACTCCTAGCCTATCTACCTCTTAGTCTTTGAGGTGTCTTACTACTTTCGTATGGGAAATCTCATCTTGAGGGGGGCTTCGCACTTAGATGCTTTCAGCGCTTATCCCTGCCATACTTAGCTACCCAGCTATGCCTTTGGCAAGACAACTGGTACACCAGCGGTATGTCCATCCCGGTCCTCTCGTACTAAGGACAGCTCCTCTCAAATTTCCAACGCCCACGACGGATAGGGACCGAACTGTCTCACGACGTTCTGAACCCAGCTCGCGTGCCGCTTTAATGGGCGAACAGCCCAACCCTTGGGACCTACTTCAGCCCCAGGATGCGACGAGCCGACATCGAGGTGCCAAACCTCCCCGTCGATGTGAACTCTTGGGGGAGATAAGCCTGTTATCCCCAGGGTAGCTTTTATCCGTTGAGTGATGGCCCTTCCATGCGGTACCACCAGATCACTAAGCCCGACTTTCGTCCCTGCTCGAGTTGTCTCTCTCGCAGTCAAGCTCCCTTATACCTTTACACTCTGTGAATGATTTCCAACCATTCTGAGGGAACCTTTGGGCGCCTCCGTTACTCTTTAGGAGGCGACCGCCCCAGTCAAACTGCCCATCTGACACTGTCCCATGCCTCGCTTAGAGGCCCTGGTTAGAGCAGCCATCAAACAAGGGTAGTATCCCAACATTGCCTCTGATAATACTGGCGTACTATCTTCTCTGGCTCCTACCTATCCTGTACATGTTTAACAGCTGCCCAATATCAAATTGCAGTAAAGCTCCATGGGGTCTTTCCGTCCTGTCGCGGGTAACCCGCATCTTCACGGGTATTATAATTTCACCGAGTCTCTCGTTGAGACAGTGCCCAAATCATTACACCTTTCGTGCAGGTCGGAACTTACCCGACAAGGAATTTCGCTACCTTAGGACCGTTATAGTTACGGCCGCCGTTTACTGGGGCTTCAGTTCGCTGCTTCGCTTGCGCTGACAGCTCTCCTTAACCTTCCAGCACCGGGCAGGTGTCAGCCCCTATACGTCGTCTTTCGACTTTGCAGAGACCTGTGTTTTTGATAAACAGTTGTTTGGGCCTATTCACTGCGGCTGGCTCTTACACCAGCACCCCTTCTCCCGAAGTTACGGGGCTATTTTGCCGAGTTCCTTAACGAGAGTTCTCTCGCTCACCTTAGTGTTCTCCACTCGACTACCTGTGTCGGTTTGCGGTACGGGTACGTTAGCTCTCACTAGAAGCTTTTCTTGGCAGTGTGACTTCCGAACCTTCGCTACTTTTATTTCGCTCCTCTTCACGCCTCATGCTTTTCTACAATAAGCATTTGACTCATTGTTACACTTGACGCTTGAACATGGTCTTCCAATCCCATGCGTTCTTTGCCTCCTGCGTCCCTCCTTCGTTGTTAACGATCTAACGCAGTACAGGAATTTCTACCTGTTGTCCATCGACTACGCCTTTCGGCCTCGCCTTAGGTCCCGACTTACCCTGGGCGGACGAGCCTGCCCCAGGAAACCTTAGTCTTTCGGCGGATAGGATTCTCACCTATCTTTCGCTACTCATACCGGCATTCTCACTTCTAAACGCTCCATTTATCCTCTCGATTAAACTTCTCCGCATTTAGAACGCTCTCCTACCACGCATTATTGCTAATGCATCCACAGTTTCGGTACTATGCTTAGCCCCGGTAAATTTTCGGCGCAGCGTCACTCGACTAGTGAGCTATTACGCACTCTTTTAATGATGGCTGCTTCTGAGCCAACATCCTAGTTGTCTACGCAACTCCACATCCTTTTCCACTTAGCATAGATTTTGGGACCTTAACTGGTGATCTGGGCTGTTTCCCTTTCGACTACGGATCTTATCACTCGCAGTCTGACTCCAGTGCTTTGATATCTGGTATTCGCAGTTTATCTGAATTCAGTAACCCCTGACGGGCCCTTCGTCCAAACAGAGCTCTACCTCCATTATCATCCTCGCACCAGGCTAGCCCTAAAGCTATTTCGGAGAGAACCAGCTATCTCCAAGTTCGTTTGGAATTTCACCGCTACCCACAACTCATCCCCGCAATTTTTAACTTACGTGGGTTCGGTCCTCCAGTGCGCTTTACCGCACCTTCAACCTGGTCATGGGTAGGTCACTTGGTTTCGGGTCTACATCAAATAACTCTTTCGCCCTCTTCAGACTCGCTTTCGCTGCGGCTCCGTCCTTTCATGACTTAACCTCGCTATTTAACGTAACTCGCCGGTTCATTCTACAAAAGGCACGCCATCACCCTTTAATGGGCTCTGACTACTTGTAAGCACACGGTTTCAGGTTCTCTTTCACTCCCCTCCCGGGGTTCTTTTCACCTTTCCCTCACGGTACTGGTTCACTATCGGTCACATGTTAGTATTTAGCCTTGCGAGATGGTCCTCGCTGCTTCAATCGGAATTCCTCGTGTTCCGACCTACTCAGGATCCTGCTAGCTGTCTCTTGGATTTCGCTTACGGGGCTCTCACCCTCTTTGGCTTACCTTCCCAGATAATTCTGCTATCCGCCTTACTCACTTTTTGCAGTCCTTCAACCCCAAACAATAAATTGCTTGGTTTGGGCTCTTTCCGTTTCGCTCGCCGCTACTTGGGAAATCGATTTTTCTTTCTCTTCCTGCAGCTACTTAGATGTTTCAGTTCACTGCGTCTCGCCCTTATTAGCTATTTATTCACTAATAAGTAATGCATCGCTGCATTGGGTTCCCCCATTCGGATATCTCCGGATCTTTGCTTACTTACTGCTCCCCGAAGCCTTTCGTGGTTCGTCACGTCCTTCTTCGCCTTCATGTGCCTAGGCATTCACCGTGCGCCCTTCTTTTCTTGACCTTACTTTAAGATACTCTCTCGGTCGCTCTTGCAATCTGTTCTCTTTTGATTGTTTCTCGGTTTTTTCTTGGATTATATTTAGTTTTCAATGTACTAACTC
>NZ_REHJ01000014.1:0-1568 GCF_003692825.1 Lactobacillus sp. ESL0228
AAACCTATGGCTATATACATTTATACTAACTGCGCTATTCAAAATACCAGTGCAATGTTGATACCACTATTTTAATATAGTTAATCGGTTTGCCAACTTTTGTAATAGTGATACTTTTTGCTTGTTCATTTTACTACTACGAAATTAGCGATTGGTTTGATAAAAACAGCTGCATGGGTTTTGATGTTTTCCCGCTGAATTAATGTTAATTTGGCGGGTTTAACTGCCAATATTTTAAAAATTGCTAGGAGGAATCATTTTTGCAAACTAAGAAGCGTTGGTGGCTGGGATTAATTTTAGTCTTGGCAATCTGGTTAACTCCGCAAACCATGGTGGCGGCTGCTCAATCAGATGATAGCACCGACTTTGAAGTTAGGCCGCTTTTCCCCGAAGAGCAGGTCGATACGACCCTTAATTACTTTGATTTAGCTTATCGGAAGAATTCCACTCATGTGATTAAGATGGCTGTGCAGAACTTTTCTAAGAAAACGATCACGGTGCGGGTTAATTTGCGTAATGCCTATACCCAAGATGGGGGCGGCATTGATTTTACGCCTCAGACTAAAACACTTGATCCTAGTTTAAAGCACCCTTTAACTACCTTAATCACGCTGCATCGAGGCGACCAGAAGCTTAAGTTAGGGCCAAAGCAGTCCCGCATTATCAGTGCCACGGTTAAGCTGCCTAAAGAGCGCTTTGATGGCATGATCTATGGGGATTGGCACTTTGTCGAACAGCCCAAGACACCCAAGATTAAGGGCAGCATGATTACTTCTAATTATGCCTATTCATTAGGAATTGTTTTACGCGGACAAAACTATCAGGTCTTTCCCAAGGTGAAGTACGCTAAAACCACGCCGATACTCTTTAACCGTCACCCTGCCTTAGGCGTTACCTTGCGTAATATTGCCCCCATGGCTATTTCTAAAGCAAGTGTTGCGGTAGCCATCGGTCGCAGTGGTGGCGGCGAGGTGCGCACCTTTAAAGCCAACAACTTTATGATTGCCCCTAATTCGCGCATTGTGTTGCCAATTTCCTGGAGCTATGATGCACTACAATCCGGTATATATCATATCAAAGTCACCCTAAAAGGATTGAATACGCAGAATCGCTTCCCGGTAAGTTGGACCTTTAACGAAACCATGAAGGTGAATAATACGCAGGCTAAGACAATCAATGACCGCGCCGTTAAGAAGCCGATTAATTATTGGCTGTATGCCACGATTATTTGCGGGGTTTTACTGGTGTTAAGTCTCGGCGGTTTGGTTTGGACTTTCATGTTGCGGCCGCGCACTAAAGGAGGTGATAGTATTTGAAAGCATTGATCGCAAAATTTTCCTACCGTCGCGTGCAGTGGTTTTGGCTGGTGTTATCGATACTCTTAGCAATTGCCTTTGCGACGTGTTTGTACTTTACAATCAAAACATATAACGATTTTAATACTTGGAAGACGATCAATCTTTATTAACTAGTAAACAATCGTTGGAATAATCATTGCAAGATGATTAGTTGTGTATGAAAAATATGTATTTGAAGGAGGAACTTCAAAATGAAATTAACTAAAATAG
>NZ_REHJ01000015.1:0-1310 GCF_003692825.1 Lactobacillus sp. ESL0228
TATCTTCATTGTAATAACTTATCCATTCTTTCATCGCCTTAACCAATTGTTTCTTAGTATCAAAGTGATGTGTAAAATAATTCATTTCAACTTTCATAATGTGAAAGAAACTTTCCATAGCTGCATTATCATGACATGTAGCTCTTCGTGACCTGCTTTGAAATACTTTATGTTTTCGTAAAGCATGTCGATATGGATTAGATTGATATTGAATTCCTTGATCACTATGGATTGTCATTCGATAATTTAATAGCTTTGGTCTTGCAGTAAACACTCCCTCTAATCCTTCTAGAACATATCTTGTTAATGGACGATCGGTGATCGTATAACTAATAATTTCACCGCTGAATAAGTCCTTAAATGGCGATAAATATACACGATCACGGATAGTCATGTTCCCATATCTAAATTCACTAATATCAGTTACGACCTTTTGATATGGTCTATCAGTCTTAAACTTTTGATGGAACCGATTCTTAGCTTTCTTATTTTGTGGACCCTTTGAAGAATCATATTTACCGGCTCTCAGATTATATTTATTAGCTCTTAAATTGTTCTCACGCATTAAGCGTTGAACACGTTTATGATTAACCATTAGGTGATAAGTCATCCTCAGAGTATCAGTTACAGGCCAGTATCCATAACTGGCATGATGCTCCTTTATCATTTTGATAATTGAAACAAGTGCTTTATCACTGATCAGCTTCTTTTTTGGATGAGGATGGTACTCGAATGTACTTTTAGACAAACTTGTGTAGGGTAATATTTCTTTTAATTTAAAGCCAAATTCTTGCCTTAGTTCATTAACTATAGATCTTTCTTCGTCCGATGTCCGCGTTTCTGAACTAAGGCATCTAGTTTTTTTAGATATTCATTTTCTACATGTAATGCACGATTCTCTAAACGTAGACGTTCAAGTTCAGTTAACTCTTGAGAAGTATATTTATGCTTCTTTGCTTTAATTTTCTTTTTATGCATTAATGGTCGTCCTTGCTTAATAAATAAAGCATCAACACCGCCTTCATTTAATTTTCTTTGCCAATTCGCAATAGTGGAATGTTGTTTAATATTAAAATGATTGGCAGTAATTTGATAGCTGGCACTATGTTCTTTTCTCCAGTTTAAGACTTCTAATTTAAATTGACCACTATATCTTGTCTTAGAAAAGCTTTTTTCCAGGCCTCTGTTACCATACTGTTGATAATTATTGATCCAACCATCAATAGATCTACGTGATGTGATATGTAATTTCTCTTGAATTTCTTTTGTACTAAATCCTCTTTGATACAAATCTACTGCTTCTAATTTTG
>NZ_REHJ01000016.1:0-1181 GCF_003692825.1 Lactobacillus sp. ESL0228
GGTAAATTGTAAAATGAAGTTGAACACTTGCCCTAATTAAAAAATGAAAAAAGTCCATTGGACTTCTTTGATAGAATGTAATTACCCAATCAATTCTAGAAAGAAGTTACCAATGAACTCGCTTAATTCTACCATATCTAATCATCAAAAGGGCCAACATCTTGCTTTGCAAGACCGCGTGATTATCCAAGTCTTGCGCCAGCAGGGCCAGTCCCTGCGTCAAATTGCCGCTAGTCTTAATTGTTCGCCCGCAACCGTGAAATATGAGCTTGAACGCGGTCAGATTGCACTCTATCACGGTCAACGGCACCGCTATGATGCCCAAGCAGCGCAAAGACGCTATCAGGCAAGACGCTTAAACTGCGGTCGTAAGCAAGCCTGCTTGGCCAAAACTCGCTTCATTAAGTACGTTGAAGCGCACTTCTTCAAGCACGGCTGGTCGCTTGATGCCTGTGTGAGCCGGGCCTTAGCCAGTGGTAAATTTACCCGGGCCGAAACCGTCTGCACCAAGACGCTCTACCATTATGTGGAACGTGGTTTATTACAGATTAAGGCAACTAACTTGCCCGAATGCTTAAGCCGTAAGACTAAAGCCAAACGGATACGCCAGCATAAACGCAGACTGGGGCGCAGTATTAGTGAGCGACCTGCTGCTATTAACCAGCGCCGCGAATTTGGTCACTGGGAATGCGACCTAGTCTTAGGTCACAAGACCAAAGATGACCAGGCCCTCTTAACCCTGTATGAACGCATGACGCGCAAGTTTATGATTATTCCGATTAAGGATAAGACTGCCGCTAGTGTCATGACGGCCTTTAAAATCTTGCGCAGCCACTACCAAGAACACTGGAATGAGGTCTTTAAGACCATTACCACGGATAACGGTTCTGAGTTTGCGGATTTAGCCCAGTTAGAAAGAGTATCGCAGACGTTGGTCTACTATGCGCACCCTTACACTTCTTGTGAGAAGGGCGGAGTAGAGCGGCACAACCGGTTAATCAGGCGCTTTATCCCCAAAGGCAAATACATCAAGGATTATGATATGATCCAAATCTACGGCATTGAGGAATGGTGCAATAACCTGCCGCGCAAAATCTTAGCCTACCACACTCCCGATGAATTATATGAGAAAAGATTAGATTGCATCTATCAAATCAAGTAGGGTGTTCAACTTAAAATTG
>NZ_REHJ01000017.1:0-4197 GCF_003692825.1 Lactobacillus sp. ESL0228
ATGGTAAAATGTTAATGCACGTTTTTTAGTGCGCAATCTCAGGAAGTCTGATTAACTTCCATGAAAGGAGGTGGGCGTGATGCTAAAATACGTGGTTTTATTATCTCTTACTTGCATATTACTTACTGATTTAACACCCGCTTTGCGGGAATTGGGAATCGCTTTAGATAAATTGGCAAACTTACTTGATAAGTTGAAAGATTTACTTGAAGCAATACTTAAAATTTTTAAGTAAAATTGTAAGAGGAAGCGTAAGATTTTCTTGCGCTTTTTTTAATTGGTCTAATTGTGAAATTGAAAAAAATCAGAAAACAAAAAGCCCACTAATTCGGGCTTTTTATATGCTATACAGATTAAAATTCACAAGCTTATTTTTAAAGCTAAAATTAGACCTAATCCTGCAGGCTTTTTTACCTACTTCCGATAATGCACATTATGTTAAGTTACTACTGGTATAGGGGATTTAAATATTGTTAATCAAGTATATTAAATAATAATGATGATTATAATCCTTTGTTACGTTCAACATATCACACTTTAGGACCTGAATATTACGGTAATAAGAAAAAAGTTAAGTGGTATGTTGTTGATAGTAATACAGGTTCTAATGGGATATTAATGGAAAGTAATACTGGAAAATTTAAGTACGTTGTTACTAGAAATACTTGGCAAACGGTTGGACATGTTGTGTATAATGGTTGGGTTAGCGGTATGCAAGATGGCTATGGTTTTGGACATAGATAGAACATAAATAATTGAGGTGTTAAGATGAAAGTATCGAAGTCAGAAAATATTTTATTAGCAGAAATAAATACTTGCCTTCAGGGATCTATTTCTGCAAAAGAGCGAGAAATAATGTGTACAGCTAAGCGTCGTTTAGAAAAAAAAGAATATTTTCCTGCTATAACCGATTCACTTCAGTCTAGATTAACTCCGTTGGCTATTCGTCAAGAACTCTCTGATGAAGGACGAAAAATTTATAGAGAGCTACTTAATCCTAGTTTTGCAAATCATGGTTTTGGGCATGGTTTAATTTCGATTTTTGGTGTATTACATAAATAATCTTATGGATATTTTTGGAATGTGTAAAAGTTAGATACTTTTTTATTGCACAATTGTTTGATGTTATCTTAACTATTGGAATAAATCATCAAAGAGCTAGTTGCTATTTCTGTTAGCAACTAGCTCTTTGATGATTTAAATTTTAGAAATAAATGTTTTTATTTCTATTTTTTATGCTATGATTACATTGTTAATTAAATAAAAAAGCCTAGGTTGCTTGTACTTAAAGCAATCTAGGCAAAGAAAAAAGCTAATTCACATTCAATTTGAGCGGTCGAATAAATTAGCTTTAGTCCTCAAATTCATAATTAAGTATAACAAACTTAAATAAGAATTCAAGAGATTAAAGCTAAAAACCTCCGAACTAAAGTGAAAAGATTAGTTCGGAGGTTTTTCCGTTATCAAGACAGCACACAAATAGCCAACAGGACAAAGTTGTAAAAAGGGACAGGTTTAATAGAGCCATCTCAAGTAATAAATCTATTTCCGAAAGCTAGTAACGTAGCAGTGGGGCAAGTGGCGGTGACGACCAGCAGTGCGAACAAGGTCAGGGCGGTACAGACGACTACTACAGATTTGGAATTACTCATGTGTAAGGAGAATTTGTAGCAGTGGAACATACGGCAGTAGTGAGCAGAACATAGCAAGAAAAGCTATTGACTGGGGTTAGTAAATGGCGTTGCCCAGAACGAGATTCATTCATCAAGCGAGAAAAAACAACGGCGAGAACTACTGTGTAGGGCGTTTAAACTTAAATGTATGTCGGCGTAAGCCGAAAGTTATAACCAGCAATTGCAAAGCAAATTAGTTAGATACTTTTTATTTTCCTCTTTATGCTAGGGGAAAAGTACCTAACTAACCGCTTTGCGGTTTTATTAAAGGTACTTATGGGGGTAGTATGCCCCACTGGAGGGTATGGTAGTAGTGATTTAGAAGTAGTGCAGGGTGAGTAGCAGCAGGAAAGCAGCCTAGAATGCTAGTAGTGGTTTTAACGATCTAAATCCATATCTTGGTTGTGTTGTAGATATAGTTGATATAATTCAGCTTTTGAAGGTGTCGAAGCGTGATGTTTAAGGGTTTGGAAATCGGTTTTAGACCAGTGGTGTTCAAAGAGACTTAAGTCGGTTTCTTGTTGTTGGTGGAAATGTTGTCCAATACGTTCTACAACTTTAGACCAAGTATTTTTGAGTAATGGTTTGCACTCACCAATTGCAGTAACTAAAGTTTGCCCAAATTGTTTGAGGTGCTTAATTTGGTGCTTTTGGTGTTTGATAGCAGTGGCTTGCATATGGAGGACTTGGTCTTTTTGTGCTAATTGCTGTTTTTGTGTTTGATTTTGTTGTTTTTGGTCTTGGAGTTCTGTAGTTAGAGTGGCGATTTTTTCTTGATAGGGTCTTTTGACGCTACCTAACTGTTCTTGTAATTGCTTGATTTGATACTGGTAAGTTAAGTTATCGCTTTGTAACTTGTTAAGTTCCATAACTAGTTCGACAGCATAGTTATCTTGCTCGGTAATTTTTTTATTTAAGCTTTTAATTTCTTTTTGATAAGGCTCACCAGCTTTAACATGGACTCTTTGTTTTTCTTCATGGCGTCCTTTTTTTATGCCAATGTTATAGCCTTCAAGTGATTTTTTATCAGCAATGGTTTCGTTTTCCAGTGTTAATTTTTGAATTTGCGTTTGTAATTGCGTATTAGTGGCAGTCAGTTTTTGATTTTGTTGAATTACTTGAACTAAGTTTTGGGATAGCCTAGCTTGTTTGATTAATTTAGCGATTCGGGCTTGGGCACTAACTTTATCAACGAGTCCAAAAGTTTTAGTTGGTAAATAATAATCAACGTCAGCGTGCTTATTAACGTCTGAGAGCCGTTTTAGTGTACTTAAGTATGTTTCCTCGTTTTTGATTTTTAAATGGCTCTCACGGCTCAAAATAGCCGATTTTTGTTGTTTATCCTTGATTTGCTGATCCAATTCTTGGCTCATAATTTTTTGATCAGTTAATTTAATAGCTAATTCAGCATTTTTATTTTTTTGTTGCAGAGCTAAGGCTTGGGCTTGGTTAACGGCACGCATAGCCTGCTTGTATTCGTGGACGTTTTTTAATTGATTGGTTAAGCCTTGTTCACGTTCAATGCCAAATTTACGTGCTAGTTCGGTTAGACAATCGGCTTGTTGATGTTGAAATTCACGAAAAAGCGCCCGACTGTCCTTGGGATCAGGTTTAAACCCCTCTTCAATTAAAGCTTTATCAAAACTCGGCTTAACGGTTACTCCTCGCTGTGCATTCTTAAAATGTGCTACAGGGACAACATTAAGGTGTAGGTGGGGTGAGCCCGGCTCGTCCATGTGAATGACCGCATTGTAAACCTGTAAATTGGGGTTATTCTGTTCAAAATCATGTTCAAATTCGGTCAAAATCTTTTTGGCAGTTTGCCAATTTTTAGATGTAGTACGATCTTGTTTTAAATAATCATTCTGGTTGCCAACTTGAACAATAAATTCACGTTGGGTCGCTTGATTTTTACTATTTTTGATTTTGCGATAATAATCGGTGATCCGGCGATCTTTACGTTTCTGTTTGGCATTGTATTGTTCAACGGCTTTGCCAAATTGCTCTTGATAAACTTTTTTAATGTCACGATGAACTAGCACCTCGTTTAGGGACGTATATTCTGGCAAAATGTGACGGTGTCCTGCTTTATCGTAATCGAAGTGATCGGGATCAAGGGAGCGGTTATTGTGTCTAATTGAAGTTTCGGTGGCGTTGCCTTTTGCAAACGAAACAGTCATTTTTTGGTTCATAATTTAGCGACCTCCAGCTGACCCTATTCTACTAATTTTTTGCTTCTTTTGCTAAAAAGAAACGTTTTCGATGTAGTGACAATTGCTAACGCAAAAGTCACTACATCACACGCCCTTACGCAGGGGGCGAAGCAGAAAAAGCTGGCGCAATTTCTGCTTAATTCAATTTTGGCAAAACTGCGTAATGCACAAAATTTCATGACGAAAAAAACAAGCAAAAGTCGTGAAGACTAATGCTTGTTTTTTCGTCTGGTCGTGTCCTTGAGGACACGATTTTCTTTTTCAAAAAGAAACAAAAAAAGCAGTCTATTGCGACTGCCCCTGTACCTTGC